>JAJZJI010000001.1 GCA_021828345.1 Microcaldota archaeon
GTGGTAGAGATGAAAGAATTAAAATTTGTGGATGTTGGGGAGGGAATAACTGAGGGCAATATACATAAGTGGCTCGTTAAGGATAATGATGATGTAAAAGAGGATCAGCCTGTTGTAGAAATAGAGACCGATAAAGCAGTGGTAAATATACCGGCGCCAATATCTGGTAAGATAAAAATAATATCAAAACCCGGTCCTGTTAAGGTCGGTGACGTGCTTGCATATTTTGGAACGGCAGAGGAATTAAAGGGCACTATAAAATCTGATGTGTTAAATGTTATTGTAACGCAGGACAAATCGGATAAGCCATCTTCAATTGCAAAAGCTGTTGCTATAGAACCAAAGCGCAACGAATCCATTAAGGAAGTACTTGCAACCCCCGCTGTGCGTAAACTGGCGCATGATCTTAATATCGATTTAAATACTGTTGTGGGTACAGGGCCGAATGGGCGCATAATGGAGAATGATATAAGAATACGTGCAAGAGATAATTCCCCTATACATACGGTGCCAATATACTCAGAAGCTAAAGAAGAATTGCATAAAAATAGAGTTGAACGTGTGCCTATGTCTCAGGTTAGAAAGGCAATAGCAAAGAATATGGAATTATCCTGGACTATACCAAGAGCTGTGCATATGGATAAGATAGATGCTACATATCTTGCAAAAATATTGGAGAAGGAGAAGCCTAAATTTGCAAAGAAGAATGTTAAATTAACATTCTTACCGTTTATAATAAAAGCGGTAGTTGGGGCATTGAAAGAGAATGAGCGTTTTAATTCTAGTTATGATAAGGAAAAACAGGAGATAATATTAAAACGCTACTATAATATAGGACTTGCAGTAGAGGCGGATGATGGACTACGTGTTGCTGTTATAAAGGATGCTGACAAAAAGGGCATTGCAAAAATAGCAAAGGAGATAGTTGATCTTGCCGAAAAGGTGCGCAATAAGAGTATAAGTATAGAGGAGATGAGCGATAGCACATTTACAATAACTAATATAGGCAGCTTGGGTGGTGGATATCTATCTGTGCCAATGATAAATTATCCTGATGTGGCAATACTGGGTATACATTTTATTAGGGATGTGCCTATGGTTAAGGAGAACCAAATTGTTATTGGAAAAGAACTGCCATTCTCTTTGACATTTGATCATAGGGTTGTCGATGGCGCAGAAGCGGTAAGATTTGGGAATCTTATAAAGGAGTATATTGAGGATCCTGAGTTTTTGGAGATTTCAGATTGATTTTTATGGCTAATCAGGGTGCGGGTCAAGGGTGTGAATGTGGTGGCGGATGTGTGTGCGGGTGTAGAAATGGATGCAATTGTAAAATCAATTGTGAATGCGGCTGCACCTGTGCTGAGCGTAGGGCACAGTCAAAGGAAGAAAATGATAATTTTTAAATAAAATAGGTTATGTATATGGTTATGGGTTCTATACCTGAGAATGTTGATGTTGCAATAATAGGAGGCGGCGTTGGCGGTTATATCGCTGCAATACGCGCAGCTCAGCTCGGTAAGAGTGTTGCTCTAATAGAAAAGCACAAACTGGGTGGGCATTGTTTAAATTATGCGTGTATACCTTCGAAGACGCTAATACACATATCTGATATATATGATAGTATAAAAGAGTCATCAAAATTTGGAATAAGTGTAAATGGTCTTGCAATAGATGCTAAAAAAATGTATGAATGGCGCGTTTCGGTCTCAAAGAAATTGGAGCAGGGCGTCGCATTTTTATGTAAATCAAATAATATAGATATATTTAATGCTGAAGCTACCTTCTTATCCTCAAATAAATTACAGTTAACTGATGGCATTGAAATAGATTTTAAAAAAGCAATAATTGCAACCGGTTCAGAGCCAATACCTCTAAAGGGATTTGACTATTCGGATAAAATAGTGGATTACAAAAAGGCATTGCTATTAGATTATATACCAAAAAATATGGCAATTATAGGGGCTGGGTATGTGGCGGTTGAGATCGGAATAATGTATGCAAAATTAGGTTCAAATGTATCAATAATTGCGCGCTCTGATATACTATCAAAATTCGATCAGGAAGCTGTGTCATATGTAAAGAAGAGAATGGAGTCCTTAAATATAAAAATATATAAAAAATCAAATCCTATTAGTTTTGATTCAAATATCTTAAAGTTAGATAATAATGAAAATATAAGTGCTGATATACTTGTTGTTGCAATAGGTCTATTGCCATATACAACTGGTTTAGGGCTTTCTAATACAAAAATAAAGCAGGATGATAAGGGCTTTATACTTACAAATAAAACAATGCTCACAAGCGATGAAAATATCTATGCAATAGGCGATGTTGCTGGTGAGCCTATGCTTGCACATAAAGCAATGCGTCAAGGTGTGGTTGCGGGTGAGGCCGCATCGGGCATCTCATCAAGCTATGAGAATATTGTAGTGCCAGCTGTAATATTTTCTGATCCGGAAATAGCAATAGCTGGAAGGCTTGAGGGTGATGGGATAATGACTACAAAGTTTCCACTTAGTGCTCTAGGCAGAGCAATTGCGCTAGATAGCACTAATGGTTTTGTTAAAATAGCATACAATGAGGATAATATAATAAAAGGGGTTGAGATAGTTTCAAGAGATGCAAACGCTATGATAAGCGAGGCCGCGCTTGCAATAGAGATGGGTGCAACACTTGAGGATATAGCGGATACTATTCATCCACATCCTACATTTAGTGAATCTATAATGGAGGCTGCAGAAAGCGCACTGGGCCGTGGTATACACTTTTTCGATTCAACAAAAATCAAAAAATGAGGCAAATAGATAATTATGGAATATAATCTTTTCAAAAATGATAAGTTAAAGACCTCTTATGGAAATATAAGTATGATAAATAACAGCGTTGAAAACGGCCCGTTGCTATTACTTCTGCACGGACTCGGGGCTACATACTCTGTATGGTCAAAGATGATACCGCTTATAAATGAGAACATACATATATGCGCTATAGATTTTTTAGGTCATGGAGACTCTGATAGGCCTAATATAACATATGATATAAAAGTTCAGTCTAATATCGTCTTGGAAGTAATTGAGAACATAACGAATATGTATGATACAAAATCTAACTTTTTGATGGGTAATTCGTATGGTGCCTGGGTTGCAGCTTATAATGCCATGTCAAATAAATTAAGTGGCATAATACTTGAGGATATGGCAGGATTTGCAGGCTTTTTTTCTGATAAGAGTCCGTTAGAACTTAAGAAATATAAGAATGCACTTCTAAGCAGCATACTCTTAATGAATAGCAATTCTGAGAATGTTATAAGTAGCATAATAAATTCGGATATTCCATCAAATATATTAGACTGCGCATCGCTCTCAAAAATTGATTCTAAAGTTGAGATAATATGGGGTAAGGAGGATAAAATACTTGATAGTAAATATGCACATATGATTTCAGAATGCATAAAGGGTTCACATGTTGATATCATAGAGGGTGCAGGACATGCGCCTCATTATTCAAAGGCTCATGAGGTTTCTAATATCGTAAATAAATTTATATTTTGATATATGTTGGTTTTATGAGAATAAAAATAGTATCAAAGAAAGCGTATAAGGAGATACGTTTGTTAGAAAATGCATTTGATATCGTTAAGAAAAAACCTGACATATGTATTGCGATAGGTGGCGATGGCACGTTTATGAATGCCGCAAAGGCATGCGATTGCCCAATACTTCCAATACGAACTAATGAGATAGGAAGTCTTGGTTATTATGCGGATGTGTCATTAAACGATATGACTAAAGTGATATCTCTACTTAAAGCGCATAACTATAATATAGAACCATTATCAAAAAAACTTGTCGTGCATTATAAAAATAATAGTTATTATGCAATAAATGAGATACTTTTAAGGAATATAGCAGAAGAGATATATTTTAGCATAAAAGAGATCGATGGAAGAAGAAAGATTAAGATATCTCCATTCATAATAGCTGGTGATGGTATGCTCATAACAAGCGTTATGGGTTCTACTGCATATAATAGATCAGCAAGGGGGCCTATAATAACTAGTCCTAAAGTGATGTGCATAACATTTATTAATCCTGATGGACCATATACTAATCCGATAATAATAGATGAATCTTCGCTGCTTGAGATAACAGTTGAGAAATATCATGGAAATCTTAGGGCGGATACGGAAGATATAGGGCGCTTGCAGGTGGGCGACTCTTTTAGGGTAAGCCTTTCTGATAGGACATTAAATGTTGTTAGATTTCCCTCAATGCGTGAATCTTTTAGTAGCAAATTAAAACGTATGACATTAAATAAGTTTATAGAAAAAATATGATATTGGGTAATACAATGGCAGCTACACCACATAATATATCGATAAATCAGAAACCATATGTTATAAATGATATAATAAAAGCAACACCTGACGTTACTGTATTTAGATTCAAAGCGGAGGATAATACTACTTTAAATTTTGATCCAGGCATGTTTGTGATGCTCACTTACGTTGATAAAAGTAATAATGAGAAAATAACAAGGGCATTCTCAATTGCGTCAGAGCCTAATGGTCAAACGGTTGATTTTTACATACATATGGTGCATGGTAAATTAACATCAAAGATGGAGAGCGCCGCAATAGGCGATAGATATTTTATGACAGGTCCTTACGGCCAATTTAGGTTTATACCTGAGGAGGATAAGAAGGTAATGTTTATAGCTGGTGGAACGGGTCTTGCTCCATTTATGTCGATGCTTAAAAAGATTGAGAAAGAGTCTCTTAGTACCGATGTTGTACTATTATATAGCATACGCTTTCCAACAGAAGTGATAATGGGAGATGAATTAAAGGAAATAGAAAGAAAGATACATATGAAAACTATAATAACGGTGACGCGTCCAGAATCTACAGATAATTGGGATGGTGAATGTGGTCATATTAATGCTGATATGATTAAAAAGTATGCCCCGGACTTTATGGAGAGAACTGCATATATTTGCGGTCCATTAAACTTTGTAAAGGCTATGAAAGAGTCCTTAGAAGCATTGAATGTTCCAAATATAAAAATAAAAGCGGATGTTTGGGGTTAAAACTAACTACAATATTTATATCAGATAAATATACAAGAAGAGCTGCATTTAGTATTCGTTATACTTTGTCTAGCCTCTGTTTTATCTCATCTATGCTTAGCTTTGTGGCAATTAATGGTATTTTTTCCATTTGAGCAAGCTTTATTGCAAGTCTATCTATGCTTGTTAAACCCTGTATAACTACGACTTTTGGTTTAATAGGAGCAACTCTTATAACTACCATTGGTGATCTTCCAGTTGATACATTCTCGAATATAAACGCGCGCTCTGTAGTACTTCCAAATAATTTAGGATACTCTTGCGGAGATATTTCAAGTATGACTCTTAGGCTATCTATTGTAGTATAACCAAAAAGGTTTGTAGAGTTAAGATAATTGAGATTTGCTATAATTTTGCCCTCTATTATTCTATTGAAATCTATACCACTAAGAGGCGTTGAAAAATCTTTGATATTATAAAATGGTACGTTTGGATCCGGTTTTTCCATTGACATATTTGCAAGGCCGCGTATTACATTGCTGCCCCTACTCTCATCTATTGTAAATAACGCTTCAATAAATCGTTTTATTACTCCAACGCCAGGACTTAATCTTCTATTGCTCTCGTAATCACTAATAGTTGACGTCGTTATTCGTATGCTTTTGGCTAGCTCTACTTGTGATATACCAAATAATTCTCTCCATTTTTTCATTGCGCTGCCTGGGCTATCAGAAAGCGCTATTTCCCCAGCAATCCTCTCTTTTAAGTCTTCCATATTCTACACTTTTTATTTTATTTACGTACTTGTCTTACCCTTTTTTTTACGTGGACCTTTGGATTTGCGTGTACTTTTATAAGTTAAATTATTATTTGAATTGCTCGTTGGGCTTTTTATTTTGCTATATAACTTATCTCGTTCCTCAATATCTGTTGTGCTTACTGTAGTGCCATTTGGTGCAGCTGATGTATCTTTTTTAATTAAACCATATACTATGAGTGCAAGTCCGATAATGCCTATAATAAACAGGGCAGAATAAATCTCAAGTATCTGCGTGCCGAATCCTGAGAGCTTGCTATTATTGGAAATAGCATTTATAGGTGTTGGGGATATGTAATTTATGCTAACTTGGGCGTTTGTATTATTACTTAAATCATTGTCAAATACAAATATTGTATTTCCATAGAATGCAGAAGTTTTGTTGTAAAAGACTACACCATTTGTGGTTGAACTAACATTCTGTGAAGATGCTCCATTTTGATATAAGAGCGCTGTTGTATTATGGAAGATACCAATGACTCCATCATTATTTAATGAATTGGCAATGGCATAACCTTCATATGGGGACGTTCTTATTTTTGATTGCCATATGTTAAATCCTGTGCTATTGAATAGATATATGTCTATAGGTATATTAGATGAACCTAAGATTACAAATAGTGTTCTATTACTTGTTATGTTAAATGCCATACTGCTATAGTTGCCATGTGCTATTGTGATATTTGATACTTGGAATGGACTAGATACGCTGCTAGGTGCAAATATACCTATAACAACAACGATAACGATAAGTAAAATGCCTATCAGCAAAATTTTTTTATTCATTGAAATCACTATATTATCGTACAAATCCTATAAAAAGATTAACTATTAATCAAATGGCTGAACGTATTGTAATCTTTTTAGAAATTTTTATACTATCTTTGAATGCTTGCGCATTATATCCTTTAGCTTTAAGATTTTTTGCAAAAATCTCCTTATTTTGACCATAAGTAAATATGCGTTTTGCGCCTATTTCCTCTATATATGATGTCGCTTGGTTAAAATCTGCATGGTCGCTTAATGCAAACTGCGCATTCATGTTAAAGCGCATGAATTTTGAAAAACCCGTAGCTATGGCCGTATAAATCTCCTTTTTATGTATACTTCTTAGAGCGTTAGATAACTCAAAAATTTTTCTTGTATCAACAATTCCAACAAAATTGTCCTTTAATTTTTCATCATAATTAATATCTCCATACGCATTATACTCGAGTTTAACGCCAAATGATCTATAAACACTATTAATTTTAGCTATTTTAGGCGAAACTACTGGAATTATTCCATTTCCGTTTAGTATACTTATTAACTCCTGTGCCTTGCCCATCGCAAATGCGCTAAAAAGCACTATGCCTCTATCTCGCATACGATCTGTCCATTCAAGCATGCAATTTTTTTGGTATTCTCTATCATCAAAGGTTATATCTGGATATGGATATGTTGAATCTATTATTGCAATATCCGCTTGTGGTATTTGTATTCTTTTTGCTGTCTCTATATTATGTAATGTGTAATCGCCGCTATAAACAATACTCTCACAATCATTATTGTTTATGTATATTTGCTTTGCTCCAAGCATATGTCCTGAATCTAAAAGTTCGATATTAAAATTAAAGTTTGAGATTTTGGGCATAATATTATACGCTTCTTTTATAAGTGCTATCGTCTCTATGCCCGCTATTACCCCTGTGGATTTTTTTGCAGCAGTTATATGGTCTGTATGTGCATGAGAGATAAAATCAGAATGTGCTCCAATGCTTCTTTTATCGAGCGATATGCTATGCCCGTCTATATCAATCGTGAATGTCACCAACACCCTATTCACACCAATAATTTTTAAATGCTGCTAGAGGATTCTATTTATCGTTTATGACACTATACGATTTTAATGTGTAAAATATAAAAACTTGAAAAATAGAATATTAATGATATATATGGTAGAGAATTTGATAATAATAGGTTCAGGGCCTGCTGGGCTTACGGCTGCATTATATGCATCAAGGGAGGGATATGCACCTCTTGTAATTACTGGAGCTGTTGCTGGTGGTCAGCTTCTACTTACGACGGTTGTAGAAAACTACCCCGCATTTCCCGATGGTGTATTAGGTTCCGAATTAATAGATCTTATGCGAGCACAGGCTGAGCGTTTTGGCACTAAATTTTTAGGAGAGGATGTTTTAGATATAGATACCTCTAAAAAACCCTTTACTATAAAGACAACTTCCAATACCTACCAGTCACACTCAATAATAATAGCAACGGGTGCCTCAGCTAGATGGTTAGGTATAGAATCAGAAAAACGTTTTATTGGAAAAGGCGTTAGTTCATGCGCCACGTGTGACGGGCCTTTCTTTAAAAATAAGGATGTTGTAGTTGTTGGTGGGGGGGATACCGCTATGGAGGATTCATTATTCTTGACAAAATTTGCAAAATCAGTAACTATATTACATAGGCGTGATTCTTTTAGGGCTAGCAAGATAATGCAAAATAAAGTGGTAAATAATTCGAAGATAAAAGTTTTATTTAATACGACTATAGAAGAAATAGTTGGTGATGTAAAGATAAGCGGTGTTAAAATAAAGGATATTAAGACGGGCTCAACAAGTCAGCTATCTGTCGATGGCGTATTTGTTGCAATAGGTCATAAGCCTAATACCGAATTTTTGAAGAATAAATTAAAACTTGATGAGAACGGATATATTATAACAAAAAATGAGGTTCTTACAGAAATAGAAGGCTTATTTGTTGCTGGGGATGTTGCGGATCATAGATATAGGCAGGCGATAACTGCGGCCGGCAGTGGTTGTAAGGCCGCATTGGAGGCACGCTCATATTTAATAGAATCCAATCTTGCATAATAAATTGGGGGTGTTAGAGCTTTTTTTGCCCTCCTATTTTATTTATATCAAAGACCTTAACGCCTATTTTTCTTATTTTAATATCCTTTTTTATTAATGGTTTTATTAATGTGGTTGCTGTGTTTTTTATTGAATCTAGTGAATCCATATTATTCTCAAAATGTTTATTTCTTGTGACAATGTTAAAATCAGAATATTTGACTTTTATTCCGATTCCTTTAAACCAGTAATTATTATCTAAAACTTCTTTGTACACTTCAGCTGATAATATGTCTATCATTTTTGACAGCTCGTTTATATCAAAGGTATCAACATTTAGTGTGCGTTCTCTACCTATGGACAGTCGGTCATTTTTATCAGAGATTTTTTCATTATCAATTCCGTTTGCAAGTTCATGCAATCTCAATCCAATAGAACCAAATTTTTTAGATAGTGAAATGGGATTATACGTTGCCAAATCCCCTATTGTTTTTATGCCTAATTCAATCATGCGCAGCTCAGTTTTTGGTCCTATACCTGGTAGTTTTGATATTTTTTTATCTTTAAGAAAATCGCGAATTTCACCTTCTTTAATAATCATAAATCCATCAGGTTTGGAAGCATCGCATGCCATCTTTGCAAATACCGGTCCAAAGCTTATGCCTATAGTACATGTAAGACCTACCTCATTTTTAATGTTGTTTTTTATTTCCATTCCAAGCGCATATGATTCATCATAGTTCAATCCGATAACTTCCATTGCAGCTTCATCTACACTCATCTGTTCAATTTTTCTATTATAATTATGTAGTAGTCGCATTATTTTATTTGAAATATCACTATAATACTTGTCATCCGATTCCAAATATATAAGATTTGGGCATAATTTATACGCATTTGTGGTTGGCATGCCACTTCTAACGCCAAATTTTCTTGCAATATAATTGCATGTCTGTATTACGCCTCTATATTTTTCGCTCTCCTTAGATGTGCCAACTGCAAGTGGCATACTCTTAAGCTCCGGATGCCTTAGCTCTTCACATGCGGCAAAAAAATAATCCATATCAATAAAGATTATAAGAGCCATCATACCAACTATTAACTACAAATAATTGATAATAAAAGCCTATATACATCTTTACAACAATAATTGGATTGTGGTAAATATGCGTGAACCCGCATTTAATGGGAGTTTTTATCCATCAAACAAAGTTGAGTTATCAAATATGATTGATTCATATATTATTAATGTAGCCGATTTTGTTGATAAGATAGGCGTATACATTATTCCGCATGCAGGGTATGTTTATTCTGGCATTACTGCAGGATTTGCATACGCAAATATGAAAGCTGGTAATTTTTATAAGCAAGCTGACACCGTAATTATATTAGGTCCAAATCATACGGGTATAGGAACGGACGTATCAATATCTAAAACCGATTGGTCTATGCCAAATGGTATATTTAAAACAGATAAAATATTTGTGGATCAAATTATATCAAATTCTAAAATAATAGAAGTAAATGAGGCTGCGCATATGGGGGAGCATTCGATAGAGGTGCAGCTTCCATTTATAGATAAAATAGGTGGCATAAAAAAGAAATTTGTTTTTATATGCATGGCGAATTCAGATATTAACTCATGCATTGATGTCTCAAAGTCAATAATAAAATCCGAGGAATCGCTATCACGAAAATCTATTATAATAGCATCATCTGATTTTAATCATTATGAAAATGTTAAAGAGACAAAGTTAAAGGATAAGGCGCTGTTTAAAAATATATCAAATATTGATTATGAATCATTCAATGCGAACGTGAAAAAGTTAAATAGCAGCGCATGTGGATACGGACCTATAACCGTTGCTGAATATATCGCAAAAAAACGAGGAGCAAAGCATGGCATACTTCTCAATTACTCGAATTCTGCAAATGTGACAAAAGACTACGATCATCTTGTATCATATGCATCTTGGAAATTCGAATAACTATTTTATTTAAGCTCTTTTAATGCATTTATTATCTCATTTACATGTGTTTTCGGATTTACCTTTTCGAATGCTTTAACTACAACACCATTTTTTAATATATACGTATTTCTCAATGTTCCAACGCCAAATATCCCTCTATCTCCGTATGATTCGTAAGCCTTTATGGTTGTACTGTTTGTATCAGATAAGAGCATGAACTTCAAATCGCACTTATTTGTGAATTTTTCATGAGATTTAATATCATCATTGCTAATGCCAATCACGTTTGCGTCCATTTTTTTAAGCGCATCTAAGTTTTTATTGAATTCATTTGCCTCTATAGTACATCCCGGAGTCAAATCTCTTGGGTAAAAATATACAATCAAATATTTGCTCTTGAAATCTTTCAAACTATGTTTTTTATTATCCATTCCATCTAACAAAAAATCCGGTGCTTTTTTTCCTATTTCTAACATACTACCACAATATAAATTTAATTCTTAGACTTATCTCCAAGTGCAG
Source organism: Microcaldota archaeon (assembly GCA_021828345.1). The sequence goes on from JAJZJI010000001.1 coordinate 11,217, forward strand.
CTCCCAAAATTGCCCCTATAACGACCAAAACAATTTCATAAAAACCTAATATTGATCCTATTAATGCAAGTATACTAACACCAGTTATTGTTCCGAAGATTTTTGTGTGGTTTGTGTAAATATATGGATATGCTACCAATGATATCACCATCCATACTATAATGGTAAATATTATTGCTGATACAAGGCTTGCTATAATGCCACGTTTTACCTCTTTTGAAAGATATCCTATTATTATTCCTGCAAAGAATGGACCAACTATTGGAATTACACCAGGTACAAAAAGCAGCATAATTCCTATCAGTACTATAAGAACCATGCTATATTCTTTATGTTTGTGCCTATTGTTAATGGCCTTTAGCATAATATCACAATAATTAGTTAGTATAGATATTAATAAATACTATAACGACAATCTAATATACTATATTCTGCTATTTGTAAGAAAAGTGCGTGCAATGCAATTTGACATAAAAGGCATATTTAAGAAAAAGAAGAGCGCTCCATTAATTGACATAAGTAGCGTTAATATAATGTGGAATAATACCTTTCATACACTGCAAGGGTTAAAAACGCTTGAGGATCAATTTGAGATAAAAGTACCATTCGCAAATAATAATGCTGTGAATGAGCTTGTAAAGAGTATATTTAAGGAGGGAAAAGGAGAGGTAATAACAATAAAGGGTATATCGGTATATAAACCGTTTGAATTAATATCAATAGTTCCAAGTCTTCCATTAAGTGTAAATCCAAATCAGAAAGTCGAATTTACTATAAAATTAAGTGGTCCAAAACAAAATTATTCTGGTCCTCTCTCAATAAAACTTGTTCCAGAAGAACATGAACATGTAAAAATAGAAATAAATAAAACCAGAATTATATACAAGGGTAAATCTACAGATATTGATAAATCGGAGATGATAATAACACTAGCGAAAGGGCAGATATTTAAAAATACGGTCCAGATGTATAAGGCGCTAAGTTTTGGCGATACCGTATCAAATATAAGACTTAATGAGCCATTTAAATTAATAAGTACGGATCCTAAATTGCCATTTAAAATAGATGATGGTAATAGTTATCTGACAACATTTTACATAACGGCTCCAGATTCAAACTATGCAGGTCCATTAGAAATAACCGTTTTGTAAAATTATTGTTTTTATAATCATATAAATATCGTGATAAAATGTCGAAAATAAAAAGTACGTTTTATTCAAATCAAAGGGATAACTCTCTTTTTAATAAGGTTGTTGAAATGGTTGCCATTGGTCTTGTAGATCCTTCAAGCTTATCAAATGAATACATTAAACGAATAATCTCAAGTCCAGAATTATTAAAGAAGAAAAGTTATAATGATCATAATATCGGATATCTATTTGCGATATCTGAATCTGAAGATATACAGCGCAGACTTCTTGAAAATTTGGAAATTAGAAGCATTAGGGTAACAAATGATGGAAGAAGTATGGCGCATGCGATTGCACAAAATCCCGCATCTGAGCGTATACGACTCATTATACTATCGGATGTCAAATTAAATTCTATAAAAGATGATAATGGGCGCACAGTACTATCGATGCTTAGAAACATGTCGGCATACGAAACAGATGTTAAAAAATTGCTTAGAATTGAACGTAATGAGTAATACTGCAAAATTGCCCTGTTAATATAAATAGCAGGAATTTTGTACTTTAAACTTATTTTTTAAGTGAATACGACATTAAGCAGTATACACAGAAAAACATAAAAAGTGGTTTGTTCAACAAATAAGCGGATTTGTCCAGCTGGTAATTATTTGAATAAAATAATCGGCATAACGGGTTTTGGGTCTTCAGGAAAGAGCACACTTTTAAAGCATATAAGCAATGAGCTAAATATCGAACAGTTTAGTTTAGGGGACTATCAAAGGAGTAAATTTGCTAAATATGGTACCCCAATAAATTATCATAATAAACTTGGGTTAAATGTCACATATTATGGGTTATGGGAAGAATATTTAGAGCAAATATCAAAACTTAACAGGAGTAATGGTATTATAATTGATGGTATATATACGAGCAGATTTATTGATCTGGTCGCAGAGCGTATGGGAAATGTAGAACCTTATATAATAAATGTATGTGCTCCAACGAATCTTAGGATACGTTTTTTTTCAGATAAAATTGGATTAAATTGGATCGAAGCGGAAAAACAGCTTTTTCAATTGGATAAACTAAAAATGAATGTTGGTATAATAGACGTAATACGCAGATCCAATTGTATTCTAAATAACAATTCTGACATAAAAGATTTTTTAAGGCGTGGGGAGGATTTGGTTAAATTTGTATTGCAGTGAGTAGTTGAATGGTTTAAAAAAATTATTTTCCGATACTTTGACTAGATATAAAATAGAATCTGCAGTAAAAAATTTTTTAATTAAATATTGCGATAAAAATGGCGTTTATGACTTTGGTGCAGTAAGGCGTTATTCATATGCAAGATACTTTAAAAAATATAAACTAGTGAATATAGATAAGACTGAAAATCCAGATTTTTTAGCTAATATACAAGCACTTTCTTTTAAAAATAGTTCAATAGGCAATATAATGTGCATCGCTCTTTTAGAACATGTACAAAATCCCGATTTGGCGGTGTAGGAGCTTGGTAGGGTAATGAAGCCACAGTCTAAAGGGTTTATATGGGTTCCATTTTATTGGAGAGAGCATAACTATCCAATAGATAATTGCCGTTATACCACTCAGGGGCTTTCAAGATTATTCGAACGTAATAATTTTAAAATACTTGATGTCGATATGAAAAGCTATAATGGGTTATTTTTGTAGCCTCACATAATGTGAGATTTTTATCAAATAATCCACACAAATGTTCAAAATTTAATCCACTAATATATCTGCATGCACTATTATGTGTTCTTTCGCGTTTTGATGATATATTTAATTTAAGATATAATAATGTATATAATGGATTTAATTTGATAGTTGAGAAAAAGTGATTGTATGGAAATAAAAGAGGAGATGGTGGATGTGGTAGATGAGAATGATATGGTAGTTGGCAGTGCGCCAAGAAAGGGCATACATAAAACTGATAAGCTGCACAGGTCTGTACACATATTTCTTATTAACAGTTCCGGAAGGATATGGCTTGAAAAAAGAGCGGAAAATACAGATACGTTTCCTGGGTACTATAACTCATCTGCTGCGGGGCACGTATCTTCTGGAGAAAGTTATGAAGAAGGTGCATTACGTGAAATAGAAGAGGAGCTTGGCATAAAAAATGCAAATATAAAAAAGATGCATAAATTAGCGGCATCAAAGGAAACCTCAAATGAATTTGTCACATTCTTTATAGTGCACTCCGATGAGAAACCTACAATAAACAAAGATGCCACTGACGCGCTAAATAGCTATTCTATAAAAGAAATAGATGAAATGATTGCAAAGGGGAATAAATTTGTCCCAATATTTATGAAATTATATAATTGGCATAAAATAAATGCAGCGAATTCTCATTGATTTAATTTGTCTATATTTTTAATATAATCTTCCAACTCGTTTGGATTTATATTAAATGCTATAGTTAAATCTTCCGCTTCGCTTATCTTGACTTCATCTAGCAGCGTTTTGATTGTTTTTAATACTAATGGTTTAAATGTACATAAATTCTCTATGCTTAACTGGAAAGCAGATGCCAATTCACATGCGTAGGTATGTGAGCTATTATTTAGCAATTCTTTTTTTATTTTAGGCAAAACTAATTGTTTTACATCATTTTCTGATATAAAAAATTTTAACGTTAGGTCTTTAGCAGTATTTACGTTATTTGACTCTATAAACTTTTTTATATGATTTAAGATATCTTCTCTAATTTCGGATTTTTTGATCTTAAAATGTTTCATAAAATCCATTGCAAAACTTATACTCCTATTGCTTATACACTCATTTACGACCTCAATTACATATAGTTTGAATTCTTCACATTCAGATTTTTTGAAATGGAATGCGTCTGCTACTAAAGGCATATGCACATACGAATTATTTGTCATCAAATATCTTAAATGCTCTATAACTTTTGGTCTGAAGCGATCGAATTTTTTATAATCAATTTCAAATGTTTTTATTATAAATGCGGCGTCTATTATCTCATCTTTTTCTATTAATATATTAATTTGGTCATATAATTTTTCTTCAAATTTCTTTTTGAATTCAAATGGTGGATTAAAATTAACAATTAGTGTTGCGGCCTTTATTGGTTCATGTGTCATTATTAAATTTGCCGTCCATTTTTCAATTGAAGGCATAAGTTGAAATAAGCTTAAATGAAATTCATGTGCTACTTTTGCTGCATTTTCAAAATCCCCTTCTAATATAAGCCTATCTATTCCTTCTAAAATATATTTTGATTGGTCCTCATATGTTAAATTTATATTAAACATATGCACTGCAAGCTCCGCCCTACTTATATGTCTTTTTGCGATTAGCTGCGCAATTCCATTAAGAACCGGTTTTATAACATCTCTTTCATTTAAGCATGTTGTTTGCATTAGATAATGTGCATATTGCACCTCTCCATTAGCAATTAAATAACCAATTTTATCAAGTTTACTATCATTTCTTATCATGCTTGAAAGCGATGCATTTACTTCCTTTCTTGTATATGGGTATGGTATGTTTTTTTGATGGTCCATAAAATCATTAGTCTTTTTTGGACGCCACAAGGGCGATGTTTGCTATCATAGATTCTAGTTGTATGCGTTCATTTGCACCTGCAACTATCCTATAATTGGTTTCGCCAAATTCAGATATTGCCTTTAATTTTATGCGCTCGTCTATATCCATGTTCTGGATCTCTTTATAGCATTGAAGTAAAACGTCCTCTCCACTCATCCCATGGCGCAATATCAAACTTTCGAGTTCGGTTCTGGCAGCAACAAAATTTCCAGAAACAGCATATCTTAGCATTGCAGTTATCTCTTTTGGTCTTGCTTTTGCAGCAATCTCATATACATTTGCCTCCTTTATTTCATTGCTATGCATTGCGCATCCTTGCATAATATTGGTTAATTTTCTCATGTCTCCGTCGCTTACGTATATGAGCGCCTCTATTGCTTTTTCATCAATTGTTAATGATTCTTCATCAACTATTTTTTTAATATAGTTGACCATGTCATTCTCTTTTAATGATTTGAACCTAAAAACAACGCATCTGCTCTGTATAGGTTCTATTATTTTACTTGCATAATTTGCGCTTAATATAAAACGTGTTTCAGAAGAGAATTTTTCCATTGTCCTTCTGAGCGCATGCTGCGCATCAGCAGTTAGTGAGTCCGCCTCATCTAAAAATATTATTTTTATAGGAACATCAGCTATTGAGATGGTTTTTGCAAACTCTTTTACCTCACCTCGTATAACATCAATTCCACGCGAGTCGCTTGCATTGAGTTCTTTGAATGCTCCTGCAAAACTGCCCTTATATAGGTCATTTGCCATTGCTATTGCGCATGTAGTCTTTCCTATGCCTGCTGTGCCTGCAAATATCATATTTGGAAAATTGCCTCTGCTAACAAATGATTTAAGTCTATTGACTATTAGTTCTTGCCCTATAACATCATCTAGCCTTTTAGGTCTATACTTTTCTGTCCAAGGCAAATCCGGCATCTGCATAAAAATCACTTAATTTAACAATAACAAGCAGTAATTAATTATTTGCTAAACATATTTATTAACTTTCGTTATAAATTCTATGTAATATTGGGCATGGGGAGCTACGCTAACCTGGTAGACTGCCAGCTTTGGGAGCTGGTAATCTGAGTTCAAATCTCAGGCTCCCCATTTAAAAGATATTAAGATATTAGTATAGTAAATCGATGCAAAAACTACTGGTGATGGTCTGGAAAGAGTTTTTGTTGTGGGTGCTACGGGGAAGGTCGGCAGAGTACTTGTAAGACAGATATATAATAAGGGAGATACCGATCAGGGAGTACATACAAATCCGACAGTGATTGTCGGCCTTGCAAACAGCAGTACCTTGTTACGTAATAGTGAGGGGATAGATGCCAAAATGGCAGAAAGATTCGTAATGTATAGAGAGGGAGGCGAGAGATATAGTGGTTTTCAGTGCCTGCTAGAGCTATTGAGAAAGGAAAATGAGATAATTCACGTTGTTGATGTCACTACAGAGGCTAGGGCGGTGGTGCTGCATACTGGTCTAATCAATTCAACTAATCATGATATTGTTACGGCAAATAAAAATCCTCTCACATTCGCCGATATTAAAACATTCAGACGTTTGGTTTCAGAAACTCAAAGGTACGGTTTTAGATGTTCGGTAATGGCGGGCGCGGACACCATAAATTATGTGATGGATCTAGTCGATCTTAATGACAGACCTCATTCGATAGAAGGATGCCTTTCAGGAACTCTTGGATTTGTGCTCTCTGAACTGGAGAATGGAAAAAAACTTTCATCAGCGGTTACCGAAGCAATAACTAGAGGATATACTGAGCCTAACCCTATAACTGATCTTGGTGGTGGAGATCCAGCTAAAAAAATTCTAATAATAGCGAGAGCTGCCGGGTTCGACGTCAGTTTTAGCGATATTGAAGTGAATCCCTTAGTATCCGAAGCGGTGCTCAAATCGGCAGATTTAGATTCTTTCTTTACGGCGTTGAAGAAGCAAGACCTCCTGTTCGAGAAGAAGATGAAACGCGCCTTAAATAAGAATAATACATTAAGATATGTCGCACGCATAACTTCTCGTAAAAATGAAAAGTCCAGAATACGTGTTGGTCTGGAAGAGGTACCTATAAAGAGCAGTCTGGGGCAACTAAAGGGTACATCAAACAAAATACTTATATACACAAAGAACTACGGTAGAAAACCATACTCTATCGAGGCACCTGGCGCAGGCATCGAGATAACTGCACAGAACATACGACGCGATCTTTTGTATCAGATAAATGGCAGGACGCTGCGCGTAAGCCCTGACAAATGATAAATGCTAGCATTATTTTTGGTTAGAAAAATATTCAAAACTGCAGGGGGTTAAATCGATAGATACGCCAGAGAAGATGCCTAAATTAGTATGTTTAAACTGTAATAATCTGATAGGATTGCCAATGAAGCATAAGGATAAACGATTGGCGTTTGTTTTGATACATGGTTCTTTTAAGAGAGTTCAAAATAAGATCATAGCATATGTTGATTGAACTAAATAATTAACTAGTTCCTGTATCAAATTTGCAAATATCACCATATATGGGCATGGGAAATTTACCTTATAATTTATACGGGCAATTGTTATTATTATAATATTAAGTACAATTAACAAAGTGCTATGATTTTTGTTTTAAACGTATGGTTTTAATACAAAACTTTTAATTAAGTATTTAAGTTTTTTTATATATTAAAAATTGATGTTTATGGAAATCGAAAAGAAGGTTTGGTCGAAATTTTTTGAGAAGATAAAATCTGGCGAAAAAACATTTGAAGTTCGGTTAGCGGACACTGAATATAAGGTAGGTGATGTTTTGGTGTTGAAGGAATGGGATCCTGATAATAACAAATATACTGGAAGAGAAATAAGGAAGACAATAACATATGTGTTACTGACAAAAAACATGCATTATTGGCCTGAAGAGGAGATGGCTAAAAAGGGATTTGTAGTAATGGGATTTCATTGATTGTATAGTTTTCGAATAGTTGTCAAAAATATGTATTGGAAAAAATTTGATAGAAGAAAAGCGGATTTGTTTGTAATCGGTGCGATAATATATTAATAAGTAAAAAAGATGTTGTCTTAATTGTTAATTGATTTTAAGTTGTATTTTTTTGTTTTAATATATTTTGTGTGATATGTTAAATGAGGGGTATTTGATATGGGGATTATAATAAATGATTTTGTTTACGGTAAATATGAAATAAAGGAAAAGGTAATAGAGGATTTGCTAAAGTCAAAGCCTATTCAGAGAATAAAACAGATCTCTCAATCTGGTATACCTAAAGAATTTGATAGACCAGGACAAATGCATTATAGTAGGTATGATCACAGTGTAGGTGTAATGCTACTTCTTAGAAGATTAGGTGCCAGTGTTGAAGAACAAATTTCTGGATTGTTACATGATATATCCCATACTGCTTTTTCACATACTGTAGATATGATATTTGGAAGTTATGAAAAACAGAGTCTTCAAGATTCGCTACATAAGTCATATTTTATAGATAATGATTTAAAGAATATATTAAATGAATATGGATATGAAGCTGCCCGAATATCAAATATAAAACTTTTTGAATTGCTTGAGCGTGATATACCTGATTTGTGTGCTGATAGGCTCGATTATTCACTTAGAGATGGTGTATATGATAAACAGGCAGATATAAAAGAGGAGATATCAAATTTAATTAATAGAAATGGAGAGATTGTTTTTGGTTCTAAGGAGTATGCGATAAAATACGGAAGGCTATTTGTACACTTAGAAAGAAAACTTTATGCTAATAAGGAGAATACTGCAAGAAGATATGTATTTGCAGTAGCTTTAAAAGATGCATTGAATAGTGGTGTGATTAGTAAAGAAGATTTGATTTATGGTGTTGATCAAGAAATAGTTGAGAAAATAAAGAATACAAAGATAAAGGAGATAGATAATATAATAAATGGATTGAAAAATAATGATTTTGAAGTGTATGATGGCGGTGATGTGATGTTAAAAGTCAAGCTAAGATACGTAAATCCAAAATTTGTAGATAAGAATGGTATAAGTACTGCTATGGAGGTAAGTAGGGAATATAAAGAGTTAGTAGAAAATTCTATAAAAGAGGATAAAGAAGGATATTTGGTTAAGATAAAAGTAGGTAATATTGAAATAGGTTAAGCAGGTAATTAAAAATTTAAAATACTTGCATTAAAAAAACAGATATAAATAAATCAAACTTTTAAAATATATAATTTATTTTGTTAAATTACTTTACATACTGATTTAAATATGTTTAAAACATCTTATTTTTATGGAAAAACATAACTTAAAGAACATTAAAACGCCAAGAATTATTCGTGTTTATTATAGTACAAAATGGATAGCAGAACGTGTAGATAAACCTGAAGAGATAATGAAATGGAAATTTAAAAATGATAAATTAAATAGTTTAAGCGTAGCTGAAGTTATTAGAAAACATATCCCCCTAATAACGAGTGACATTTTAGATGGGAAAAATGATATAAGAATTTTTGATAATGGAAAACTTATCTTGGCTACGCATCCAAGACCTCATCAGGAATGGAAATATGATTTTTTGAAATCTTATATCTGTGTTGTAGGCCCAATTGAAAAAGAACAAGAAATTATTAAAAAATTTGAGAAAGAGAAAAGAAACGCAGAAAGACGTAAGAAAAAAGCACAACGTTATATCAATAAAATAAAACCTACTCTAAATACTCTTGTTAAAAAAAGATTAGTTGATGGAATTTTAGGCCGTGGTTCATTTTTTGGAAGTAATGGTTATCCTACTAAAAAGGATGATATTGACTTTATACTACTGATAAATAAATTAAAAAAAGAAACGGAAGAAAAAATAATAAGAATTCTTAAGCAAATACCAAAATTTTCAGTAACTCTTGTAAGAAGAAATGACGAAATTATTAAAAAAGGTAAATTACCTGAAATTAGTTTTGTAATTGTTACAAGGGAGATGGTTTCACACGGATTAGGTATAGAATACGAGCGGTATGTTTTAAGAAACGGGGTCGGAATAAAACTTAATAACTTGTCTATAAATAAATCAGAAAAATTGGCAAAAACGTTTATCTCGTTGCTGCCAAATAAGAAGCAAAGAAATCATCTATCAAGATTACCACCAAAAAAATAAAATCAAAGAAATGAACACAGTTAAATAAACTAATGTATTAAGTCATTATTTAGTTGATACAATAAATGATACTAATGCACAATTCAACAAAAAATCACTTAAATAAAATCCCATCGAAGGGTTTCAAGGTAGGTTTGTTTGGTTTTATTGTAATTGTTGCAATTGTGATAATTTATCTACTTGCTCTTTTCGATACGTTTTCAATGTATAATACTGGAGGCACCAATTGGGATTTTATTACACATTGGCTAATGGCAAAGTCTCTGCTAAATAATAACTTTTATTCTGCATTATTTGGCGGTTACTTATCAAATAGTATTCTATATAGTAATACCTTTTATTTTGAAATTCTGCGCGCACCATTAACTGGAATATTAATGATACCATTTTCATTACTGGGTAGTAATATTGGAATGCCTCTATATTTTGTGTTTGTATTGCTTTTGCTTTTATATTCGATTTTTAAAATATCAAAGTCTCTTAAAATAGATCCATTATTATTAATATTAATTATTTTTACTCCGTATATTTCTATATTTTTGATGCTGTTAAATGGCACCGAAATAGTCTCGATAGCACTACTTTTGATCTTTTTATCATTTTTATTTAAAAAAAGCTGGAAATCTGGAATAATACTTGCGCTTGCTGGGCTTGCTAAATATCCTAATCTGATATTTTTGCCACTTTTGTTTTTTCTTCCAAAAAAAGAAAGAAAAAATGCACTAATATCGTTTTTTCTTGTAACTATTCCATGGTTATTATTTAATACAGTAGTATTTCACAATCCAATATTTAGCTATTTAATATCTGCAAATGCATTCTCTGGAGGAGGAACCACTGTTTATTTTCCTATAAATATAATTGTACAATCACTACTGCTTATACTCCCAGAACTATTTCCAATAACATTTATTTTAATAATCACATTATTTGTGTTATATTTAAAGAGGACAAAATCCACAATAAATAAAATTAAATTTAAAAAATTTATAATTAATAATTATAAATATAAAATAGCAATATCTTTTTTTGTTCTGGGTGTTTTTGCATGGTCAATCACTGCTATGCGCGGTTCAATAAATGATCTGCCAAGATTGGGATATCTAATATATACAGGTGCGGCGCTCTTTTTTACACTATTATTTTTTGATGTAATAAAAAAATTAAAATCCATAATTAAAAATATATATGCCTATTGCATAATTGCGCTTTTTATTATTTATGTTCTAATTTTATTTACGTGGTTTCCATATAATGGATACGTCTTCTATGGATCTAAAAGTCCTGTACTTTTAAATGCGGAAAATTCAATTTTAATTCAAGGAATAGGTAGCTGCAATATTATATCAAATAATTGGGTGTATTTGAAATATTCGGGATATAATGCGCATTTCCCCTATTATTATAATGCAACAATTGAACACTATCCTATAATATTTTTTACTGATCTAGGTTCAAATCAAACCCCGATAAATTTAAACAATATAACTTTTAGAGAGAACTATTCGGGGTTTTTTATAGCTAAACCTAAAAACGCTATTTGTTAATAAATACGTTTATATTTCTAATTTAATCTTTATCTAAGTAATCTACTTAAAATTAATAAAACAATACCTATTATCAAAGCTATTACTATCCCATAAAATATTGGATTTGCATCCCCTATGTTTATAAGTTGTAATGGCGAGATTGTGCTACTATTTATTTGGCTATTTATGGTTGTAGAAACGGTATTGTTAGATGAAGTATTATTGTAGGTGTAGCCTATTGTAGTTGTGGTAATTGGAGTAGGTATTGTTATAGCTGCTGTTCCGTTTTTGATAATTATATCAGTTGTATATGTCGGCGCACCTGTTAATGCCATCGCTCCACTGCTACTTTTAACTACCTTAAGATTTGTTGCGGTCTCCTCTGTATTGCCACCAAATGTAAATAGTGAAGGGAACGGAATAAATGTGTTATTTGAATAATAATACTCCCATAAGCTGGCATTTAATCGGTTAAATTGAGTGCTCTCTCCATTTCCTTCACCACCAAAAACAAATTCGGAGTTATAATAATGATAATTAGGTGTTTCATAATATGGGGTTACCAAAAGCTGCGCATTATTTGAATATATATTAAATGTAACATTGTCGTAGTAATGCCATCCATTGCCGCTTTTATAACCAAATGATATAATCGGCTTTCCATTAGAATAACTAACCTTTATTATCGGAGTAATAAATAATGGATAATTATATGATACAACTTCATTCTGGTATATATATTTTGGATATGCATAGACTACTACGTTATTTGATGTGTTATTGTAATTTTTCTGTGCATATGTTTCGAAATATCCATTTCCTGTAAGCGTTTTATTATTTACATTCGCAGTATTTGTTGTAAAATTCCATATATTATCTCCATAAATATAATTTTTCGCGCTTGTATTAAATTCCGCAACATTCTGCAGCCAATATGTATATACATTCCCATTATTTGAAACGATATTAACAACAGTATTAAGTTGCAAACTAGCTCCATTTATTGATGTATTGACTGGTGGAGAATCATTGTATCCATAAATGTTTGTAATATTTGCAACGCCATAAATGGCGCTTGTGTTTATCTGGTATGGTACTAAATTGTCAGATATATTATATAATCCATAGCTAACAACGCCCATAGGTTGCGGCAATGAAAAATTTGCAATATCTAGTGGATTGACTAGTTCTGGGGTGATATTTGTATAAAAGTATATCTCTGTTGGATTATTCGATATAAATGTTATATTGTTGTTTCCTCTATTCATATTATAATAATTGCTCCATTCAGATATTGCCGATGTCTGGCTATTATAAAAATTATAATCGGTTGCCCGTATGTTCATAGAATTGTTACTAATCCATCTTATGCCTACTTTACTATAATTAGATAATTGTATGTTGTAATTGTAGCTATTGTAAAATGTCTGTTCATGTAATTCATTTTTAGGGGCTGTAAACGCTGCAAGAGAATAATTTATTTGGTTATTTATAGTGGACAAAACAAGGTAATATTTTCCAGGATTTAAGTTTAATGTGAATATGTGTGAACCATAAACGGTCTTATTATAAGTTGGATAAATGCTACTACCATTTTCAAAGCGTGAAAATTCTAATGGATTTAAAATTAAAAGATCCGCAGAACTATTGGTGCTATAACCGATTACAAGGGTGGCACCATTTTGAATACTAAAATTTTGGTAACTAAAATAGCCATTTTGTAATATTGTAGCATTACCAATACCTGCAATTAAAATAAGCGGTATAATAAGAGAGAGCAAATACATTCTGTTCATACATCAATCTACCAAATTCTTATAAATATTAAACATTTAAATACTATCTGTATATGTATTGAAATGATGCTATGCCTAAAAAAAGTAAAAAAGATATTTTCTTAAAAAAACTTGCACATTCAAAGCTAGAGCACTTTTTGGATATTCTAAGATATGGGTATAATAACTATGGATTTATTTTCTACATTGGTGGGATTTCGGCCATTTTGGGTGGTGTATTCGGCGTTGCTGGATGGCTCTCTATTGTAGTAACTATAGCCTTTCTTTACTATGCTGGCAAATTTAAGATATTTGTAGAAAAAGAGAAAAACTCCAAAAGGCATAAAAATTAGGGCATTATATAACTACTATATAATATGGTTATTTTATGGCAACTGATTCTAATAATTTGTGCCAGTTTAAAAATTGCGATAAGAAGTATGTTGAGCGATGTGAATATTGCGATAAAAAGTACTGTAAAGCGCACATCAATCCTTCGCTTATACTTAGTTTAAATCAGATAATAAATGAACCAAATGAAGCAAGAAGAAATCTGCTGCATGATGAATATGACAAAGAGGATGTTCATCCATGTCCCGCATATACTCAAAATTTTTGGAAGAGTTGGTATACGGATAAAAATTTTAGTTCTAATGTTGCAAAATCAGAAACAAAAAGCCAAAAAGCCCAGGAGGATTTGGATCTAAAAAATAATTCTGATAATAAAGCGCAAGATCGCGATAAAACTATACAGATACAAAAGAATTCTAAAATTAAAATTTCATTTTTTAAAAAGAGAGCGCATGATAATTTAGTGGAAGATAAAACCGTAAGGGATAAAAAAGTTACTACAAAAATTGAGGAAAAGGAAGCTAAAACTGAGGAAAAACCGCCGCAAAAGAAGGGATTTTTTGGAAATATTAAAGATAGTTTGGGCGTGGAAGAGAATTAACTATTTTATTAAATAAAATAAAAGATGCATTTATGGATTATATTCTAGGTATACTACTTGGAGTTATAGGTATGTTTAGCTATGGCATTCAAGATTTTTTAATGGCAAAGGCCTCAAGGTATATAGGAGCGTTTAAGACCTCTTTTTGGTTTCAGATAATAACGCTGATATTTTTGGTTATAATAGGTTTATTTTTATATAAATATCAAAGCATTAGTCTGCCACTTGCTATTTTGATAGTTTTTACTGGTATAATTTCAATGATTGGACTTGTATCCTTTAATAAAGGTTTATCTGTAGGAAATGTATCAATAATTACTACAATAGCATCCGTATGGAGTGTGCTATCTATACTACTCGGGTATATATTTTTAAGAACGCCAATATCTTTGATACAAACAATATTTATTGCAATAATAATATTAGGCACTATACTAGCATCACTTGAGCTAAAGCATTTAGTTAAAATGAATATAAAGCATGTTGTAGGTTTGAAATATGCCATAATGACGGTATTTGGCTGGGGTATATACTTCTTTTTGATCGCGTATCTTGTAAATGTAATAGGATGGGTTGCGACCTCTCTATTTTCGCTGCTCGCAACAGTTATAGTTATGTTTATTTATGCCAAATTCGCATCAATTGACATAAAATTCAATATTAAAGGAAGATATATACTGCTGCTTATAGCAATTTTAAATACTATAGGATTTCTCTCTTATAGCATAGGGCTGACATATAACTATGTGGGTGTAATATCACCAATAATTGCTGCCGGGCCTGTAATAACCATAATGCTTGCCCTTTTTTTATTAAAGGAGCATTTAGAGTTAAGTCAGAAGGTTGGTATAATAATGGTAATATCTGGAATCATTCTACTTGCAATTTAGAATTTATGTTCGAATGGTGCTTACATCAGGAAATATCCAAAAACCGTAATTTTGGCGTAAATTGAAATTTGCCTTAAGAATTTTGAAAAAGCATAATATTAAATCCTTTAAGTACCTAAATTAATACGTAATATCTGTTTGTGTTAATGTTAATTTTTTAAAGTAAGGTATTTTGATGACTGATGAAAATCTTATGTTTCCGGGAGATAATCTTTCGACAGAGGAGGAGTTTGTATCCTCAAGGAATACATTTATTGATAATGGCAATATACGCGCCTCAATTATAGGTAGAACCATTATAGAGAACGGCGCAATAATGGTTGAGGGTATAAGTAGGGAGATAAAATCCTTTTATCGGGGCATGTATGTTTTAGGCGAGATAACGGATGATTTGCATACGATTGTTTTTGTGAAAATAGATAATTTCAAAAAGGATAAAGATGTTTATATATCGTTTAAAAGTGGAAAGATAATAATGAAGTCCCATGCACCAAGTCCAAGGCATCAGCGCGATAGGGATTCTGATGGGAATAAAGTAGAAAATAAGCCCTTTGGTGTAGGCGATATAATACTTGCAAGAATAACATTTGATGATAAGGATGTATATACGTTGGATTGTGGCAGCATAGATCTTGGCGTTGTTTATTCAAAATGTGCTCTATGCGATGCTCCATTAAAGCTTAATGATGATAAAACATCACTGCACTGCAACAATTGTGAGATAGATGTTGGAAAAAAGATAAGCTCTATGTACAATAACAGTGTTGCAGTAGAGGAGTTTTTATATAAAAACAACAAATAACCAATTAACATCAATTGTTATAAATGTTATGAATACAAATCTATTATATTCAAGTGATATTATGAAAGTAACACTGATAAAAAATGAGAGTAAGGAGCTTGTATTGGAATTTGAGGATATGGATGTTACCATACCTGACATGCTCGCAAATAAACTTACAAGAAATAACGATGTTCTCTTTGCCGGTATACTGCAGGAGCATCCACAGGTTAAAAAACCAACACTTGTATTAAAGACCGAGAAGAAGAAAGCAATGGATGTGCTAGAGAAAGAGATAGATGCGTTAGAGGAAGTGTTTAGCTCCTTTAAATCGGATCTATCTAAGAGCAAATGAATTTAAGTGCTAATAAGTGTTTTTTTGGCGGAGGCAAAATATTCTTGCAGTATATGTGGATTACATTATACTAAAAAGGAGCTTGCGGATTCATGTTATACGTGGTGTTCGAAGCATAATAGCTGTAATTTATTGGTTGCGAGCAAATCCATTGAGGCTATTGCAAGAAGAAAGAGCGCCAAATGATAATTTTATGTTAAAAGAGGTTGAATGTAATGGCTTTTAAGGATGAGGATTTTGTAGAGATCGAATATAGTGCATGGGATACATCAGCAAATAGGCTTATTGCCACTACTGATGAGAGAAAGGCAAAAGAGTCTGAAATATACAATAAAGATTATAAGTATGGAAAGGTTCTGGTTGTATTAGGTTCTAATAGCGTTATAAAAGGATTAGATAAGGAAATACGTACAATGTCTATAGGCGAGCAGAAAAAGTTTACCGTAAAACCAGAGGATGCATTTGGACAGAGAAATGAGGAGCTAGTAAAGGTGATGCCTCTTTCAGATTTTAGAGCAAGAGATATGAATCCATATCCTGGAATGACTGTAGAACTAGATAATATGACAGTAATTGTAAGAAGTGTTAACTCAGGAAGAGTTGTTGTTGATGCAAACAATCCCTATGCAGGTCGCGATATAACATATGAGGTTAAGGTTATAAAGCAGATAACCAATCAGGATGAGAAGATTACAGCTCTTGGAAGAACATATAATGTGGAGCCGTCAAAGGTGAATGTTAGTGATAAAAAACTCATGTTAAAATATGATAGCAACGTGAGCAAAAATGCGGATTACTTTGTTGGAAAGGTGAGCGCTATCGCCTCAATATTCACTTATTTTAAGGGCATAGAAGATATTGTCGTGGAAGAAGAATATAAACGCGTAGATCTTGAAAAACCAGGTCATACACATGAGCATAAACATGAGCAAAAGAAGGAAGTAGAATAAGGGAATGTTAGAAATAACATTTAATTTCTATCCCGAAATAATTGAATTAATATTTATAGGGTCTAGCTTATATATAATTTAAGAATTTAAATTTCGAAGTTTGAGTTGCTCGGTGTATCTTTGGATAATGATGTAATAACAATAATAAAAGATCTAATAAAAATACCCAGTTATTTATCTAGTAATACAAATGAAATTAAAATTGGTAATTATATATATGATTACTTGAAGAATATCAATTATCTAAATGTTGAAAAACAAGAAGTTGAAGATGGACGATTTAATATTATTGCTACAGATGGCTTAGAACCAAAGTTAATGTTTTGTTGTCATATTGATACTGTAATGCCTTCGGGAATTTGGACTTATGGGCCTCTTTCACCAAATATTACAGATAATAAGTTATATGGACTTGGTGCAGCAGATATGAAAGGTGGTATTGCATGTCTTCTATCGGCTCTTAAAAAATTTAAAAAAATAAATGGCATTTATCTACTTTTTGATGTTGATGAAGAGTACTACTTTAAAGGTATGAATAAATTTTTAGAAAAATATAATCCAAAGCCTGAGCTAGCAATATTTTTAGAACCTGGTATGAAAATAAAAAATGGGCATCGCGGAGTTATAGAAATATACTTTAAAGTTAGGGGTGTAACAGGACATTCTGCAAGACCTGAACTAAGTAAAAATGCGTTATTTGGAATAATTAAAGCTATAAATTTGGTAAAGGTTCTGGTAGAAAATTATAAAACTGCCAATCTTGGTAATTCAACTATTAATTTGGCGTACTTACGTGGTGGTATATCTACTAAGGATGAACATGGTAACGAGGTTATAATAGAGCGTGGTAATAAGATTCCTGATGTGGCAGAAGGTGTTATAGAGATACGTAGTTCTGTTAGCGATATAAGTGATACTATATTAGAAAATTTTAAAAAATCATTAATATCTGACGGATTTTTTATTGATAAACTTGAAAAACGCATTGATAAAAATCCTCTTTTTGTAGAACGAAGTAAACTTATAAAATTTGAAAAAATAATAGAAAGCGAGCTTGGTGGTGTAGCATATGCAAATATATCAAAATATGGTTATGGTGAAGGACAGATATTAAATAAAACACTAGGTGTAGACTGTGTTTATATTGGACCTGGACCTGATGATAGTGCACATAAAGTAGATGAATATGTTCTAATAAACGAATTAAAGTCTATGGAGAATGTTATAATTTCTTTAATAAATGGTTATTGTGATATGGTATAGATTTAATTAGAAATTACATATAATTTGAATGTGGCGGGAGCGGGGATTGAACCCGCGGCCTCTAGATTTCTCGTCATTGCCTATAAGGCTCAACACTCATAGTGCTTTGCATATGAGTCTAGCGCTCTACCACTGAGCTACCCCGCCTCGTTAAGAGGAACCACAAGCAGTATTAATCTATTATAAATCGATAGAATAAATATATTTACTTTCAATACATATTTAATCCTTGTTTATATGGTGTAATGATATGTTAAAGTCCCCTATTGATAGGTTTGATGGAAGAATAGATGGCACGGTTATATCGCTAGGGCATAGTATAAACAAAGCCGCAAAGAATATGGGCATAGATGAGGCGATGCTGCGACTATCTGATGAAAGAAACACCTTTTTTGTGCGCACCTATGAATTTGAAAGAAATACAATAATACTCTCAGCTTCAGATTCTATAAAAAATGTAATTCGATACGCCGATTTAGATTTAACAAGAAGAATAACTGCTGGCAAGCCTATATATATAGATGATAATGTATTATCCTATTCGATAACTGGTCCTATGCATCATGGTGCAAAAATCAATCCTGGTGAAGTACATAAAATTTATGGCAGCATGATAGCAAAAGCAATAGAAACAACATTAAATGCGAACATAAAATTAGAATTGGGTGATGCGTATAGTATACGTTTTAATGGGATGCCTCTTGTTGGCAACGGACAGCATATAGCCCAAGGACATTCATTTATGTATCATGGGGTTATAGCGGTAGGACCATGGGATTTTAAAAAAATATCTAGCTCTTTAAGATTATTAGAGTCAGATTCACAAGCACTACGCGCGCTTCCAAGTATATCGAAAATGAATGGCAGCAATATAAGCATTGATGAATATAAAAAAAGATTGTCTAGTAATATAATATCAACTATAAAATCATTCTTTAAAAATTCTAAAAGCTCATCAATAGCGGATATGGGTATAGAAGATCTGTCCAATATTATTTCCAAAGAAAAATATACAAATAACAGTTGGATACTAAGGGATGATATAACGTTAAGAGAGGATTCGCGCTTTTGTCTGTTATATGAGGGCTGAATTACTCATATAGCTCTTTAAGCTTCTCTGGAATGATAACTCTTTTAGTATTTTACAGTTCTTTATCCAGTCATCTAATTTTATATCCATTTTGGATTTGATAAAGCCAAATAACTCCTCCTTCGTGTTAAGTATTGTTGGAGCTGATTCTAGCGTCTCCCTGACATGCTCTCGTACATTCCATACACCAACGGGCATCAAATAACCTTCATGCACCTCTCTTAGTATTAGAACCGTAGCTTGAGCATTTAGCATTTTGAGCTTTTCTGTAACGGCAAGCTTTGCGGCATAATAACAACCTCCAATTTCAGCATATTTCTTTCTTCCAGAGTAATTTTCATATGATGAGTATATGGATACGTCAATCCCATTCTCGTTCCATATAGTCTTAGGATACCATGCCTCAGCTGATTCATACTCCCAATTGCCTGGTATAAAAAATATGAGCCATCTATTATCTAAAGATACGTGATAGTATGCGTATATCGCATCTATAATATTGTGGCTTTTTACCATCTCTAAGTTATTTCTTGCTATTGTATCATCAACTGCTGTTATGCTCCAGCGCGTAGGTACAAACTTTCTTCTTTTTGATAATCCAAATAATCCCGCTGATAATCCCTGCTGCAATTTTGAAACCGGAATACCTCTTTCATAGAGTTCTATTATAGAGGTGCTTGCTTTTGCATCCGTATCAAAATAATAGCGCTCTATTTTCTTATCCGCTTTTATATTATGCACTAAAAAAGAGCGTATCTCTCCAGATGGGCCATAGGGTTGCACCTCATCTGAGAGTGCAATCTTCACATAAGGTTTTCTTTTAAATCCCACCTCCGAATCGGCCGGTTTTTCTGCGAGCGCAAGATCGCGTATTTGCTGCTCCATAAAGCCCTTTTCAACATGCGATACATTAGATAAGTATGTACCACGCACAAGCTTTGAGCGTGAATTAACAATATCCTCAATTGAAAAATGCCTCCATCTCTCTGGAGTTGCAAGTATTGATGTATCCCCAAATTCTGGAGGTATCATTGGCCCTATCATAACATTAGGGTAATTATATCTACCAATAAAAACATCTGTTGGTGATGAACCAGAGAGTTCAAGCCTCTGTGTTAATGGCATCATCTTTACCTTATAATAATATCTAAGCAATGCCGGATCCTTCATGTGTTTATATACAATGTCTGATCGTTTCACGTGTAGGCTTTTGTCTATTTCATCCAACATATTATATCTATTCATTAAAATAAAATAGCAATTCAATATTATAAACATTCTTAAAAATAATAGATTCTTTTTTATTGTTATCTTTGCAATTTCTATATGTGTTAAAATGGACGAATATACGAATAGACTTAACTCCCTTTTTGATAATTCTGATATGGACTATGTTATACTGCTAAATGCGGCAGGAAAGAACAGTAATTTTTTATATATGTCCGGACTTAAAAATGGTCTTTTCGAAGGAGCCATACTGCTCTTAAGCAAAAATAAAATGGAACTATTAACCTCAATATTAGAATACGAGGAAGCAATAATTGGAAAAAATTCTATAACGGATGTTATAAAAATATCTAATAGAGAGGATTATGCAAAGCACCTATTTAAAAAGGCTGAAAATAAGATTATAGCTCTTGATTTTGCTTCATTGCCTTATAAGAGCTATAAAAATCTTAAAAAATTACTAAAGCCAAAGAAAATAATTGATATATCTGGCAAACTTCAAGAGATGCGGTTAATAAAAACGGAAAATGAATTAAAACAAATCAAAAAGGCCGCTTCAATAACAAAGCAGGTCTTTAATGTTATAGAAAATGATTTTAAAATTGGCGTTACTGAACTTGATCTTGCAGCAAAAATTGATTATATTATGATGACAAATGGCGCGCAGGAGCCCTCATTTACAAGCATTGTTTCATTTGGTTCAAATGCGGCGCTGCCCCATCATATGTCCTCTAATGCCAAATTGAAGGAGAATAGTTTTGTGCTATTAGATATTGGTTCTAAATATAATAATTACTGCTCTGATATGACACGAACATTCATATTTAAGCCAGATAAAAAATCTGATAAGTACAAACGCATGTCTGATATGTATGACGTTGTATTAGAAGCCCAAAAGCGGGCGTTTAATTCATTGAAAGAGGGAGTTTTAGGCAAGGTGCCGCATAATATTGCAATGGATTATATAAATAATTATAAAAATGGTATTTACAAGGGTAAATTTATACATTCATTAGGTCACTCAATAGGGCTAGATGTACATGATAACCCATCTATTGGACTATCCTCAAATGTAAATGTTAAAATTAAACAAAATATGGTGTTTAGTGATGAGCCTGGTATATACATAAATGGTTTTGGTGGTGTAAGAATAGAGGATGATGTACTAATAACCAAGAATGGGGCAAAATTCTTATAAATTTTTAATTAATTGCAATAATATTGCACACAATGATGCAAAATGTTATATGCTACCTTTTAATTTTTATTATACCTCGTTTGAAGTTTATTCTTAGAGTTAATTTTGGTTTTCCGTTGGAATTTTCTGGAATGTTAACAATGCCCTTAAAATTATTATTTAGTACACTCTCAAATCCAGCATTTTTTGGTAGTTTAAATCTTAAATCAATTATGCCCTTAACTAAATTTATTTCAGTATCTGAATTCTTTTTTATATCATAATCTATAAATCCACTAATTCGGCCTGTTTCAACATCTATACCTAAAAGATTTTTATCCTTCTTTTTCAAATCTAATCCTAAATTCCCTTTAATTAAAGATATATTCAAATTTTTCGGGTCTAGATCCTCTAATATTATATTGCCTGTGCTCACACGTATATCTAGATCTTTATCTTTTGGATAATGTATCTCCAAAGAACATTTATTACCATTTATAGTTTGTACTTTGCCATTATCCACTAAATTAACATGTCCCCCCAAACTATTATTTGTGGCTAATAAATAAGGTTCACCGTGCTTTATTGTTATATTTCCAATACCTATGTCTATTTTTAGTGCACTTTTTTCCTTTAGCACTCCATCATATAAAATTTTTGTTTTTCCCATAACCCCCCATATAGTTAAATCAATATATCTATTTATAACTTATATATTAACATTTTTACAAATAATTGAAAGTGGCGTTATGTTTGATAGAGTTTATAACTATTTTTTATAACCGTTGATTATTGATACTATAATATTTTGGTATAATGGTCTTTTTTTAATTTGCAATTCTGCACAGAAGCGTTTTTAAACTATTAATTCCAAAAGTTAATGTCTATGGTTTTATTATGGCTGGTAAGGATTTAGATAATGAAGTAGAAATGCGCGATTTGAAAGGAACTGTGATATATAATCAGAGCGAGCAGATGGTGCGTGAATCGATAGTTGATACGTTAAAACATTGCTTTAAGTTATATGGTTTTGCCCCAATAGAGACCACTATACTAGAATTTTATGATATTGCATCAAGTAAATACGGGGGAGGCTCAGAAATATTAAAGGAGACCTATAAATTAAAGGATCAAGGAGATAGGGAGTTATGCCTTAGATATGAATTGACATTTAAGTTGGGTAAGTTGCTTGCGATGAATCCAGATACGAGGCTTCCATTTAGACGTTATGAAATAGGAAAGGTGTTTAGAGATGGTCCTGTAAAGGCTGGCAGATTAAGAGAGTTTACGCAATGTGATGTCGATGTTATAGGAATAAAAGGCATAATCGCAGAGGCTGAATTTATGGACCTCTCATTTATGGTATTTGATAAGCTTAAGATAGATTCAACCATACAGGTAAATAGCAGAAAGTTGCTTTTTGGCATATTTGAGCATGCTAAGATAAATGAAAAGGATTATACTCAATGTGCTCTCATTTTAGATAAATTAGAGAAATATGGAAGTGTAAGTGTAAAAAAAGAATTGTCGGAAAATGGTATATCAAAAGATGCAATTGATATACTTTTTAATACGTTAGATATTATAGTAAAAGAGAGTGGCAATAGTGCAAAGATAAAGAAATTGAAATCAATTTTAAAGAATGAACTATCTATTTTAGGAATCAAGGAATTAGAGGAGTTGTTTGAGCTTGTTGATATGATCAATGTAAAGGGAACTATTCAGTATGTACCAACGCTTGCTCGCGGTTTAGGCTATTATAATGGTATAATGTGGGAGGCATTTGCAAATAACAGTACTATGAAGAGCAGTATAGCGGCTGGCGGCAGATGGGATAATATGATATCCAAGTTCCTAAATACCACTAGAGATTATCCTGCATGTGGTATGACATTTGGTTTAGATGCAATATATGAGGTATTACGCAGCAAGAATAATTCCAAGGGTATAGGCATACCAAAGGTTTTAGTTGTACAAATAGATGCACTTAAACCTACATTAAAATTATTAAAAGAGATGCGTAATAGTGGTATTAGCTGCGAGCTCTCGGATAAGGGCTCCGTGCCAAAGGCGTTTGAATACGCTAACAAATCACAAATAAAATTTACAATGGTTATGGGCAAACGTGAAGTCTCAAATAACACTATAACAATAAAGGATATGGATAGTGGAAATCAACAAGAGATAAAACTAAGCGATGCAATAGAATTTATAAAAAGAAAGATGGGAGATGACTCCCAAAAATGAATTTACTTTTACTGCCTATTTCTTTAATGCTCCAGCAGCGCCTGCAACAATGCCCAATATGAACGCAACTACTACACCTATAAATGGAAGCATTGATCCATTAACCGTTGTGGTTAATATTATCAAAGCAAATGCAGTTACTGTTGTAGTATTTGTTGTTGCTCTTGCAAGCATGTGGTAACCCTTCTTTATCACAAGCGTGCTTAAGCTTATCACGAACAATGATATTGAGCCTATTACTGCTATTCCAAATAGTAACGGTACCCATATGCCTGCGAAGTTTGTTGCTGCTGAAAGCCCTGTGCCATAAACACTGCCAAATGTTATCACAATGTATATAAGGCTAGCTATAAGGTCCAGTATGAAGACCTCGTAATTTATACTAATCGAATTTCTACTAATCGAATTCTTAGCCATTCGTATCACTAATGAGAAATCAAAACTAACCTTTTAAAGCTTTTCTATGGTTTTTCGGCATAAGACGTATACTTAAGAATACTAATAATTTCAGAAATTATAATAATTATAAAATAATCAATAGAACGTCAATGGTCTTCAATTTCACAATGAATATGAATGCTTTTAGATGTTGTTAATATAATATCATCAATGCCATTTGTATAATATTTACATTAAGTGATAATATGAATATAATATTTAGAACTGATGAAAATATTCTGCGTGCTGTGGGGTTATACCAAACCTTTGGACCTCCAGGTGCAATTTCCAGAGCAATGGTAGAATATCCATGGATATTTGGCAGATATAACTATGATGTAACTAAACTAAATCATGAAATAACTATGCTGCCCAATGGGTACTATTCACTTTTTTCATATCTATTTGATGACATAATAGATGATAATATAAAGGTAGAATGCGCGAGACTCACCGAGAAAATGCAGCATATAATATATTTACCAGAAATTAATCCAAAGATCAATGAGTTTGCAAAAAATTTAAGAGCTGATTATGCAAACTATAATACTAAACTTAAGGATCAAATTAAATCAATATTTGATTTTGATCTTCCCCAAGAATTATATGTTGTTATAAACTCCAACCTTACTAAAAATAATGGGGATGGTGGTGGGATATATGTTAGCAATAAACTATCTGCAATAAGTCTTGGGATTCCATTAGGTTCTGATATACTTCCAGAGACTAAACATTGGATTTCTGTTCTTATACATGAACTATTACATGTGCTTATAAGAAAGAATAATAAATTACTAAAAACAATGGATTGGTTTGAGGAGGCGCTTTTAGATTATTTTGCCCCTAATGGGATAATAAGTAATAATTTCAATGAAACCAAGTTAAGTGTTGAGGAATCATTTAAAATAAATATAAGAAATAGGCCCTATTCTGAAAACATTTCAAAAGAATTACTACCAATAATGAAAAAATATGCCGAAAATATAGAATTGAAGAATATATGGCAATTTTTAGAAGAGAATGGATTTGGTAAATATATTAATCATTAGAAATTACCACTGCTGCCTGTGCTCTCTCCTTCTCTATGTCTATTATTTGGCCGTCTATATTGGTTATTGCCTCTAAACCCACCGCTGCGTTGTCTTCCACTCTGTGAATCTCTATTACTTCTGCCTCTACCAAATCTATCGCCACCAAATCTTTTCCTATCTCCTCTATTTCTATTGTTGAAACTGTGGCTTCCACTATCATTAAAGCTGCTTCTGCGATGCTCATCCATTCCAGATTTCACATATTTGCCAAATTCTATATTTTTGAAATTATCTATATTAATTACAATTTTTTGCATATCAATTTTGGCAAATCTTACAATAGAATCCTTCAAATTTTTCTGTTCATAGCCAAATATAGTAAATGCTGTACCCTCTGCTCCAAGTCTTGATGTTCTTCCGACTCTATGTGTATAAACTGTTGGGTCCTTTGGTGCATCAAAATTTATTATATCTGTAAGATCTGTTATATCAATTCCTCTAGATGCGACATCCGTTGTTATTAAAACGCCACCACCCATTCCCTTAAATTCACGTATTGAGCGCTCTCTGGATGCCTGTTTCATTGCTCCGTTTAACATCATTGTTTCATATTTATTATCTTTTAATATTCTATACAATATGAACGCAGTATTTCGCGTATTAGTAAATATTATGGTCTTTTTAGGCTTTTTAGAATCCATATATGCAAGTAGTGTTGAGAATTTGAAAGAACTACTTGATATTGTATATGTATGCTTTATGGTATTGACTATAACATCCCCTTCATCATATTCGCTTATTTGATCTAGTCCGCGCATGTATCGCATGGATAATTCTTTTATCTCACGTGGCATGGTTGCTGATAAGAGAAGTGTCTGCTTCTCTTTTGGTGTGCCCTCAATTATCTTATCGATATCATTGAAGAATCCCATATCAAGCATTATGTCCGCTTCGTCAAGAACGAGATAATTTATTTTATAAATATCAAGGCTTCCTCTTCGTATATGGTCTAATAATCTACCTGGAGTCCCAACCACAATATCCGCATGTCTTAATTTGTCTGTCTGTGGCCTTAAAGAGACGCCTCCATACACAGTAACTATATTAATTCCACTTCTTCCCAATAATTTCTTTCCAAATGCCTCCACCTGTAATGCAAGTTCTCTTGTAGGTAAGACTATAAGCGCGCTTATATGGTTTTTGTGCTTTTCTATTAGATGCACTATTGGTATCAAATATGCTGCGGTCTTTCCAGAAGCCGTTCGTGATCTGACTATTACGTCCTTTCCTTCCAATATTTTTGGTATTATTTTGGATTGTACTGCAGTAGATTTTGTAAAACCTAATTTTCTTATTTCCTCCTTTATCTCCTGATTTATCTTCATTTCATTGAAGTGCGATGTCTCTGTCATTTTATCATCTATATACTAAAACGTTTATACTCTACTATAAGATAGATTTGATTATTATAACATGCGGTTTAATCATTTTTTAGCTTAGAACCAGCATTTTAACGCGTCTTATACGCACTATACAAATTCTACCATATTTTTGGTATTATTTAGTATTAGGATGGGAGATACTTAAACGTTTCGGTGCTGTGTTAATTTAATTGTTAATTAAATACCGAAATACTTAAATATTTATTTATATATAAAATCTTGTAGTAAAGTAAACAACTTTATATGTGAGTATATGAATTTAAGGAAATATATCTTTGGGTCGTTGTTAAGGAATTCTGCCGTATTTGTAAGGTTTTTGGTGCCTATTTTGTTTGTAGGATTGATTTTAATTAGGGTAAGTTCTGCATCTACAATAAGTCTTAATATCGTATCACAATTATCGTTTGTAAAATTTGTGCTATCACAATTAGGTCCTGCGATAAGCGCTGTAATGTTTGTAATCGCTGGTATATTTTATTCACTTGGCCAGATAATGCCTCCTGATAAAAAAGCACATTTCCATACTACTGCAATAAATATAATCATAGGTGCTATTGTTGTAGGAATACTAAGTGTTGCATCTACCACACTTGCAACAGCATCAAGCGGTCTTTTAAATAACGTAAGCGCATCAAATTTCACTAGCAGTTAGGTTGTCTTTATGTATCAAATACCAGGCTATTCGATAGCGATAGCCATAATTGCCATAATGCTTGCCATATCTGGCATTATAATAGGAATAGGTATGGCGCTGGATGATAGAAAATTAAAGGAGTTTGGCCGTTCAGAATTATATCAGTCTATAATAAATGGTATTATAGTAGGGTCGCTAATAGCAATTTTCGCACAGAATGGCCTAATATATAATATAGAATACAACATGGTGGCAAACATGTCAAATATAACCTGCAATGGTATATATGCATCCAACTATGCAATATGCTTTGCCAACCAGTTTCTTGTGGGAACAATTCCTATGCAAATAAATGGGCAATTAATGCCTACAGTTCTAGATAGCATAATAGCAATTATAACGCCATTAACGGCAATTTATGGTATTTTATCTTCGATCTCATCAATAACAATAAGTATAGTGGTATTGTCAATAAATCTATCAACAGTTCTACAGCCATTAATTGGCCAAATAGATTATGCAATAGAAGCGTTAACCTTCTCTATGCTGAGTATAGAGGTTCAATCAATAATCCTTCAGTTTATAGCAACTACTGCGTTAACCGTTCTTATGCCTATAGGGATTGTTTTACGAAGCTTTTATTTTACAAGAAGATTGGGTGGAGCAATACTTGCAATAACTATAGCCCTCTTTACTATACTGCCAATGTCTTATTTGCTTGATGCGCAACTTATGTATAATTATTCAAATGGTCAATATAGTGGAATTGGCAGCATAAGCTCTCTTGCCAATTCATTGCAGGGTAATGTCAATGGGGTCGTTACAAATAATAATATAAACAAGTCATCATTGCTTTCGATAGAGAATGCAATAAGCAATTTTATGCAAAATGCTGAATCTATAATGACTTCAATCTGGGTAGCAATATCAACGATAATTGTGGAAGCGTTCTTTCTTCCAATTTTCAGCCTTATACTTACAATAATATCCGCAAGAGAGCTTGCAAGAATAATGGGATCTGAAATATCATTCAGCAGATTCGATATAATGTAGGTGTTTATCTGTCTAATAATATATTTTACGTTATGGGCGCTTCATATGCTATTCTACTAATAATTAGCATTTTATCTGGGAGCGTTTTAGTACTTTTTATATCTGCAATATTACTGTTTCTAACACTTATTTTTTATAAAGGCTGGTATATACTAGAACCTCTACTATTTCGTAAAGTTAATGTGATACAAACAGTAGGTAATTATCAATTAAGTGGTGAGCGAAGATCTGCAATTATTAAAAGTAATGGTTATGTTTCAGCAACAACCGCGGTGCTAATTGATGTATCTAAAATAGATGAACTAGATAGGGAGGCATTAGAAAATATAATACATAATTTAAAAATGCCATTTAAAATCATCATGCAAATAGAACAGCTTAACACTTCAAAAATAGTCAATGATTTAAAAACAAAGCAATACATGAAAGAATCGGAATTATACAAAATTGCAAAATTAAATCCAAAAAGTCCTAAAGTTGCGGCGCTAAATCGCGAGATCTCACAAATAACTAATGATATTTTAGAAATAACCTCAGGAAAGATGCCATTAAAGTTATCCTATTACGCATTAACTTCAGCGATTGCTGAAAATGCCTACAGAGCTCAGGATCTTGCAATTATGCGAATAAAGGAACTTGCAAATTCTATAGATAGTGTTCTTAATACAAAATCAAATATTTTAGAGGGTGACGATTTATTATCGGTGTTAAAGTTTGATAGTGTGGTGGTATTTAAATGAAAATATATAAGATATCAAATTCACTTATAGCATCAAAATTAATACATATAACAAATCCATCAGAGCATGCGGTTATAAGGGCTGAAGGTATTTTTATCGGATTTACTAAATATTATACACTTCCATTATTTTTAGATCTCAATGCACTAATAAACCCACATATATCTGTTATAGGTATGAGTGGATCTGGAAAAACTTACTTTTTAAAATCTATAATATTAAGAAGTAATATTTACATGAATCAGAGCGTATTCATATTAGATTGGAATGGCGAATATTCCGAACTCGTACAATATGCTAATGGGAAAGAACTTTTTCTCGATACTGCCATGAATCCTGATCAATCTATTCAAGCTGCAATAAACTGTATGGAATCAAATAAAATAACTTATAATAACCAGATAATAAGCTGTAATCTATCCAATATAAAAGATAGAGATTACAAGGCACGTGCGTCAAAAATATTTCTTAAAATAATTTCAGACGAGATGATAACGCATAGGATTAACAGAAAGATATCAAATATAATCGTTATTGATGAAGCGTGGAAATTATTGGATGGAAATGAGCTTTCAATGTTATTTAGGGAGGGTAGAAAATACGGTTTTAGTATTATAGTAGCAACACAACTCGCAAAAGATATACTAAATGACATAATATCAAATTCCGCATGTATGGCTATATTTAAGTTGCAAAATAGTGAGGATTTTTCACTTTTAACAGAATCTGGGGTTATCTCTAGCGGAAATAGAGAGCTTATTTCAAATCTAGAGCGTGGTTCATGTCTGCTTATGCAGCGTTTGAAGATTAATCTAGGGGTGCAGACGGGTACTATAATAAGTCGTGTATCAGGGTTTGATTATTCTGTGTGTAATATTGTCGGTGAAAAGATGGATTTTAAAATAACAAATAGTATTTTTGTAAGAGAGACTGAGGCAATTGATACTACAAAGGAAAACATATCTAAAATAATAGGGTTTATGGAACAAAATGGTAGAACTGTAGAGCTATCTGGTTTTATAAAATATCTATTAGGGATTAATATAAAAAGGTATGAAATTGTGCGTTATCTACGTTCTATGAATGTAAATGACATTGAGATGGCAGAGGCATTTGAATTAATTAAAGAGGTCAAAATTTTAGATTAGTGATAAAATGCCAGATGATTCAAATAAAATATCCATTAATGCATGTCTTAGGGCATCAATTGAAGAAATAAAAAAAAGTATATCGATGCTCCCAAATACTCAGCTAATAAAAAATGCAAATGTTCTAAAATATAACGTAATAGAGAATGTAAATGGGAAGACGCTGCCTAATGCTGAAATAACATTTGGGAGCGATTTTATATTAATAGAAGGAAAGAATGTCAGTGCTTTTGGCATATCTAAAACAATGTTATTAATAAAATTTTTAAGCATACTCGCATATGTAAGACAGTACTATGATGTCAACATTTTCGAATTATATCCAAATATAATAGAAGCATTACAGTCATCGATATTTTTTGAAAAACATTTAAATTCAAATATTAAAATTGAGCACTTAACCAAACAGGTAGATGCATTAAATTTGTCTAATATGAAATTATCCGAGGATGCTGTCCGTATGTATAAGATAAGCGCTGATAATTTAGAGCTTCTTGCGTCCTTTAAAGATTTTTTCATACGTATTTCAGAATCCTTGAAGATAAATGTGAATATCAACGATTCCAAATTAGCAGAATCTCTATCCTCGTTTGGTGTTAGTCTGGAATTATACAAAAAATTAGCAAAGTTTTCATATACAATTAGTGATGAAAAATGAGAAAGATAATAATAGGAATAATACTAATAATATTATCCATTACTATATTTGCGTATGTGTCCTCAAATAAAAATTTTACGGAATACTCCGGATTTTTGTATATTCTTTTAGGGGTTTCTGGATTTTATTTAATGCTAGCGTTTTCAGAATTTATGAACACAAACAAGTCGTATGTGTTATCCCATTCTATAACAAATAAAAATACCCCGATTATAACTAAAAAAAGACTTTCGGAACTCTTATTCATTATAGAATCAGAAAGCGGCAGGCGAATAATAAAAATGGACAATCTACTTAAAAAAATATCCGAAACCTATCAGATTGCCAATACTCAAATATTAGAATATACTCTGAATAAATTTTTCTATTTAAATAATGAAAATCCATCATTTAACTTTGTTTGTGTTAATGGATTAATTCTTTCGAAAGGTGCAAATATTAATGTTATAATACAGGATTATTTATTTGAGAAGAAGTTGCTTGAAGGGAAGGAGTTGCAGATTAAAAACAGAAGAATAAAAGAGCAAATTTTATCTTATGCTAAAAATCTTGGAATTGAAAACGTATGTGTAGAAGATAAACAAATTCGATATTTTATATTAAATGAGCAGGATAGGTATTTGGCAGTTAATCGCATGTCTATGTTACGTAATGAGAGCGCCGCGATGCTTTTTTTATTCATAAATAATTATTTGGTGATAGAGAATGCAACAGCTTATTAATTATATTTCTAGCGCGCTGCTTGCAATAGATGGCGTAATAATACTTCTTGTAATGTTTGCTGATTTGCTCTCAAAAGATATAAGTGTGAGAAATAATTTGGGGAAGGCATTAATTGCCATAACTATTGTGACAATTTCGCTAATATATTTGGGTGTATAACTATGGCATTGGAATTTTTTAGCAATTTACATAAAAATTACAAAAAAGAGCGCAAATATGTTTCTATATTAGGTTCAATTACTATACTATTTTCTGTTTCTTCCATTTTGAAATACTTAAAATATAATTATGTATATGCAATTGCGTTATTTCCAATATCACTTATTTTGCTTAATATAATAACCAGTTATCGTTTGGTATCAAAAAATAGGACGGTGAGATTTTTTTCATATGCAATTTTATCTTTTATAATATTTATTGTGATTTAATGTTAACAGATTGTTTTGAAATATTTAGTGTTCCTACTGACGGTATTGATACCTCACTATTTGTGGCGAGTATGGGTAAAAATCCATTTTTGTTTATTCATGATTGCAAAATGGATAAAACATATCTAAAAATATTAAATTTTGATTATAAAAATGACATTGAATTAGAATATTTTAACTCCTGTAATAAAGGAATAAAATTATTACCCTCACAACTTGATTGTGATGAAGAATTATTTCTTATCTCTTTTTATAGGGGCGATGGCGGTCGTTATGGTGTTATACGTGATATATTATCAAAAAAGAGTGATTCACATATAATGGTTTTATTTATGCCACAATCCCAAAAACAGGTATTTGAATTCAAAGCTATAATAGAAAAGGAGCTCTCATCGAGGCATACACGTTCAACGCGTTCATATTCTGGCGGGATAGGGATATGGAAGGAAACGCACTCATTACAAAATGATATATATAGTGATTCTGAAGAAAGAAAAATTCTATTATCTCTTATAAATGACATCGATCAGAGTATAATAATAGGGTCGCAGTTATATAAAATATTCATGTTACTAAATCCAAATGATAAAAATAGCCTTGATATCTTAGAAGAGAGAAGTCGAATATTTAGTAAAGAAAGAGTAAAATTAAATGCAATTAACGATCTGCTTAAATTTACAGAAAAACCTGGGATTATATACGGAAGTGCGTATGCTGCAAGTATGGTAGAATTTTTGGGCCCTAGTAGATTGAGTTATACAATAGATACTTTTTTTCCAAGAAGTTCTGGGAATATAAAAATAGGCAATTACTTAAAAGATGGCGCGATATTTACTAATAAATTAGTAAGCATGCATGATGCTGCGTTTAATCTTGGTACAATAATATCTGGATTGCCTGGAATGGGAAAGACAACAGCTCTTATGAACATAATAGACCAGATCATGATTAACAACCAAAAAATTGGAAAAAGAACACTTGTAGCTATATTGTCTCCAACTAGCGAATGGGATAATTTTGGAAATTCTCATAATATGAATGTGTTAAGATTTAATGATTCTACAATGCAAATAAATTTTTTTATGCCACCACGTATACTTGCATACGAGAAATTTTATCAGGATTTAGCGCTTTTATTGTCATCTGCCTCTAATTCAGGTCCATATCAGGGTCCGATAGAAAAATGTATGCTTAATGCATTTAGGCATGTATATACTGGAAATAATACCTTAAATCCTACTCATATATACAATCATATAGAGGAAAGCATAATAAAATTGCACGGAAAAATAACAAATGTCGGAATAAAATATACAAAACATGGGGAAAATATACATGCATCACTGGAAAATTTGCGTGCTATAATATCAAAAGAGGAGTATTCCGTAACAAAAGGCATATCGATAGAGCGCCTGCTTGAAAAGGGCATAATTTTTAGCATGGAAAATGTAAGCAACAATATGCGTCCGTATATATACGCATTAATCTTAAACCAATTGTATTCAATAACAGAGCATTTTGATGTATTTGGGGATAATGAGCTGCGTATGTTAATATGTATAGAGGAAGCACAAACAATATTTAAAAACGAACAGAAAAAAACAAATGCAGCAACGCAGGATTTAATTAATAGAATACAGAATTTCAGAAAAAAAGGCATAGGTATAGTGCTTTTAGTACATAGTATAACAGATATAGATTCAAATATACGTAGATTATGCCAAAATAAAATATATATGAAGCAACCGTCTGATATATCGCCTATAGCATCTAAAGAGCTCGTTTTCACATATTCGGATAATGATAAGATAACAAATAAACTAAAGCATTTAGATTCATCAATAGCGGCGTTTGATTTTGTAGGAAAAAATGATAATGAAAGAGTCTCAAATGATTCGGTATTTGTAAAGATTTTGCATTATGAAGACAAAAATGTCTCTATACAGAAAATAACTCCAAGAAAACAGAGTGCGGTAATTATATCTGAAATATATTTATTTGATTCGCGCTCAAAAGTCCAAAAAGAGGTTTCTAAAATCAGGGTGAATTATTTAGGAGAAGAGATATACACTATAAATGTTGAAAATAATCTTCCAATAAAATTGAAATTGTTTGATGGAAGATACTACCTATTTGAGCTTTTGAGTGAAGCGAAGCGTATACTCTATCGGCTTGAGGTATGCGCTTTACTACAGATAAATATAAACATATCTGATAATGGCGCGATTCAACTTAATATTCAAGAAAAAAATACCAGTAAATAAGAGCAAATCAATAAAGAGTTATGTTGAACGACTTTGAAAACAAAGTCGCATCTAAAATTTCTGTATATATTTTCTATAAATGTAAGTACAGATTAAGTTATAAATTAGAACTTATCGGATTATAAATAACTCTAAATCTTATTAAAATCAAATTTTAAATTATCGGTTTTTATAAATTCATCCCAGGTCATCATTTTGGTATCCTTAAATCTTTTTTTTAGCTCTATATAAAATATATCACCAAGTTTATTAATATGACTAGATCCCGCCATTGCTATAACTCTATCGTATTTAATAAATGTACTGAAAATGTTCGTCATCATATGTCTATCTCTAATTGCATCTTCATGGGCTAATACTTTATTTATTTTATATTTATTAAATGGGAATAAATATAAGCTAGGTTTTTTTATACTAATTAATGAATTTAATTTTACCCCTTTTTTTACGTAGTTATCTGCCATTTCTCTTAAAATATTTTCAATAGTGGTGTTGAAATTTTTATTCTTGTATTTAGTATGTAATTTTATTACATCTTTTTTTATACATGATAAATTATCAGAGCCGCTTATAATTGCGTTTATGGTATTATATTTCGCAAATTGGTAAACGTCATCTTTACTCGCTATTACATCATTGTTTATATACCAATAATTTATCGCCCATATAAATTTCATTAAAAAATTTGAAAATAGGACAAGTTTGAAATTATTAACGCCATCAAAATTTAAGGTTGCGTTAGTCCATTCCTTCGAAGTTATATCCATACATGTATACTTGGCGTTTCCATATTTTTTACCATAATAAACTAACCACTCACTTTCTAACCAATATTTTTTTGGTTTTTGAAGCCATTCATTCATTACTGGTTTTGGGAGGTTCCTTGGTAACTCAAGCAACACTACTTTTGGCCTTATTTTTTTAGATACTAATTTAATAAAATTTATAAACAGTTTTTTATCATGTGCTTTTTCTCCACCTAAATGTGAACCAGCTATAAAAACTAAAATCTTTTTACCTGAAACATAAACCATAGTCGTTTTCTCATAATTATTATTTATGTTACTCTTTTTTATCATTGATAGTTTTTTAATATACTGTTTATATAAAATTTGTTCAGATATCACTTTAACTACCTAAGATTATTTGATTAGCTTATATATTAACTTTATCCTTAAATAAATGATAAAACAACTTTTTTTGATAATCTTCTGATACCCATTTTTGGTTTTCACATATACACGCATTAAATAAGTCTTCAACAGAATTAATGTCTAATTCATTATATAACTCTAATATAAACGGGTTGTGCATTGGTAATGTATTTTCATTAAAAATGTCTTTCTTATCAAAATTATTAATTATTTCATATACGGAATTTTTTATTTTAGAAAATTGATTTATATATTCTGCTTCATAAGAAATTTTATGTATATCATTTGAATATTTTCCTTCCAAAAAATCCACACATCTATTGTAAAACATCTCCAAATTTACCATGGCGTAATCCATCCAATCATATAACGGTTCATTAAAGAAGTTAGCATCAATTAAATATTTTTTGTCTTTTATGTATTCATTAAATCCTAACCAGTTTGGCACTACTACTGGTGTTCCACACGCCATTGACTCCAACGGTGACCTTCCAAAGGTTTCAAAAAAACTTGTGGCACATGTTATAAAAAGATCTGCTGCGCTATAGATATAAGGCATTTCATTTTGATCTAATCTTAATAATTTAACATCTTGTTCTATAAATTTTTTATTTAATAATTGAAAATAATCATTATCATAAAAATTATATGCAATAACTAAATTAACATCAGAATAATTTTCTTTTAATTTTTTACTAATTGCTAATAAACCTCCTATATTTTTATCTGGATCCAGTCTACCTGTATAAAGTATAATCTTATTAAATTTTTCTAAATTAAACTTCTCTTTTGAATGTTTTTTATCCCTACTGTGGTATATGTTCGTGTTAATTCCAAAAGGATGATATGGCACAGCATTAAATTTAAATATGTCTGAATAAATTTTAGCTGTAGAAGAAGATCCAGCTAAAATTAAATCACACTTATTGCTGATGGTACTAAATAAAAGTGTTTTTAAAAAATAGTTTATTGGATACGGATTAACTCTAACTGCTAATATTATGGGAACGTATATTTTTTTACGTATTTTAAATAACAATGGTACAGTTTCTAATCCTTCTGAGAAAATACATTCAATATCATCAAAATTCACTGTATTTAAAATCTGTTCTATTCTATCTAAAATATATTCCTTAGTTTTTATACCTTCTTCCCAATATACTAAAGTTATATCATAATTTTTAAATAACTCCCGTATTCCTTCTGGATTTTTGCTAGAACCTATGTATAACACTTTATTCATAAAAAATCTACCGATTTTCAGATACCGTTTCTTTTATGCGCATATCTATATGATCAAATATCTTAGACCATCCACAACATTTAACCACATTTTTATTTGCTATGCTAAGCGTGTATCTATCTTTAGGGCATCCTCCATTACATAAAGAAAGCCATTTGCATTCAAGAGCATCAATATTTTTTTTATTTTCTTCAAACATGCTCTTTATTTTAAAACTATTTATTGCATCAAAAAAACTACAGTCATTTATATTACCAATAATATATTTTTTATCGAACATAAATTCATCACAATGGTACAGATTACCTTCTGGGTCTATACCAAAATATTTACCTATACATTTACCAGCTAAAATGCAAAATTGTTGGGCATTTCCTAATAAAATTTGTATTACAGAATTAAATTCTCTTATATCAATATCTGCTTTACTTCTTTTGTACCATACATCAAATAATTCATTTATATAATCAGAATATTTATCTCTAGAAATATGATCTGTTTTATCTATATTTACTGCAGGTTTTTGCCAATTCAATGCCAAATTAGTAATTCCTTTTTCTATATAAAAATTTAAAAAATCTTCAGGTTTAATTGATAAAGTATCATCACTTATTACTGCTATTACTCCAACATTTTTGTCATTTTGTTTTACCAAAGATATTGCGTTATTTACTTTTTCGAAGCTTCCACTATTGTTATTAAACACACGATTTTTATTATGTAATTCTTCAGGCCCATCTAAACTAATACCATACCTAAATTTATTTTCCTTAAAAAAGTTTAACCATTCATTATTTAGTAATACGCCATTTGTTTGCACTGAATTTAATACTTCCTGTCCCTCTTTTTTATATAAATTTTGTAATGCTATTATTTTTTTATAGTAATAAATTCCAGCAATAAGCGGTTCTCCTCCATGCCAAATAAAATTAATCCTATTAGACACATCAAATGATTTTTTTATTATTTTAGCTAAAGTACTAAAGTCTAATAGTTTATTTGAGTATATATCTGCATCACAGTATTTGCAATGTAAATTACATTTGCTTGATAACTTAATTATTAGTACTAATGAACTAACCTTCAACCCTACTGTAACATTTTCATCAATATTATGTAATATTCTTTCTTCTTCTGTGGTAAAATTATACATCAAACCACATTAAATTAAGCAGAAATTTAACTATCATTTGATCTGCCCCATCTACTCCAATTTCTGCTCCAATGGTGCTGATCACTCCAATGTTCATAAGGGCTACCTTCATTACCCTTTTTATTTTTTATTGGTATTACTAACTCTTTTCTTATAAATTCAATCATTGGTTTTTTTAGTAATTCACCGGTTCCATTACGTTCAAAATTTCTTAAGATATTGGTAGATTCGATAACATTTAAATTATTTGGTGTAAACACTCCCATATTTTTATGTTCAGGCTCTTTTACTGCTATTGACACCACGCTCTCACCATATAATTATTAACTAGATTATTATTTAAATATTTGCCCTACTTTTAAATTTATTATACAGGACTTAATTATTGTAGCTTTGGCATTTACATATCTATAATATATATTTTTGCTGCAGAATGTATGAATTATAAATATGCATTACCATACTTATAATGTAATATTTGATTAGGTGTTCTTAGTTTATGCAAATTTCTGATCTTCAAAAAATAGAAGAGTCAATACTTAGTGATTGGAACAATTTAAAAATGCGTGAAAAGGTAAATGCACTAAATAAAGGCAATAAAATATTTTTTTTCCTTGAGGGGCCCCCATATGCAAATGGAGAATTGCATTTGGGACATATACGTGGATATGCCAGGAAGGATGCTATTTTAAGATATAAACGCATGTGTGGCTATGATGTTTTTGATAGGGCTGGATTTGACGTGCATGGTCTTCCTATAGAGAATAAAGTGGAAAAAAATTTAGGATTAACTTCAAAGCGTGACATAGAATCTAAAATAGGCGTAAAGGCATTCATTGCACAGTGTATTGATGCCTATAAAGGCTATCTATCAAAACAGATAGCTGACGCATTGCGCTATGGTGTATGGTTTGATTTTGAGCATGCATATATTGCTGCAAATCCCGAGTATATAGATAAAAGTTTTCAGGTCTTCAAAAAAATATACGATAAAGGGCTTGTTTATAAGGGCATAAATGTAATGCCTTATTGTATACACTGCGGAACAGTTCTTGCAAAGGGTCCAGAGGTTGAGGAAGAGCAGGATAATGACCCATCTATATATTTTACATTTAAGATAAACACTAAATTATCAAAGCCAAAGATAATAGTTGATGATAATACCTATCTATTGATTTGGACAACAACGCCATGGACAATTCCAGCTAATATGTCCGTTGCGGCAAATCCAGATGCATTATATGTAAAGGCTAAAATTGAAGACAAAATTATGATACTTGCAAAGGATAGATTAGATGCAATATCCAAAGAATTTAGTCTGTCTCCAATAATAATTGGAGAATTTAAGGGATTAGAATTAGAAGGATTATATTATACGAATCCTATGGAAGATAATCTACCAAAACAAAAAGAAACAAGAAAATACCATAAAATACTTTTTTCAAATGAACTTGTCAGTATGTCAGATGGAACGGGTCTTGTTCAAATAGCTCCTGCATATGGTCCTGAGGATTTTGCCATAGCAAAAAATAATAAGGTGCCAATGTTATCCATTGTGGATAATGATGGAAAATATAATGCTGATGCTGGTAAATATGTGGGTATGCAATTAATACATGATGCAAATAGAGAAATAGAAAAGGAGCTCAAGGCATTAGGTTCACTACTGGGTAAGGGTAATATACTGCACAGCTACCCACACTGTTGGAGATGTCATAATAAATTGGTCTATTTGCCTACAGAGCAGTGGTTCATAAATGTAGCAAAATTAAAGAAGAGAATAATAAAGCAATGTGATAGGGTTGCATGGTATCCTCCAAAATTAAAGGACTGGTTTATTGAGACTATAGAATCTGCGCCCGATTGGGTTGTAAGTAGGCAGCGCTATTGGGATATACCATTGCCAATTTGGATATGCAATAAATGCAATGATATAGAGGTAATTGGTTCATTTAATGAACTAAAATCTAAAAATCAAAATATAAATTATACTTCAGAGGATCTGCATAGACCCATAATAGATGGCATTGAATTCAAATGCTCAAAATGCGATGGTATGATGCATAGAGTTAATGACGTTTTTGATGTGTGGTATGATTCTGGTGTTGCACATACTGCAAGCCTTAGCGAATCTGAATTTAATAACATGTTTCCAAATGCGTTTGTAACAGAGGGCCCAGATCAGCTTAGAGGATGGTTTGCAACACTGATGAAAACGGGTGTTGCAGCGTATGGTAAGTCCCCATTTAAGACTATATTAATGCAAGGCTGGGTAGTTGATTCAAAAGGAGAAGCAATGCATAAGAGTAAAGGCAATTATGTATCAGCAAATGAGCTCATAGGTAAGTATGCACTTGATGCGGTGCGTGCATTCACACTACTGCATGTTTCACATGAGAGTTTGAAGTTTAATACAATAGAGATAAAGGATATGGAAGCTATGCTGATGCTTTTGCACAATGTAGATAATCTAATGAGTGAATATTCAGCATTGTTCAAATATGATCTAAAGAATATAAAAAAGCCTAAGAATTCAAAAGCTGATATTTACAATTCATGGATAATCTCAAGATTAAATCAGACAATTAAGGATATGACATATGCATTTGATAATTATGAAATAGATTATGGTATGTCTAAATTGCTTAAATTTATAATAGAGGATTTTAGCAGGTTCTATTTAAAAATAGCAAAAAAGCAATTATCAGATTCATCTAAGATTCAGGCACAAACTGCCCTAAATAACATCAATTATATAATGTATAATATACTATTGCTTTTAGGTCCAATATGTCCATTCAATACCGAATATCTATATAAAAAATTATATAATCAAAAAGAATCTTTATTCATGGAGCATTGGCCAAAGTATAAGGAGGATAGTATAGATAATGCATTGGAATTTGAGTTTGAAATTGCATCCAGCGCAATATCTGCAATACTTAGTAATAGGGAGACGCTTAATATCTCATTAAGGCAGCCTATTGCAAGTGCAACAATAGAGCTTACAAATGACGAAGCTTATAATGCCATTAGTAAGTTATCTAGTACTATAGAGGAGTTTACAAATTCAAAGAAACTTGAAATATTAAGAGGATATAGTGCAAAACGCGAGGTAAAGCCAGCATTTGCAAAATTAGGCCCTGATTTTAAGAACAATGCCGCTATGGTTGCAGCTGAACTTAAGATGCAGGATGCAAATATATTAGATGCGGCAATTAAAAAGGATGGGCATTATACTATCAATATCGCAGGAAAGGCATTTGATATAAAACCTGAACACTTCTCTATTATAGAGGTGGTTGAGGGCGGTAATTCTACATTATTTAAATATGGTAAGGCGCATATAGATAGTAATATAACGCCTGAATTAAAAGATGAGCTTGTAATTCGTGAATTTGAACGCTCAATTCAGATGATAAGAAAGGAAATGAATTTAAAGAAGTCTGATGTGATATCATTATCATATACTACGCAACATCCTATGTTATCATTGTTAAATAAAAACAAGCATAATCTATCAAAAAATCTAAATGCGCAGATTAAGGATTATGTAAAGAGCAGCATCACACGCAGCATATTAGTAGATGAAATAACTGTAGAAATAAATGTAGAGCGCATGTAAAAATAGTTTTTATTCGTTTTAAATAATTGTATTGCGCAAATTATTTACATCTATTCTATTCAATATCTAATTTTTTTGGGAATTTTATGCCGCGTTGCTCCATATAACTTCCAGAATATGGGTTTTTTACTGGACTGCTTGTTTTTGCAAATATTATATGCGCAAATCTCTGCTCTGACCTTAATAATATTTTATAAGGTGCATTGTTTATTACTTCTAATGTTATAGTTCCATGAAAACCTGCATCTATTATTGTAGGAGGCATAGAAAGTCCGTGTCTTGCCCATGTGCTACGCAATTCAACAAATCCCATAACATCATCAGGCAAACCAAGATATTCTATTGTGGAGAGCAATACCTGCTCGTTTGGTGAAAGCACCATTTTATCAGTTCTTATTATTTCTTCATAAGTACTCTTCACATGATCCTCTTTTGTTGGATCTATAATGACATTTTTAGGGTGTATTTTGTGGTGCGCAATCTCATTAGATAACCTAAAATCAACTCCATTCTCCCGTATTATTTTGCTATTAAAAGGCTTTATTATAATCTTGCCTGTTGATATAGAATGCTCTAAATCTCTATCTGAAAGTACCATTGCAATCACACTACTATTTTATTTACATAACATTTATTTATGTTTGCAAATAAACCAATACTGTATTTTCATGTTCATTGCATTTGAAGGGATGGATGGTTCTGGTAAGTCTACGCAGGCAAGACTACTCTATAAGCGCATGGCTGAGCAGAATGCAGAAGTGGAATTGACTGCAGAGCCTACTGATGGAAAGATTGGCGATATAATGAAAGTATTAATAGGCGGGCAGAATGTGAGTGTCGATCCTGCTACATTGCAGCTACTTTTTATTGCGGATAGATCCGATCATGTACATAAATTCATAAAACCCAATTTAGATGCTGGAAAAATAGTGATAACAGACAGATATCTCATATCAACAATTGCGTATGGAATGTCTTTTAATTTAAGTGAGGAATGGCTTAGAAATGCGAATGGTATATTCCCATATCCTGATTATAATCTGATAATAGATGTAGATTCTGATGTTGCACTTAAACGCGTATCCAAAAGAAATAATGGTAAAAGTTATTTTGAGAGAAAGGATTTTCTTGATACAATACGCGAGAATTATAAAATTCTTGCATCAAAAAATAAAAATTGTTATATTATAGATGGTAATAACTCTGAAGAGGAGGTCAGTAAGGCAATAAACTCAATACTGAAAATATAGATAAGCAAATTAATATTATGTACAAACTTATGTATAAAAAGAATAAAGATAAAAATTAAAAATATTATACATAATAAATTAAGGCTAATGTTTAAATATAAAATCAAATATATATAATAAGCAATAAAATAGACGCTCCTATCGTCTAGTTCGGCCAAGGACACAGGGCTTTCAACTCTGGAACTCGGGTTCAAATCCCGGTGGGAGCAAATCGGATTTCGATGACAAACTCGGTTAAGAACACAGGTAATCATGACATACATAAGCACATCAAAGCAGAAGCTTTACAAAGAGATAGACAAAACATTCTAGTTGGAAGAGGCGGAACGACCTAAAACTAGGGTTACGTCAAGCTACTGAACTCATTAACGGATAAGTTAGCTTCGCTCATGATAGTCCTTATCATGCCCCTGCCTACTGGCCTATGGGCAGGAACCACTATCATATATTCTGGCTTCCTGTCACCAAATAATTTCATATACCTATCCTTCCTGTCAAGATGCATTACAATATGGCTACCTTTTTGGTGGTTTACCACATAGCCTACTTTAGAAAGAGCCTTTACGACTTTGTCATAATTAAGAGGTATAAGTCTAGACACTTATCTGCACCGATTCCACAGGAATAGGATCGCCGTGCTTCTTCAAGGACTCCATATAAGCCTGTATGGCCTCCTTCATGTTCTTCATAAGTTCCTTCTTAGTCTTGCCTTCGGTAGCGCAGCCTGGAAGGTCAGGAACCTTGCCTACGTAAACGCCATCTTCATCTTTTTCTATCAA
Source organism: Microcaldota archaeon (assembly GCA_021828345.1). Next base: position 55,079 of record JAJZJI010000001.1, read on the forward strand.
TACTCTAAATCGCATAAAATTCACTTGTCACTGTAATTATATTGTAGTTACACCTATAAAATGTTTCGCTTGCGCCAACTGTGTCCAACAATTCCACTAAAACCTAGGGGTTTTTAGCCCCTAGGAGTATGTATGTTTTGGCGACAAACATGAATGGTTCTCGAAATTAAGGCTAATGTTTAAATATAAAATCAAATATATATAATAAGCAATAAAATAGACGCTCCTATCGTCTAGTTCGGCCAAGGACACAGGGCTTTTAACTTCACAACTCAGGTTCAAATCCTGGCGGGAGCAAACAAAAATGGGGGTTATATACAGCGACCACATTTTGCACCCCCCTACTCTGTCGTTTAAGTTAGAATCTGTCATCGGTAAAATTAGTATCTTTTTGATCTAAGATTTTAAAATAGTTCTAGCGTGGAGAAAGGTTAAGGGAGAGGAGTTGTACTACCTATTTCTGATGTTTTGATTTGTAATGTTGCTTAAAATTATAAGGGCTATTTAACTTTACTATTTTGCCGTCTCTCTCACAAAGCAGACATATCTATATTTTATGTCCATTATCCCAATCTGTGCGTACAATTTTTTCACCAGCCATTTTTACACAACCCCTATTAACTTATTTAATGTTTTCTTCTTTAATACTATTTGCTTTTTGGTCACACATCAGCAAAGAGTGCACAGTCTTTAGCTTCTTATCCTTGGATACAATACTATTTCTAAACTTTACATTAATTTTAGTTGTACTAGAATTTAACTATAGTTTAATTATGGTAGAAAGATATTTATATGTTTAATTTTACAGTCTAATCATGTACATTACTCGGGAGATAACCAAGAAGTTCATAGCCGCATCAAGATTGAATACTATTGTGACTGTTGTTGGGCCCAGACAAGCAGGTAAGACAACTTTTCTCAAAGCACAGGCAGAAACTGCAAACGTCAGCTACTTGTTTTTTGATGATCCTGATGTTAAGGAACTCTTCGACACAGATATTAAAAGATTTGAAAATCAGTACGTTTCAAAGAAAGGTATTACCATACTTGATGAAATACAGTATGGAAAAGATCCAGGAAGGAAATTAAAATATCTTGCGGACAATGGAGAAAAAATATGGATCACATCCTCTTCGCAAATATTGCTAAGGAAGGACGTTCTGGGTTGGCTCGTAGGAAGAGTATCTATTGTCAAACTTTATCAGTTTTCTTTAGAAGAGTTCCTATTGGCTAAGGGGCTAAAAGAACCTACTATCAAGACCCTCTATAGGTCAATAGAAGAGCATATGATATATGGTGGGTACCCAAAGGTTGTTCTTGCGAAGGAAAAACAAGATAAAGAAGACTTGCTTAGAGATCTATATGAAACAATGGTGTTGAAGGACATTGCAAGAACATTTAATATAGAAGATATAGGTGCCCTAGAACGCCTTTCTACTTATTTATCGCATTGTATAAGCAATGTCCTATCTTATGATAACATATGTAAGGATCTTGGACTATCCTTCCAGTCAGTTAAAAAGTACATTGATGCAATGGAAAAGAGTTATTTAATTCTCAGAGTGCAGCCATTCTATAAGAACAAGCTAAAAGAGATAATAAAACAGCCCAAGCTGTATTTTATTGATACTGGTATAAGAAACTCTATAGCAAAAGAGTTTAATGTAAGTTTAGAGAATAAAGGTAAGCTCTTCGAGAATTATGTTATGTCAGAGTTAGTTAAAGCTGGAAAAACGATAAATTACTGGCAAACAAAAGGTGGAGCAGAGGTAGATTTCATAGTGCACAATGGAAACATCGAAATACCTATAGAAGTGAAGGTAAGAGCCGATCCCGAATCACTTAGTAAAGGGTTGAATACATTCATCAGCTCATATAATCCCAAACTTGCGTATGTAGTTTTCTGGGAAGGTGAAGAATTTACAGTAAAAAGGGGTGGGTGTAATATAAAATATGTAAGAGTAAATACCCTAATTTCATCTCTAAGATAATTTCCAAGGACGCGGGGCTTTCAACCCTGCAACTCGGGTTCAAATCCCGGTGGGAGCAGTTTCTTATTTATGTTTTAGTTGAGAGAGTCATTCTGAGCTTGATATAATGTCAACTAAAACTAAAGTTGCAGTGATAGATGGTGGGGGCAGAGGCGCGGCATTGGTTCGCGCATATGCAAAGAGTGAACATGTAAAAAGTGTGCTCGCAATACCGGGAAACGACATGATGAGAGTGGGCTCTGAAAAACCCATACTAACATTTCCAGGTATACAGACTACTTCTATAAAAGAGATCGTAGATATATGCAGATCAAATCAAGTTGCTCTTGTAGATGTAGCACATGATAATGCGGTCGAGGCGGGGCTTGCAGATGCACTTAGAAGTGCAGGTATAACTACTCTTGGACCAACAAGAGCTTCAGGTGAAATAGAATGGAATAAGGTGTTTGCACGTGAACTTGGTAAAAATCATCATTTACCACAACCAAGATATAAGGTGTTTCATTCTGAAAAAAAAGGCATAACGTATATTTTAAATCAGCCAGAAAGTTCTATTTTTATTAAGGCTTCGGGATTGGTAGATGGTAAAGGTGCTATACCTGCAACAAATCATGAAGAAGCATTGCGCGCAATAAAGAGGATGTCCACCTTCGGAAGTGCAGGCAAAACTTTTCTCATAGAACAATGGCTACGAAATGAAGATGGTACTAATGCAGAAGAGTTCTCCACATTTGCAATAAGCGACGGATCTAAGTTCAGAATCCTTGGTAGTGCTCAGGATCACAAGCGTGTTGACGATTTAGAAATCGGCCTTAATACTGGAGGTATGGGATGCAGTACTCCTCCCCTTGTTTTAACAAGTCATCTGATCTCAGAAGTTGAGAATATATTTAGAATAGTTATAAACAGCCTAAATGCTCAAAATAGGAAATATAATGGTATCCTTTATCTTGGAGGCATTTTACTAAATAAAAAGGGTAATATCGAGCCGTATATAGTGGAGTGGAATGCACGTTGGGGTGATCCTGAAGCACAGGTAATCGTGCCAGGGATAAAGACAGATATGTTTGAAATGGGGCTCTTAATTGCCCGTGGAGATATGGGTGGTCTTGATATAAAAGTGGATAGCAAGTCTAGGGTGGTAGTTGCAGGAGTTGCACTTGGCTATCCTGGAGATTATGACTCTGCTAAAGGGAAGCAGATCTTCGGGCTGGAAGATGCTATGGCTGTTAAAGGTGTGGAAGTTTATGGCGCAGGTGTTAGGGTGGAAAACGGTAAATACTATGTGAATGGCGGAAGGTTGTTTTACGTAATGGGTGAGGGCAACGACATAATTGAAGCTAAAGTGAAGGCGTACTCGGCAATGTCACTTGTTTCCATAGAAGGTAACAATCTGCATTATAGGAAAAACATAGGATGGAGGGATGTAGCCAGGTTGCAAAGAAAATAGTAACTAATTGCACCAAGAGCTCTATAGATATTTAATAATATACGGTGAGCATGCCTTTAAGGTTCTGAATGGACCGATCGGCGTGCGAGCTATTATCGTTTTATCATGAGCTTCAGCTACGACAAGGCGTAGCTGTACACGTTAATGCTTGTTGTGATGTTGGTTATAACGCTACGTGTAGTGCTACTGTTACTAAAGAATTTGGATGCTTGTTAAAAGTGATAAACGCATGCTTGAGCTAAGAAAAAGTGAGCTCACCCTTGCAATCTCAGGTTCAAATCCCGATGGGAGCAAATCAGATTTGGGGTTATATATAGAACCTAAATTTTGCACCTCCTAACTAAAAATAAATCCGTCTTGATATCCCAGAACCTTTTTTATAATTCCATTTAAGCTATTCTCCTTTTTGATCGTAAGAATAACGTCGAGATCACTATATGAGGCTAGGGATATATTGTTTTTTAGTAACTCTCTTAATAGGAACATTTTTCTAGTTCGAATAACTGATTTCGGCTCTTTTTCTTCTGATGGGTATCTCCAGCCAATAAAGAATAAAATTTTAATGGGTTTGTTACTATTTACTTTATAGTTTTCAAGCTTTTTGAAGTTTTTATTTATCTTTTTTATTGCTTTATTTAAAGCTACTTTTTCTACGGGTAAAGATTTTTTAGCTTGAACTATAAAACTTTGATTTTCTTTTATTGCTTCAATATCAACATCCGTATTACTAGTATTTGAACGTATCCCAATAATGTTTGCATTTAGGCATTTCAGTAAATATATTACAGCAACAAATTCAGTCAATAACCCAAGCATATTTCCCTCCAAACCTTTTTCATAATTTCTGAAGCGAATATCTCTGTCTCTTTCTTTATAATATTCTCTTAAAAGGTTATCCTTTATTTTTAGTTTAGTATATTCTATTTTTTCTTTATTACTTTCAAGGAGATTATCCAATTGGTATCTCAATCTACTTGTATCATAACCTACTCCATCAAATATTAACCAATAACCTGGGTTCATATAAAACGCATAACTGTACCATGTATCCTCCATTTTCTCCTTAATATAATGTGAAAAACGAATAATTTCTAATTTCTTGCCAATTTTTAGTCTACTAAGTTCACCATAAAGAATTGTGAGGAGCAGGTCATCAGTTTTGATTTCACCTCCAGAAAAAAATTCTTTACCAAAAAACTCTTTAGGGTTTATGATTTTTACATCACAATTTCCTAAGAGAAATTCCAATTGCTCAGGTCTATTTATTGCATTATTGAAATACTTTACTCTTATTATTGGTTTTTCTGTCATTTCAAATATATTATGGATTATGAATCTTCTTAGATCACTAATACTATCATCATATATCTTAGAGCTAATACTATGAAGCTCCCTAAGTTCGTTTAGGTTATTAACAGTATCTTTTATATTGTAGTTTATACTTGCACCAAAACTTTTGCATAGATAAAAGAAAAAGAGAACATATCCTTGCATGTATCGTTTTGGGTTTTTTAGCTTCTTACTAGTATAATCTATAAGAACCTTATTTGTCTGTAATGTTCTTAAAGACGGAGAAAGGGGGATGTCGGTATATCGAACATATCCATAAATGTTGATAATATAATTAAGAATGGAATTATTAACGGCTTTTGATTCAAAATTTACTTTTTTTACCTTATACTCTTTAGTAATAAATATGTCTATTTCATCAATAGCCTCTTTTAATTTTTTAAATAAATTCAATATTCTTTCTCTCCCAAAATCTTTATTGTTCCGTAATACCATCAGTTCTTTACGGATATCATTAAGTAAGTAGATACGTTTTATGTATGGGTCTTTCTCTAGATAATTTTTAATAGTGTATTCTGGAAAATCACCATCATAATCTGTCAAGAATCTATTTATTAGATAGTTGTTTATGAAGCTTTCTATCTGGTCAAATAAATCAGTGATACTTAATTCAATTGTATAAAGATATGCTTTCCAAGTCTCCTCTAGTTTGATATCATTTTGTTTAAGAAAATCTTCTACATAATCTAGATCGAGTAGTTTTGATATAATTGTGTAATCATAATAGAAGTAATCGTATAGAGATGCAGATACGTTATCTGATTCTGTGTTTTCCATTAAATCATCATTACATTTCAGTACTTTACTTCTAAACTACGCTATAAAGGATTTATCTTCTACGAGATCTTGGTTGAGAAACATTTTTGGTATAATTAACTTTCGAAGTAATTCTAAATTATATATTTTCTGTGAATTGGTTAATTTATAGGCGTCCAATCATGGAGCTTAAGCCGTATGGTATTGCCAACTTAGGTACTGTATTACATAATTCCAATATTTTTAGTTAGACCGGGAGATCTAAAAAAATGGACTTTTTACTTTCTATCATTAAATTCTTTTGCAGTAATTACTATATCATACCCACCAACCTGTTCAATTGGATGCTTATTTATTCCAGTATAAGAAAGACTGGCATCTTCATATCTTTTAAACTTGAAAACCGCATCATTCATTAAATTGCTATTAAATACTCCTAAACTAACTAATAACTCAAAATCTTCTACTTGCAATCCCGTAACCTTTTTGAACAAGTTAGGTTCAAGCTTTGTAATAACATCTTTTAATGTCCTTTCTCTAAAATCTGTTAAGTACATAAACACTGGAATCCTTGTTGCAAATTTGATAAGTTTTTCTTGTATCTCTTTTCTTTTGCTCATATATTCTTTCTCTTCTTCTGACAATTTTTTCTTTTCCATTGGAGATACATTCTCGTTGTTAGCTAATTTTTGTTTAGCCTTTTTTACAGCTTCTGACTTATTGATAATTAGTTCAATGTCGCTATTTAAACTTCTGAAGCCTTCAATATTCATTAGAGCAGCTAATGCTTTTGGGTTGTTTAGAATTTTGCTCAGTGTATTGTTATCTACATTTACAAGCAATGCACTTTCCCATCTTCTCGCAAGTAAGGATGCTGTTGTTCCGCTCATGGCCATCTCAAGTATACCAGAAGCATCAATTTGTTTCATTGTACTACCATCATAAGCAAGAACAGGGAGAAAATCAATGAATTCCTTGATCTTCTTTTCTGAATCTATTTCTTCAGGATTCAGATTACAACTGTAATCTGAAATTTGTTTTAATGCCCTATTCGGTGCAAAATCGAAAATATAACATTCTCTTTTAATAATCTCTTCAGAATTTGGTGATTTTCCATCTGGATTTTTGATTGTCCAAGGGGATTGTACTCTAAATGCAGCTTGGAAATATGTTTCAGGACTTGTAAGATTTCTTAGCATAAAAATCCCTGTCCATGGTCTGATCGTGACACCTGTTGTTAGTTTCCCACAAGATAATGTAACCGATTTACTTCTCAAGGGTTCTTCCATAGCTTTTTGAACTGGTTTTAGAGCATCTAGGCCAATACCCATACTAGCACCAGCAGCAACTACAATATTATAATCGTGATAGTAACTATTCTGTTTTTGCATCAACAGATTTTTCATTGCGTAACAGGAAGCAACATTAGGTAAGAACCAGAGTGTATGTGACAAAATATTAAGTAATCTAACATCCGAATAAGGTAATGGCGGTTTTTTTGCCCCTAATTTAAGGTTATCCAGATTCGAAGCTAAATAGTGCCCACGTATCAAATCAAGCCATTTTTGTACGTCATCCTCATAAATAAATTTCGCATCTTTACCCTCACCACTGGCTGAGAAAAAAACATTTAAATCAAACGTATTAAATTCCCCACCACTTGCGATATTTATTATTGAATCAGGTAGTTGGTAGGTCAGCAAGACTATTCTTGGAAGAGCTTCATAAGGATTATTAGGTCCTTTCCAGTTCATCTTGGCTCGTTGTTCATCAGAATATGTCCAATTATATATTTGTTCTTCAATAAATTCTCCAGAAATCAATGCTCTAAATGGTGTACCAGATAAATAGAGATACCCTTTCGTCTTTATCGGCATAACACTTTCCAAGTATTCTATTTTATCTTGTTCTTCAGGGTCATCGTATTCCTTTTCCCCTGTAATTATCTCTTTTTCTTCATCGAAAAGGTTTTTTGCAAGTTCTTTCCAAGCACCATAATGGTATTCGTCTAAGATAACACAGTCCCATTTTGTTTTATGCACCCATTCATTCCTTGTTTTAATACCTCCTAACGAATTCTTCCCTAAATAATCCTGAAATGATCCAAAACATACTATTGGTCTTTTTTTATCCAGTTTTTTATAATCAGCTTCGGTGTGCCTGGAAAAAAACTGCCAGTTCTTAAAATCAATATGATTTAATAGATCATCTTTCCAAGCATTTTCAACAGCAGGCTTGAATGTTAATACTAGAATTTTTTTCCAGTTCATTTTCTTGGCCAAGTGATATGCTGCAAAAGTCTTTCCAAATCTCATTTTACAGTTCCACAAAAAATGAGGAATTTTGTTTTCCTCTTTAAAACTAGCAAAATATTCAGATGTTCTTCTTACGGCTTCGACCTGCTCAGGTCTCATTTTGAAGTCTTGAGTCCTGTCCTCTTCATTAATTATTCCAGTTTTTAGTGCTAATACGATAGCTTTAAGCTGCTGGGCAGTGCACGCAAACCATTCACCTCCTTTTCGTTTAACACCTTTCTTTATAAGAAGCCGATGAACAGCATGATCGTCAAAGCAAGTACCATCTTCTCTTAGTGCTGACTCCTCAAAAACAATTTTATACGGGAGTTCTCCGGGTCTTTTTGTAGGATATTGTTCTGCCACCCTTTTTTTAACATCGACAGTCGTATAACCTATTTTTAATAGATCTGCATATGCCCTATCAGTATATGCATATATTTTAGGATCAAGCTCTGGTTTTTTAGGAAATAAATTCTTAATCTCTGCTTTCATCGGTTAACCCCATTTTCTCTGTTTCTAGAGTCATTGGTTTAATCATTGACTCAATGAAATCGATTTCTTTTTTTGATAATTTATACTTTTTGTATAGTTTTTCATCTGACCAAGATTTTGAGAAATCTTGGTTTGGAACAAAAGAATATACCTCTCTAGGTGCATTCTGGGTATTTTTTATCAAAAAAACCATAAATCTAAAGAATTTTGTCTCTACATACGATACAAAGTTCTTAGCTTCCCCTATGCTTTTAAAGACATTAAGAATCAAGTAAGTTTCGGTGCATATAGTGTTTGGACCAGCAATAATCGGAACTCCCAATATTTGGTGCGGAAACGTATCGCTACCTGAACCTGCCTTGGAAATAATTACTTTAATTTTATTTATATCTTTCTTATTTTTAATAACTTGAGATTCTGATACATATCCTATATCTCCATATCTATAAAGTTTAATATAATTTACTTTTGATTCTTGTTTACTAAAATCGGAGAAATTTGAATCTAATCCAAATGGTTTTCTAGCACTAACATATCCAACCAATGTTTTCTCTTTGAATGATTGAACTTTTTTTAAAATATTAATTCCTTCATTATACCTAATAAAAACATCTGAATTAGCTTCTAATAATGGTCTTTCAGCAGCTTCACCTGGAGTACCTCCTCTATATGTGATAACTTTACAAGTTTTCTCTTTATAATCACGTGACCAAAGAAAGTAATTAACCCCTCCTTTTATTTGAACTCCTGGAAAACAATCAGATGCCTCTGGGAAATCATATATTTCACACAATCTAGTATCATTAAGCATCTCTTTTCTGAATTCATCTAATCCTTTTCCACCCGTAAACCATCTAGATGGGATAATCATAGTTATAAATCTAGGATTAAGTTTTTTTGCTTGTTTTACAAATAATTGATAAATTGGCATTGCACTTGTTCCGTTGCCTCCACCATCACTCAACTGATAAGGTGGATTCCCTATTATTACATCGAATCTCATTTTGAACATCTCGTCTGGTTTATCTGTGTGAATGAATTCATAGGCATGTGATTCCAGTCCGTCTCCCCTGTCATATACCTCCTGACTCGCTCCACAGTATTTACACCTTCCACTTCTCCATATATGTTTAATACTGTTAAACTTAATATTACCTTCTTTATTTGTAAACTTTCTACAGACTGAATATTTACTGTTAGCGGTTTTTGAACAATACAATGATCTACGAGAAACCAATGCTGTCAATTCCGTTATTGCAATACCATATAATTGATTAGTCAGTATGTAATTTACTCTTTTTTGCCTGTCAGGAATCTGTTTTTCCAAGCCCTTCATCAATCTCTTTGCTATTTCTCTTAAGAAAATTCCTGTTTTAGAGACAGGATCTAAAAACTTGGCATTTTTATCAGTCCAAAGTTGTGGTGGCAATAAGTCCAACATTTCATTGACTACCTTAGGCGGTGTAAATACTTCATCATTACTCAAACTTGCAAGGCAGGCCAATATATCTGGATTATAATTAATTTTATTCATTATCAGCCAACTCCATATAGTTAATTATTGGATAATCCTTATAGACATTTGGCAATATAACTTTTTTGCCAGTATCGCTATCTGTTGTGAAACTCCACAGGAGAGTAGGGCTAAAAATATCTTTAAAAGAATATTCTTTTCTTTTAATCATTGAATCGTTATAAGGCATTGACCACTCTGATAGAATTAATGGTTTGTTTTTGTTGTCTTTCATTGTCAATGCATCTCCACAGATTATATTTTTGCTTAATATGAATTTTAGAACAGTGACATATTTACTATTGAATTCTTTTTTAAAAATCGAAGTGTATTCATTTTCAAAGATTTCGAGTAGGCGATTTTTACATTCTTGAACATTATCTTCAAGTAAATCGATTCCATACAAACTGGAAATAACAATAACACCATATTTCTCATATTCTGGCTGGCTTTTTTGGTATTTTTGTTTCAAAACAACTAATTTTCTATTCAGTACTTCAACTAAAAAATTACCTGTCCCGCAGGCTGGCTCCAGGAATCTTGAATCTAATCTTTCAGTTTCACTCTTTACTAAGTTGAGCATCCTATTTACTTCACGTTCATGGGTAAAAACTTCACCGTGGTCTTTTACTCTATGTTTAGATTTGATTTGATTAGGTAAAATTGCCATCATTTCTCCCAGTTCGACTCATTTATATAGTGTAGATATAAACGCATATTTACGACATATTTATGGACATTCATGATTATTCGTTTTTTTTAGTTCATCTTTTACTCATATCCTATAACCATTAAGTACTACTAATAATTAAAACTTTTCATATTGGATTTTATAGGCTTTGTACCAAAATACGATTGATCCAATCATTAAAATAAAAACAGGTATTTCTGATGTCTGTTCTATTAGGTACAACCACTTCTTTTTCTCTGTGTCTTTCCCCCAGTACTCTATAACTCCTGCCTTCTCGGCAGGTGTCATTTTTATTGCAGAGTGTACTCTCACGAAGTTGTAATAGGTGAAGAGTGCCTGTAGTTGCATCCTTCCTGTCATGAGACTCTTGAATCCTCTTCTCCGAGCTGTCTTGCTTCTTTAAAAGTTTTACAAATTACTAAAAAAGAGGTTATTTAAATTTTTAATGTTCTTGAAATAATATGAATGATTTAGAATCCAAAATAAAGGACTATATAGATCGATTAAACTCTAATCGTTTAGATTTAAAATTCAAACTTGATCCTATAAAAATAAAAGAGCTTAGAACAAGTGGAATTAGTCACCGTAATTTTTTGATAACTACAAACGGCAAACGATTCCTTTTAAGGCTAAGCACAAGGAGAAAGAAACATCACTATCATCTATCCTATGAATATTCTATTCTAAAACATATCGAAAAATACGGGCTTTCTCCAAAATCTTATATCTTAAGTAAGGGATCCGTGGTGGGGCATTCTTTTATAATAGTTGAGTATATTGAAGGGAAGTCATTAAAGAGCCTCAATACTAAGCAGCTAGAAGAGCTTGCCAGAATTGTTGCTCATTTGCATACAATCAAATTAAGCAAAAAAATCAAAGGAAAATTTCATGACCTTTCAACTTCGCAAAAAGCGCTTGCAAAATCCGTCAGCTGGCTTGATTCCATAAAAAAATTCTTTATAGGAACTAAAGAGAAAGAAAAATTTATTGGTGAGATAGCTAGTGCGTATGAGAAAATTATTCATTCAAAAGGGTATGGAAAGCAAAAGGGTCTTATACACCTTGACATTGCGTTTGAGAACATTATACTCTCAAAGGACGGAATTAGAATTATAGATTGGGAAAGGATGTCATTAGGAGATCCGTATTATGATATTGCGACAATGTTTGATAGAAATAGTTTTAATGACTCTCAAAAGAGGATTTTTATAAAAGAATATAGTAAAATTTCAAGGATTAAATATTCAAACAGGTTGCTAAAAGAATCAGATAAAATAAGAAAGCTTGATAGAATGCTTTGGGCAATTCAAGAAATTGTTAAGTTAAAGACTAATATAATAAACAAATATGACTTCAAACATATTAAAATAAGCGAATGGGAATCTATAGGCAAGGAAAAATTTGATGCTCTTAAAAAACTTAACGTTATACCAAAAAGTGCAAAGTGGCTGAGCGCAAAAAATTGGTAATGTAAGACTTATTATTAGCCAATTGATGGGTCTACTATGAGAAGTTTTATAATAATTATAAATTAATTAATAACTTAGTTGAGAAAGATTTTTTTGAGAAAGTGATTTTATATAATAGAGAAATCAGTGGGTGCAGTCGTAGTTAATCTAAATGGGGAATACCTTTTTTTATGCAGAGCTGATAACGACAACGATTACTGGGAATTTCCAAAAGGGCACCAACACGAGAACGAATCTGACATCGAAACCTTTAAACGCGAACTTGCAGAGGAATGTGGCATCAAGGATTTTGAGATTATTAATGGTTTTTTAGGAGAAAACAAATACATTTCCAGCTCTTCTGGAAACACTAGAGTTATATTGCTTTATTTAGCAAAGGTTCAAAGCAGTGAAGTTAAACTTAGCGAGGAGCATAGAAAATATATGTGGCTTGATTTTAATGGCGCATTGGTTAAATTGAATAATGATACCTGGAAGAAAATCCTTACAGAAGCGCATTTATATTTGGAACATGTAGCGGACACGTTACCTCAAAAAAAGAAGGCGTAAAGGATTGATTGAGTTAAAGACTAATAGAAAGATATATGTGACTAACTAATTATTTTATTGCTAGGACTAAAAGCTCTCTGCCAACCATCTGTTCACTTCTATAATATATAAGATCTGCAAAGTTTACATGTGTAAATTCGAGGCGTTTGTAGCCTAATTTTTCTAATTGCCTTAAAATTGGTAGATGTATAAATCCACCTTTAGAATTCCATACTGGAACTGCAATGCAGCATCTGGAATTATCATTTAACTGCGGTTTTAAGTTAATCAGGAATTTTTTTATAAGATTATCACAGTAATCGATTGCCTTGTCAACCGAATCATCATTTTGCATATATTTGATTGATGGACCAAGATATGTTTCAGTAACAACTCTATCAAAGCTACTATTCCATTTGTAAGTGGTTGCATCCGCAAGTGCTAATTTATAATCTATACTAAGAGACCATTCTTTTGCAAGCCAATCTAAATTGACTTTAGTATAATCAAGCATTAATTGTTTAATGTCGCTGCCATACAATTTTGAATGCCTCATTGCGGCCTCCATTAATATGCTCCCTGTTCCACAAAAGGGATCAAGCACTGTATTATTCTCATTAACATTTGCCAAATTTAGCATAATCTGCGCAAGTTTTGGTGGTATCATTCCAACATCCATATCGCGCTTTGGTTTTCCATAGTCACGTTTTGAATAATTTTCTATATCTTGGATTGATAGTGTTCTTGCAAGATAAGCCTTTCCTGCATGTGCGATAATTAGAAATTCAAATCCAAATTCCCCTGTTAATTTATTATGTATCACCTGCGCGCTATTCAACTGGAAATTTTTACCCATTATTACTCTAATAGTTCTTCCCTCTTTTTTGAATTTTTTACTAATGGCAAAAGAGAGCAGCCAGAGCTGCTTTGGGCTTATTTTAAATTCATTAACGCTAATTCCAAGCGTTAATTTATGCTGCGTTTCTATAGTTTTTTCTTTTAAAATCTTAAATATCTCATCAAATGCAATTGCTGATACCTTATTCCATCTAGATGTTGGTATAATCTTAATCAATTTTGCAATTTTTATGCTTCCTCCAAGTTTTGATAGATCTAGTTTTTCTTTATCTATATCAATAAGAGCATAATCATTGCCTAATGGCCTAACTAATCTTGGTCCTACTATAGATTCTAGCTCTGCAACGCTAAGCCCTGGTTGGCTTCCAAGCATACAAATTAGCATGCTCCTATGATGTGTTTTAGAATTTATAAAACTTTCTTATTTTAATCTCTGTTGTACTAGCTATATATTTATAGTAGCATGCACAATATTATCATCATTAATACCCAATTGTGTTTTGTATGCGGAGTAAATGGATACTATATCCTAATGCTAAAAAAAAGCTTGAAGAATCTGGAATTCTACGAAGAATAGAGCAGATAAGCGGTAATGCGTTTATTAGCGGTGCAGTTTACGAAGATGATATAATATATTATGCTAAGGAAATTCAGAAGAGCGGTGCATTAGATAAAATACCAAAACTTGAAGCTGATAAATTTAAGTCCTCATTAAATAATGCATTTAAGGCATTTTTTGATGGCGAAGTACCAAAGTGGTTAATACGAAGGAATAATATTTTTGAAGAAACACGAATGGAGATAGAGGATTTTCTATTACTATCTGGTGGCATTGCATTTACGCACAAGCTTCTGAGCGATGATGAGCTATTCGATTATAAAAAGTTTGGTTTTAACAATGTTTTTGAATTTACCGGTATTGTTGGGTCAGCATTAATGAACACAATAAGAGAAAAAACTGAAATTTATATTCCTGGAGGACTTGATTGGACTACAGAAAGATCAAATTGCCGCACAATAACAAGCCGTATAGGCGGAAGTATGCACTATGATCTATTTATTAGCCAAGTTGATATCACCGCATACGAGACAAAGGATCCATTTGGAAATTCTGTTTCATATAGACCAGATATGTACACCGATCATATGAATCTTTCAACAATACATTCTACCGAACCAGATTTTCTTGTAGTTATACTACAATATGCAGAGCAAATGGGCATAATGCAAAAAATTGTTGAGAGTGGTGCAAAGGAGTTTATAGCATTTGCAAAATCTTTAGGACAACGTGGTGGTGCAACAACTGAGCATCTTATGGGCTATATTGAAACGCCCGAATATATATTCAGCAAAACTCTATTAATTCCAATACCAAAACTTGAAAATAATAAAAATTATGCTAATATATACTCGCCATATACATTTCAATCATATGGTACTGCTGATAATGCCTATTATGCTGCATATATAGGTACAGAAAATGAACTAAGAATTCAACTACTTCCAACCTCTCAAAGGGAATGCATTTCATTCATACCAGAGGATATTGATAAAATATTAAAAGGTCTTATCTATCAATGTGCGATGGGTATAGGTAGAACATCCGCCAAACAGATTATTAATATGCTTAAATACAGATGTTCTATTAATTATATCAAAGATAAGGAAAAATATTCTAAATTGTTGCTTAAAAAATAACAATATCTAAAATTTTAGTATCGTGCTATTATATTCTAATCTTACATATGCATAAAATACCAAAAACTATTGCAAATATTCTATTTATCCATAGGGTATAGCAACGGGCGTTATAGTGCTATTATACGGCTTTTTGCCTATAGTAAGTAGCATATAAATCTCATTTGGCTTGCATGGTCCTTCTGGCAATATTACCCTATATGTTCCTTGCGTTGCATTGGCAGTAGTATCTATTGTTACTTTTAAGTGCATATATTGTATAGAATTGTTTAGCCATTCAAATGTTCTATTAAATCTTATTGTAACTCCGTTTGTATTATTTATAATTACATTTATCTGCCGTGATAAATTTATTACATTCGAAGTATTATTTGTTGCATTATACTGTTGCGAGTAGATAAATTCGGCAAAATTGTGTATAATGACACTATTGCTGCTTTGCGGTTTTGATATGTTTAAGTATAATGTCCCAGAGCTGTTTTGCGGCAGAACAAATTGTGTTATATTATTATTGTAATAACTAATGTTTTTGTAGCTAATTAGTGTGATATTAAATGTCTGATTTATAAAAATTATGGGACATGCCATTGCTGTATCTATTGGAATTATCGTGTAATTATTTACCATATTATTAGAAGCAATGCTAGTAGTTTTTGTAGCGTTAACTATTGTATTGCTATTTATGGTGTTTTTTGGCGTTTGGTATGCAATAAAAATTATCGCTAGAATACCAAAAACAATGAGTACTGCAACCACCCTCTTTATTAGAAGATACTCTTTTTGGGTATTCTTTTCT
Source organism: Microcaldota archaeon (assembly GCA_021828345.1). The sequence goes on from JAJZJI010000001.1 coordinate 70,968, forward strand.
TTATTCATTAAATTGTAATAGTAATTTTTATTAACTTTATAATACTTCCATTTCCTATTTGCCCTATTATCAAATTCCTCTATTGCTCCAGATTCTTTTAGTTCATCAATATGTTGTGATATAGTGGATTGGGCAAGGCCTAATATTTCAGATACCTGCGTTACGGTTCTTGGTTTTTCGTTTAAAATTTTTAATATTTTAATTTTAGTATCAAGTGTCTTTGACATGTGCTCATCAGATTAATATGTAAAGTTAGTTTTATAACCCTAATTACAATGCATCGGTTTTTTTAGAAATTAAGACTTATGTGATCCTATCCTTTAAATTAGTAATTTCCACAAAAATAGACGACGTACTAATTTATTAACAACGCTACTATGTTATGCTTAAACTCTACCAGTCAATTAAATTACAATTAGTTTAGTGACATATTTTTGCTAGTAGGTTCATTTCTCATTAATTTTGTAATTTCAGGTATTGTGGATTTTAATTTTTGCGCATCATGCCTTCTTAACGCATCAATTATACCTAAATTTATACTAAATAAATCCCTTTTTAAGTAGTCATTTGTAGTACTATCTATGTTTGCTATTGCATCCTTTTTACCCTTCATATAAACGTCATAGATGTTAAATAACATAACGGGTAGTAGCATAGGTGCACTATTGGCTATAGATTTTAAATGTTCATCATTTATGGAATAAAAGTATGATGCGCCACTCTCAGATGCGTGAATGATTGTGGTATTATCAAAGTCAGATATATTCCTATGCACTATATGGCTGCTTTTTGCAAGCACCATAGTAGAGCTTAAATAGAATAATCCTAATATCTCTGGATTATCTGTGCTTAATTTTAATATTGTGGAATTATCCAAAAATCTTGACATCATAGCAATGTCAAATATCTCTTTTGACATTTCACCTAGTCTGCTTAGATAATGCATTTTCATAAGATACGCTTTATTGGGTAGTAATGTGGCTAATGATTCATATGTTAATTCATTATGTATGTCTACTATTGATGTGCTCTTCTCACCAGATCTTATCAAAAGATGTGTAGTACCTTTTGTTGATTCTAGCTGCGGAGCGAATCCAAATGTGAGTTGGTTATGTGGCATTACATCTATTCCAAAGGCAAAGTTACCTATGTTTATCATTTTTCGTGAGCGTTCTAAAACATTATTGCATACGATATCAACATCAAATGCTGGTCTATATGCATTTCCTATGAACTGCATGGCGTTTATGCATGCCGCACATCCTCCTATTAAATATGTTTTATTATTTGATGCAAAAAACTCCGTTATACTACCGACTAGTTGATTTGCGCCATCAATAATATTCGGAATGTCCATATTAAATCATCTATGTGAATTAGTAATCATATGATCTATAGTAATATTTAAGAGTTTTTTCATGATTGACTTTTGTTTAACTACGGAAAAATCTATTTATATTTGAATGACAGCAATAAAAGCGTAGTGTATGGACGGATATTTAGGAATAGATGTAGAACTCGGCGGCCCGGACTTTATATCTAGGCAGGATGCGATATTAGAGATAGCGCTGCTTGATATACCAGATCCATTTAAATCAAATTATAGCGAAGCGAATTTTATTGCAAAATATTTAAACAAAACAAGAGTTAAGCATTTTTTGATAAAGCCCTATGCAAATGTCGATTCACATATACTCCATAATGTTTTGAACAGGGATATATCATATTATGAAAATGGGTGGCCTTTGATAGAGGTCGCACATGCCATAAAACAGTATATGTCTGATATTGGTAAAATTTATGGAAAGATTACGCCTGTATCAGATTGGCATGGGGATGTTATTGCTTTAGATTATATACTATCGAACGCAGGAACGTCGGTTCAAAAACTTATAAAGCAGCATAATATGCTGCACATAAAATCTTTTGTTATCGGAATAAATGATTTTGATCATGATTTTGCCCGTAGCAAAAGAAAATTGGGCGTTAAGGAGCTGCTTCGAACTGAGATGCACTCCTCAGATATGGATTGCATAAATACACTAGAGACCTTTGTACGGGCGACATATCTTAAAAAGAAAAAACAGAAAACAACGCTCTGATTTAACTATTTTTTATTAGCAATGACTCTATAACTATTGTTTCAATACATCTCAATATCGATGTAGAAAAGCATTTATATATTATAAAGTTTAAATACAAAAGAGTTAAAATTATTAATCATTATATCTTGAGTTATATTTTAGGGATAGCATGAATTTATTAGAAAATTATAATAACCCTAAAATAGGGGTCTTAGGTGGAATAGGCCCAGAATCTACGGCAGAGTTTTATACAAAAATCATATATGAGTTCCAAAAAAGAGGACTAATAAAGAGTAACAAAGATTTTCCACAAATAATAATAAACAGCATACCCGCACAAGAACTGGTATACGAAAACATAACAGATGCGGATTTATCTCTTTATATAACTGGTCTAAAAGAATTGGAGGATTTTGGTGTTAATTTCATAGTTATGGTGTGTAACACTATACACTTATTTTATGATAAGCTGCAGGCTCAAATTAAGACCCCAATATTAGATCTACGTAAAGAAGTAGAAAAGGCTGTAAAAATTAAGGGTGTAAGATCAGTGCTTATTTTGGGTACTCCAAGCACCATTAACAAGGGGCTGTATGATTTTGACAGTATAAATTCCATAAAACCTACAAAAAATGATATTGAATTACTTTCTACCGCAATCTCCAATTTTAATAATGGAACAGAAAAAGAGAAACAGCGTATGAAAGTTACAGAGATATGCAATAAATATCTTAGCAAAAATGACACGTCGACTGTAATATTGGGTTGTACAGAATTTGGGTTGATGCTCAGCAACGAAAATTTTGATAAAATTAATACTATAGATGTGTTGGTAAAAGCCACAGTAGATAAAGCAGTATCATTTAAGTAAAATTTTATTTATATTGTAATTAGCATTTTGTCTTTATTCTATGTTTATCCGTTTTGGCAAGGCATTTAAGATATTCTACTTCTACCTCAATTGTTTCATCTATTAGCCATTTGAAGATACGTTTATTATTTATCAGAATGTACATATTTTTTTCCACGAAGAGCGGATGCTATAGCTGCAATTAATGCCATAATCGCAGCAACTATTAATACGCTATGCATCCCATTTAAAAATGATCCAGATATTATATTTGGAAAGAATGATGTTCCAACTATAACACTCAAATTAGCTTTTGGTATTAATGCAGTAGCATTTTTTGGAAGTAATGTCTGCATAGGGTTATAACCCAAAAGGGCTGCAAAGAGAGCGGATGTTGGTGGCAATTTTGATATTGAAGTTGCAATTGAGGCGGGCACGTTCTGTGCAATTAATCCATTATATAACGCGCTTGGTAAGCCTGCACTAAATCCGAAAACTAAAACGCTGAAGAATATTACTATGCTAAACATGAATGATATATTCATAAATGTGGCACGCATTCCAGATGTTGCGCCACGCTGCTCTGGCGGGACTGCATTCATTACAGATGTTGTATTTGGCGCAGCAAACATGCCCTGACCTACTCCAAGCATGAATATAATTCCTGCAAATATCATATAGTTGAAATTAACTGGTAGTGTTGCAAGTAATAAAAATCCTATGACATTTATAACCATTCCTAATGTTGAGAATAATCTAGCTCCATATTTATCAGAGAGATGTCCTGCTATTGGGCCCATGGCTAAAAATCCTAATAATAGGGGTATTAAATCAATGCCTGCTTGCAATGGGGTGTTTGTAAAATTAACCCCATGTAATGGCAGCCATATGCCTTGCAGCCATATTATGAGCATAAATTGCAGACCTCCTCTTGCAATGCCAGCAAGAAAGAGGCTTAATATTCCAGCAAAGAATGCACGTATTTTAAATAAGCCTAAATGGAACATAGGGTCCTTGGTTTTTAATTCTATAAAGACAAATGCTACCATTAAGAGTACGCCCAAGGTAAGCCCACCTAAAACATATGGATTAGACCATCCGGTGCTATTATTTCCAAAGGGCAATAAACCATATGTCATGGAGAGTAATATTATAGTGAGAGATAGGGCGAATGTTATATTCCCAAGTATATCTATTTTTTGCTTCTTTTTTATTGTTGCTATCTCATGCAATGCAATATACGACCATATAGTACCGATTATACCAACAGGTACGCTTATTAGAAAGATTAAATGCCAATCTATAGCTGAGAGAACGCCACCAACTATCAAACCGACAACACTTCCAACAATTGCTGATATTTGGTTAATACCCATCGCAGTACCGCGCTGATTCTGCGGAAAAGCATCCGTTAATATCGCAGTGCTGTTTGCAAATAAGAATCCACCACCAAACCCTTGTATAAGTCTAAATACTATAAGCATGAGAACCGCAAATGTCCCAGTCAATGTATATGATATTACATAAAGCGCACTAGAGCCTATTGCAAATATTGCAAATCCCAAATTATATAACCTTACACGGCCGAACATATCCGATAATCTTCCTATTGTAACAACAACTACTGAGGACATTATTATGTAGCCTAAAAGTAGCCATAAAAGTAATGTTATATTGCCAGGAGTTAAAGGGTTTACTCCAAGTCCATTAAATATTGCAGGTAGCGATATTATAAGTATAGAGCTATCTATGGTGGCCATTAAGACCCCAAGCGTTGTGTTTGAAAGAGCAATCCATTTGTAATTCGGCCCAAGCTTAGCCTCACGCTGCTGCTCTACTAAGTCATATGTGGCTTTAGTATTATTTGGCGCCATTTATACACAAATATTGCATATTTTATTTAAAATTAAAAGAGAAATAGCAATACAATAATTAGCTAGCCAAAATAAATTATTAAAGCTTTTGAGAAGTTACTTTAAAAAATATAGAAAAAATATACAGAACATTACTCCTCCTTTCCTGTAATGCCTCTGTATATTTTCTTTCTCAATAATATTAATGTCCCTACTGCGGCTCCTACTACCCAAACATTCATCCAATTAAATGGCTGCTCTACTGTCTTGGCACTCGATTCTTCTACCGCAGCCATTTTCGATAGATTTGCAGCGTTTGAATTTTGCACATCCGTTCTTCTAACAAGTGTATACGGCGCTGCATTATTAATAGTTGCATTTGGCAATTGCGCTATAACACTAGCTGTGTTTTTATTACCTTCAATTACTGCGCTGTTTTTAATCTGCATTGGAGCATTTACGCTTCCATATTTTAGCTCATTTTCAAGCTCGCTTCTATGCTCTTTTATGTACGCATCTCTATTAACGCCAGCTGGCAATATAATACAGAGTCTTGTTGTTTTTGTGGCTGTAACAATCTGTTCAACATTCTTTGGCGTATCATGGCGCAAAAGTGAATTCCCAACTACTGCGCTATTTTTTATACTACTAGCATACTGCTCATATAATGGCTTATTTGATATAGGCGCCGAATCATTATTGTTTACTGATGCAATAGTGCTCTTTTGATTTTGCCCGTAGCTGCTTAATGGCCTTCCATCAACTATTTGATATGGCCTGTATACCCCAGCTACTACGTTATGCTGTAATACTACTGTCTTTGCTGGCATTACCATAGTGCCTTGGTAGTAAGGCTGATATTGCGCTGTCTGCTGTGGCAGAGTGCTATTTTGTGAATCCCCTGTGCTGCTTAATGTTAACCCATTATTTTGCTGAACTGGAATTTGATTATAATATGTATTTGGCTGTGTGTAAACATATGGTGTTCCATACTGATAGGTATTGACAGCTGCTTGGTATGCATTATAATATGGGCTTACTCCTACATATGGTGTTCCATATTGATATTCATTTACAGATGCCTGATATGCATTGTAGAATGGTGTATAAGGCGCAGAATATGTGTTATAATAATTACCGCCAAAATTAAGTCCTATACCAAAATTCCTATTTGCATATCCTACGCTAAGGCCATTAAATCCAAATGCACTTCCCACATATGGCGTTCCATACTGATACTCATTTACTGATGCTTGGTATGCATTATAAAATGGGCTAATCCCACAATTATTGTATCCTCCAAATCCTAAAGCGCCAATTCCTATCTGCAAAAATCCCCTTGCATCCGCAGTATTTGCAGTGCTTGCAGATATTCCTGCAGCTGCAATTCCTATTGCAGCATATTTTAAAATTTTATTAGTATTCTCTTTTGTCTTCTCCATATACTCACATATAAGAGAGGTGAATTTTCTAATATAAATATCTATCTGAAATTCTCTATACAAATATGAACGGCAGTTAACTATTTATATTTGAAACGCCGCTAAGCTAATTGGTGGCTGTGATTGGTGGGAATAGAAATGTCTTATATGACGAAAGTAGGGCATAGGTTATATATTGCTTTCTATTTCATTATATCATAGGCGATAGTGAGAATAATCCGTTGGTGAGTGGTTGGAGAGAATAAAAACAGGCATACCTGGGTTTGATGAACTCATACAGGGTGGGATTCCTAAGGGGTTCAATGTTCTTATTACTGGGCCTCCTGGAGCAGGAAAGAGCATATTTAGTATGCAGTATCTATACAATGGAGCATTAGCTGGAGATCCTGGACTTTATTTATCTTTGGATTCCCCAAAGAAGAATATGATAGAGCAGGCATCGCAATTTGGATGGGACTTTGAAAAATTGGAGAATGAGAATTTAATCTCCTTTTTTAGCATACCTCCAGATAGGACAAGGCTTAATCTTTTTGATATGATTGAGGATATAGTTGCACAAACTAAAGCAAAACGTCTTGCATTTGATAGCCTTGCGACGCTTATGATAAGTATAGATCAATTTGCAATACCTGTATCACGCTTAAATCAAGAAAAAGATGTAAAACAGGATTTAACTATAACGCCATCAACATCTACAAAAAAGGTAAATCCTCTAGATTATGAACTCCTTCCAAATGCCGAATATGATCAAAAAGGCAGGGTATTCTATAGTGGAAATACGGAGAAGCGTATGATATATCTTATTATGCACGAGCTGCAGACATTGGGTACTACAAATGTGGTTATAACATCATCTCCTGAGAAAGAAACGTCAAAGCTTACGGTGGATGGAGTAAGCGAATTCGCCGCTGATGGCGTAATTAGTTTGGAGGTTCAAGAGATAGCAAAGAAAATTGTAAGAAGTATAAGAGTTAGAAAGATGAGGAACACAAACCAGGATTTAGATAGTTTCACATTCAGTCTTTTGAACAACGGCATAATTATAGAAGGGAAGAAGATATTTGAAGGATCTAAAATCTCAGGTATTAATCCTTAATATAAATAGTAAATTTACAGTTTTCCGATCCTGTAGAGATACATTCATTTTCTCTACATTCAAATTTTTTGTTTAATGAACTAGAGAATGCTGTGGCCAAGTAACCTCTTGTATGATGGCATGATATGCGGTTTTTTTCTATATTTGTTACTGTGACTTCATGTGCGTTACTCTTTTGATCAAAGTTAGGGATGCTTATACTACCCATACCAAAGACTTCAGCTAACTCTAGTAAAAAATCTAGCCTCTCCAAATCTCCCATTTTTCTATCACATAATATCTTTATTATTGGTATGGGCATTTTTTTTGCAAATTCATATATGTCTTCTGGGTTAAGTTTCTCCTCGAGATTTATTATAAACTCACTAGGAAATAGAAAAGCAGATCCATTAAATAAATTAATCTTTCCATCCTCTCCAAAGCTAAGCAGATCTGCAAACATCAATTCTTCTGCTTTTTTATGCATAACATCACTTCACTCTATACGGATGGATTTTCGAATGATCTTTATGTATATGTACAACATATGGTCTTGTAAGTTGCATTATATAATCATTACCCTCGTGTATTATACCATCTATGTCTGTGGTTAAATAATTTATCTTTAAATGATGGGCATTAATATGAAGTTTCATATGATTTGAATTATTTGTAAAATAACTTACTGCAAGTTTTGGATTACTTTTAGATAGTCTATTTATATGAGCTACCGCCTCTTCAAATGAATTAACTTTTATTAAACATAATATATAAGCAGGTATTTCATTTATTAATAATTCAGAATTTACATCATTCGTGGATACTAATAAAGGTGTAAACTGTACTGAATTAATTTTTTTCCATGGGTATAAAACAGAAACTAAATTCAATCTTTTGAGTTCATCTATCCTCTTTTCTAAAAATAATAATGTTTTTTTATCTATATAACCAACCTTTGTTTTTCTGTCAAGAGGGTCTGAAGTATACTTTTCTAATGAATTAAACTCAGTACTTAAAATTTTTACAAATTTATCAAAAATTGCATCAGCAACAAACACGGATTTCAATGAATTACAACCTATCGGGTAACGCATAGAAGACTCAACTATTAATTTTGCCGCAAGGTTCAAATCAAAATCACTATCAAGTATACCTGCACATCTTCCCGACTTATGTTTTAATACAAGTTTTGATCCAAAATGATCTATCGCCTGCGTTAATATATAATTATTCAATTTGTCTCCCAATTTTTCTAATTCTTTAATAAATTTTTGTGATTCTTTTTCAATATCTAATAATTTTTTATCTTCAATAAATTTATCTACATCTAAAAAGGTTTTATTTTCAATGCGTACTAGATTATTTATTGTATTATCATCTCCAAACGGCCATATAACCGTAGCCTCATCACATATTTTAAAATTTAGTTTTTTGGATTTTGGGTTTTCAGAATCGAAAAAAAGAACGGATAAGCCATTTGCTGGATACCCTGCATCTATTATTGCTTTGACCACTTTAATTGGTATTATATTGTCAGTTTTACTGGGTTTTATTATACCTGGTATACCTAATAATACAAGTACCGTTGATACTAATGCAGTTATTCTAGGGTCATTTCCTGGAGTTATTGCATAAACAAACCCTTCGATAGATTTTCTAAATTCAATTTTATGAAAACTTTCATTTTCTATAAAATCTAGCCCTATCTGTTCATAATTAAAACCATATCGCTTTGTTATAGTTTTCCAAAAGGATACCATTATTTTTGGTATTTGGTTTATTTGTTCAGATATATAAGTTTTCGGCATTCCGATAATTTTAACTATAGATTGAATTTCATCATCAGAAAAATTTAGATTTTTTGCAGCTTTTTCTATAATATTAACACGATCTTTAAAACTTATTTTTTGACAATCATCCCATGAATTTTTTACTTTTGATAATGCTATTGATACATCCAAAGTATCAGAATCTGCAACTAAAGAAAAAAAATCATCATAAAACTGACTTTTAACAGTAAAATATTTTTTACTAAGATTAATATCCCACCCTCCAATTAAATTATCAACTTTTTGCATAAAATCATTGTTTAATTTAACCTATACAACATCCAGTAGCTATTATATCGTTAGGATTATCTATTCTGTTTATATTTGATATTATTTTACTTTTTAATCCACAATCACATACTGAATTATTGTTAATTGTAGTAGCTTCATCACCTGGCGCATATCTAATATATATTGTACCTTCTCTCGCAATTGTGGTATATATTAAAAGTCCCTTTTCTCCATTTTTAACTGGTACTACTACATTATCTTCTTGTTTTACTACTTCTACATAATGTGGTCCATTAAATAAATGCAAATTATTAAATTGACATATTCTTTTACTTTTTAACGAACTAAAACTACCCGCTTGTGGTATGGCTTCAGACGAACCCATTAAACTACCAATAGGTTTGTTAAATGTTTGTGCCCAGTTAATTGCCTCTTCTGGTATATTATAACCACCCAATGCAATTTTCTCTATTGATTCTACTGTATCGTGGTCTGATTCTATAAGTTCAAGAAAACTTACCCCACCTCCTTTTGATTGTTTATCTCCTTCTATAATTGGTCCTTGAGCTGCTACTAAACCATTTACTTTGTAATGTTTAATAGTTTCAATAATATCTTTTGCTGAATCTGTCGTACGTCTTGGAATAAATGTAGCACCGACTTTTAATATTGTTTCCTTAATTTCCTCACCACCTTTATGTGTTGGATTATAAGTACTTAAGATTCTATCACCCTCCTTGAAACCGATATACTTAAAAATACGTGTAAAAGCCGCACTTTCAATCTCTCTATCTAACGGGGTTATAAATGTAGGTGTTGCTACTCCTTTTGTTCCTCCAGATTTATATACACTATAATTAGATTTTATATCATTTGGTAATAAAATGTAAGGATCCGTTAATATTTTTTCTCTAAAACCTATACCAATTTCAGTCGAATCTTTAACTAAAACTGGAAGGGAATAAAAATCTTCAAAAGAATCTATTTTTAAGTTATCTTTGTAAGCTTTTTTATATATAGGTATTGTTTTTATTGCACGATTTATAGTAAATTTTAAAAAAGGTAAAAGTAACTCTTTTAACCGCTTTTCATCTAATAATTCCCAAGACTGGTTACTCCAAATATCGAGTGGTATCTTCAAAGGTGAATCATATTTACCTGAATTGACATCCTCCATAAAAGATTTAAAATTATCATCGACTTTTAAAGTCACTTTATCCATAAAAACTCACCATCTATAAAAATTTATTTCGCCTTTTTATTTATTAATAATTTATTATAAAATACAAATACATTGTTTGTTAAGTGGTGGCAATTTGCTAAATCACCTTCTTTAGAACCGATTTCTCCTCCAGTAGTAAATCCCAATAAAACTGATCCGCCGAAACCACTTTTTAGTTTTTTTAGATCTTTTGGGAATTGATCCTTCATAACTCCTTTTCTAGTTAAACATGATGTTAATAAAACTAGTTTTGGTGCACTTGTCTCCTCTGTATAATTTTGTATATCATTAATAATTTGATTTGTGGCATCAAATAAGTTTTTTGGATCTCCATCCATTAAAAATATTGGTGCACCCTCAACGAGTGGTGCAGCATACGCTAAACTTTCTCCATTTTTACCAGTTGGTATACCGCCACCTCTAACTATAATATTCCCAAGGTTATCTACCATTCCTATTGGCCATCTTTGTGTAATACCTAAGGTCATTACACTATCAATAAATTTCTTTTTGTCCATATTAAGTTTTTTGGCATACCATTCAACAGGTTTTTGACCTGAAATTTCTTCTAAAATATATCCATCAGAAGAAACTTTTCCTATGACCTCTATAGATCCACTTTTTTTAGCGCCATGTGCCATAGAATATCCATATAGTACACTTGTTGATGTAAAGATAACTATAAGACCATCTTTGTAAACTTTTCCTGAATGCAACGAATATATTTCATATTTACCAACGTCCATTAGTTTTTCTAATGCTGGGTCAAAGCTTCCTCCCCAAATTGGGACCTGTCTTCCAACTACATTAGATATACCTAATATTATTTTATTTTCTTCACCCATTTTTGGTAATTTGAGTCCATTTACAAAAACATGAATATAATAAGGCGGTATCTTGACAATACCTCTAATATTTCCTCCTTGTAATCGTTGAGCTTGCATGTATGGATCTATATAATTATCTATAGATATTTTTGAAAGAGCCTCAGCTGTAACTTTTTTAGCGGCTTCAAATGAATTTTCTGATGCATTATCAACAGAAGCGATTCCAACATGTAAAAAGTCTGACTGTATACTAGCAACAACCACTCCTTTTTCCATAACTTGATCATCATAAATTACCTCCCCACCCATACCTCCAACAAATTCGGTATCTTTTAATATTTCAAGTAACCCTTTTGTTAATGCCTGTGGGTCATAATCACCTGAAAAAAAAACATAACTTAATGTAGGTTTTTTTCCATTTAAACCAACTAATGCCTGTTGAGCAGCTTCCTTTGCTGCAGTATAAGCATCAGGATTTTTAGAAAAACCACTTCCAACTGATAACGAACTTTCACTAGCTGTTTTAACGTCTTGTATTTTTCCCCATTTAGTCATTAATCCATCGTCCATTTAACCAACTCCCAATTTTCTAAATCCAACTTTTTCAGCTACAGTTATTTCTTTTTTAACCTTTTTTATTTCAATTGATTCTATTATCATCGGTTGTAATAGTTTTGGCAACATTTTGTTAAGAATCTCTTCTAACGACATTTTAAAATGTTCAGCGTCAGATTTATCTTTAAAATGTCCCATTAAAGTAATTGGGGTGCCTATCAAAAGTTCTAACAATCCATTTTTCATAATAAGTCTGTGAAAAAGCTTTGCCTCTAGTAAATCTGCACCAATATAAACAAATTCATATTGCAATGCTTTTTCTAGATCCAAAAGAAACTTTCTTAAATTTTCAGTTGCAATTGCTTCTTGTCGTGTTAAAATATTTTCTCGTTCTAACTTAAATGGAAGTATGCCACTAAAGTCAACAAGAACTACTTCATAAAACTCATTAATCATAATATCACGTAAAATAATGCTATAATAACTTTATTACAGGATACTATTATATACCTATACTATATTTTTAAATTCTACTACAAAAGTTACAAATAATTTATATTTTTATATATTTTACAAGGCTTGGGTTTATGATATAACGATAAAAATTACTAAATAAATTTTATATCATTTAATGCTTGTTAGACAGGTATCAAATCTTATGGTTAGGTTTTTAAATATTACTAGTGAATATGGTTTGATGATATATGTGTTGAACAATGGAGATAACAATAGTAATGGTGGCTAATATTCTATTTTGTCTTTTGTTAATTTGTAATCAGTGAATTTGGCGTTCTTTATAATTTTGTTCTTGATTAGGTTTTTGAATTGTATGCTGTAGTTGTTGTCAAATAAGCGTATGTTTATACTCCCTATTAATATTTCAGTGATTATTAATGAGTTTAATTCAATTCCTTTAACATTTGACATTCTTTTTTCTATTATTTCAAGCTCATTTCCATAAATTGGAATAATAAGAGCTGCGCCATTTGGTATTCCAATATCAAATATTAATGAAAAATAATTGGCATATTTATTATAATCTATTTCAGAGAAACTTATTATGTTAATTCAGTTTTTTAAGTAAAATTACTAATTTTTTATAAATATACATAGTTAAACAAAGTATCAAATTTTAAGATTAAGTTTTTAAATCTTTGTAGTAATTATAGATTGGTGATGGATGTGATGGATGGAGGTCCAAGTGTTTTGTAAATAATGTTTGATAAATTCGCATAATCTTCTGAGTATTTGTGTTTTTTTTGGATGAATTTGTTTAGCTTTGGATTTTAATATAATACTGTGGGTGTTAAAAAAAACGATTTGTATATAATAATACAATTTTGTTACTTTTAGTATTCAAATTCTTCATTATTTGACATTTTATAATCGGTTATATTAAGGTTTCCTGGAATTATTTTGTTTTTAACTAAATTTGTATAATGTACACTATAGGTATTATCAAACAATCGTAT
>JAJZJI010000009.1 GCA_021828345.1 Microcaldota archaeon
ACGCGCCAAAAGGATAAGTCCTGAAAGCATCTAAGGACGAAGCCAGACCCGAAACGAGGCACTAGGGCGGTCGCAATAGACGACTTTGATAGGATGGTTGTATAAGCAGAAAGCTTCGGCGATCTGTGAGCATTCCATTACTAAAGCCTAAAATAAAGCAAATCTCTTCTTTCTATTTTTCTTATATTTTTAAATAGTTCAGCGTGAGCGCTCTTCATATCTATGCACATACATAATAGCTTAAATATCTTGTTTGCGCATTCTTATTATGGAGATATTACATATAGACTATAATGAAATTTTAAAGAATCTTAAGATATCTAGAGCATCTTCGAATTTAGAGTTGGATTTACTGCTCACTGCACAAAAGAGTACTACAAAGAAAATGGATGTGTTGCAGCTTATAGATCCTAATGCTATAATAAGTCAAAATCATATACGCGCTGCATATCTTAATGCATATATGAATTTTATTGAGAATAAAAATATATCAAATAATATGTCTATGGAGCTGCTCTTATATCTGTCTTTTACTACACAGATAAATACTGCAATAAAATTATCTGGAATAAAAAAAAGCAATGATTTTGTTATCATTTCATCCTCAGAGCCCATTTTAAGACAATTCTGCAGTATTGCCAATGCAAGCGCAAATCCATACGAGCATTATAATAACGAAAATAAAAATGCTATGTTGTTATTTGGTATCGAAACTGAGCATGCCCAAATAGAAGATATTTTATTAAAAATGTCAGAAATTAAATTGGGCGAATAAGTAATTACATTGATATAAAAACCGAATAAAATCCGAAGAATATATGATGTTATATTAAGGTTATGTTTTAATTATATATGTGCGTAAATGTCAAAGACGTGGTCTACGAAAAAGAAAATATTAAATTTGCTTTCAAAAAAAAGCATGATGCCATCGGAAATAAGTGCCGCGCTTGGCATAGCGCCATCAACGGTAACAGAACATTTAAAAGCATTAAAAGATATAGGTGCAATAGAGGAGTTGAAGAATCCATATGTTAAAAAATGGAAGTATTATAAATTAAATATGAATTTTGATGTTAAAAAATTTGAGAGAGGTAATATAATGGCAGGAAAAATTGTTTATGTAATAAGCGCAATTATTGCGGTCGCAATAATAGCAGGAGCTGTCTTATTTTTGGGGCAGCCTGCGTCAAATAATAGTGGAGCATTGTCTACAACGACGTTGCCTCAGAGTGTAATGCAGGTACTCAATACGAGTAGATTATCTGTGCAGTTAACAGATCCTCCTACTGTACCAAATGGGACTACCTCCTTAATAATAAATTATTCTGATATATCCGCTCATTTATCTAGTGGAACCAATTCAAGCGGTTGGGTGAATGGAACGGGTAGCGGTTCGGTTAATCTTCTATCAATAGTAAATACAACTCAAATAATGGGTAATGTAACGCTTGCAAAGAACGCAACAATAAATATGGTACGCTTTTATATATCTGGCGCATGGATTGTGATAAATAATACTAAATATAATGTTACTGTGCCAAGTGGTATGATAACTGCGCATATAACATCTGCAAATAGGCTTCGCAGCACATCATCTGCTATATTAGATCTATCTCCTGTAATAGCAACTATCTATACAAATAATTCTACTATATTTGTTATGGTGCCTTCGGTGCGTGCAATAGTTGTGCCAACAGCAACAATTAATTTGCATACGGGATTAAAGGTGGGCTTTTCAAGTAATATCACAAATCAATTAAATGATTTAAGGCCTAATATAACAATACGTTCGATAAATCTTATTGCAAATACAAATAACAGTACTTCCATAGTGGTCGCTGTTCAGAATATGGGCGAGACAAACGTAACGATAAATAACATAGCTTTATTTGGTAATGAATCTGTAATAATAAAGCCTACTGTGCCGGTAGATCTCTCAAATGAACAGGTTCAATTAAATGATAGCGCAAATACTATTGTGAATGTAAGTTCTGATGTTATACATGCGAACGGAAATATGCCATATCAACTCAATAATTTGATAAAAACGCAATTAAAAGCAAAGAGCAGTATAGCGGCTAATACCTCCATAAATGTAAATTCTTTAATACAATCTAATACAAACGCTAATAGTGTAATTGGGCTTAGTTCAAATGGCATAAATGCCTTTGGAAATATAATAACCTCAGGCAGTATTAATTTAAGCGCAATAGAGCATGAGCATCCATATGCACATGGCCTTGGATTAAATATAAATGGCAGTGTGGTAAATCTTGATAATGTAATAAGAAATATATCAAATAGGGCATCAATAGAGAACGAGATAGAGATTGGCACGCATCTATCTAACTTTAGGGTGGTCAATTTCTTTGTAGGATCTAATGGACAGCTAATACTCCCATTTGCCAATAGGTGTGATGTAAGTTCGAATGAAAATATATCCACGAGTCAAACTGGAGATGCAAATGCAAATGCGAGCAATGTTAAGGCAAACTCTAGCAGCTCTATTAATTCACATGCAAATATACGAACATACTGCCTAAATAGTCAGTATAATATTGAGGGGCAGCAAAGAGGTTATGTAATACCTGCAAAATCCTCTGCAACATTCATATTCACCGATAAGATATCGATTGGAAATGGTGTGATAACGGTAATGCCAATAATAGGTAATACATACACAGTACGCGTTACTGGCGAGGAGGGTGCACAGGCCTCATCAAGTGTGGTGGCAAGCGGCATATAAGTGGTTTGGTAGATATCTACCAACCTATTACTTGCTGTAATGTTAATATGAGTAATCTTTTTAAAGCTTATTAACGATTTATCTGTGTAAAGTAGGTTGATTTAAATGATCGATGGAGGCAATGTAGGTCTGTAAATTGATTCTGATTCGTGCATATGTAGTGTGTATGCTTTTTTACGATTATTGATTATTCTGAATACTGCTCTTTCTTGCGTTTTCGATGAACTCATACTGTGGCGTATCAAGCCTATTTATTCTTCTATAACCTAATTCTCCTATCAATACTCTAGTCATTATTGATGTGCTTATTTTTACCCCATCTATATGTCTTTTAATCTCTACCTCTATATCATCATTTTCGTTAAATATCGGTGCTATTAACAAAAGCCCATATGTTGCTCCAATGTCCCCTATTAGTACATATTTGTTTATCGGAGTGTTTGTATCATCGATTGTATGTAAGAGGTACTCTAATCGTTTACTGTTAAACTCATTTATATTCTTCTGCTCGCATTTTAATATTAAATTATATTTTAAGGGAAGATTTGACATCTTTATTGTAGTTCTTAATATGGTATTATTTTCAATTAATTTTTTATACGTATATTGCGATGCACCATCATTTAAATTATACATTCTATCTATCTCGCTAAAATCCATCCTGCTATTTTTGTTTAATGCTTTTATAACAAGGTACTCACGTTCTAATATCTGTCCTTTTTGCCTTCGGGGTTTCTCCCTGCTTCTGTGCCAAACCTTATCTTTTAACATATGATCTATGAAATTATCTGTTATCGGAACATAGCCATATGAATATGTCATATAACTTACGATCCATTCCGAATTGCGATTTGCGAATATCTCTGATGAACGTATATCATATATTCTATTCTCCAATATTTGCGTATTCTCTGCAAATATGTAAAATATAAGATCGTAATCGCCTTTTGTTATCGCAGCAAATTGTATTGTAGGTTCATTAAGAAGTATGCTCTTTATGCTCTCGGGGTCGGGTATTATATCCATAAACTTTACAAAAACTATATATCTAAAGTAATCAAAAGGTCTTGGAGCTATCTCTACAGTATATGATATGTTATATAATTTTTCAAGTCTGCTAAGCCTGTATTTTGTTGCCGAGCTACTAAATCCTATTTCACGCGCTATCTCATTTATTGGTATTCTGCTATTTTTGCTTATTAGTTCTAATATTTTAAGGTCCGCATTATCTGGATGTATTAAATCATTAAGCCTGTCTTTTATGTTATTTTTCTTTATCATATCATCTAGCGATGTTGCGCTGGTGCTCTCCTTTCTATGTCTTGCTTTAACAAATGTCCCATCATCTAATATTCTGCCTACATAAAATGTTGTAGTTATATAGCGCTGTTGTTCAGAAGAGAATGTTCTTGTTGTCTCCATTACATAGTATTTGCCACGTATTATGCCAACACTGACGTTATGTTTATGCTCTTTTTTTATTTGTGATAGCCGTTCAGCAATTATTTTGGGCAGTTTTTGGGCATTTTTCATCATTTTATCATATTATACTTAAATATTTAAATATATATAAATTATCTTTATAATTTAAGTAAAAATTTAAGGCTTAAAATTGGTATAAAATTCTATTTTATTACTTAAAATAGCGATTAACTAAAAATTATTATAGTTATTTAGTATATAAATGAAAAATAACTTTATTTAATTCTAATAATCTATATATATAAGTCCGTCCATAAATATATTATGTAATTTGGGGGGTGCTGAGATGAAAAATCCCCAACGGATTTTAATCCTATTCCCACCAACATCTCAGCTACCCAAACTACTTCTTATTTTACACTATTCAAAAGTTGACAAATCATGTATAATTTATGTCTAAGTAGTTTAATTTAAAGAAACAAAATAGGTATATAATAATTAATTAAGTGGACCTGGCGGGATTTGAACCCGCAATCACCGCCTTGCGAAGGCGACATCCTACCGTTGAACGACAGGCCCATAGATCTGTTTTTACATAAAGAATTTTAAAGCTTATTTACTTATAGCTTTTATAACTGGTATATTTATATGGCTACTATAAAAAATAGGCGCATCGAATCAATACTTCTAGAGGCATTGGGAATACTAAAACCATCAAGTGAGGAAATAAAGATTACAAATGCATTTTCCAATCAAATAATGGGGCGTTTGCGCGATGTAGCCCAAAAAGATGTCGACATTATAATGGCAGGATCCGTATCAAGAGGAACGCAAATACGTGGTAGTTCTGATATTGATATATTCATGCTATTTTCCAAAACTTCAAATTCTAAAGCGATGGAGGATAAGGGAATGAGAATAGCAAAGCGTATCGTTAATAAAAAGAATGGAGAGCATTATAAAATAAAATATGCAGAGCATCCATATTTACAATTAATATCAAATAATCCTCCAATAAAGGCAGATATTGTTCCTGCATTTAAGATTAAAGATTCTTATGAAATGGGTTCATCTGTCGACAGAACGCAGTTACATAACGTTTTTGTTATGGAAAATCTAACGGAAAAACAGCGTGATGATGTTAGATTACTAAAAGGATTTTTAAAGTTTCATTCCATATACGGCGCAGAGGCAAAAATAGAGGGATTCTCGGGATATTTATCAGAGCTTCTTATATATAATTACGGTTCATTTATGAACACCCTATCAAGCATTTCAAGGCTTAAATTGCCAATAAGTATAGATCCAAAAAGCAGATCTATATTAAATACTGAAAAGAATATTTCTTTAAAGAGCGATTTTGTCGTTTTAGACCCAACTGATGAGAATAGAAATGTAGCTGCGGCCGTTTCTAAAGAATCTCTATCAAAATTCATATTGATATCCAGGCGCTTTCTTAAGAATCCTTCAATAGATTTTTTTTATGGAAATGAATACTCGGATAATAACTCAAAGAGCAGGTTAAATGCACTACGAGAGAACTTCGGTTTTGACATGTATAATATAACCTTTAAGGTATCTGATATATCCGAAGAAATATTATGGCAGCAATCAAAAAAGCTAACAAAACAATTGGAAGAAATACTGCAAAAATATTCCTTCAATCCTATAATTTCTCTGATAGAAATAAATGGGAGTAATGGTATAATCTCTATATTTTTGAATAAATATGAATTAACGTCTACAGTGCGTCAAGGTCCAGATGTATTTATGGAGAATGCTGTCGATTCATTTATGGGAAAAAATCAACATGTGTTTATAAAGGGCTATAAATTAATGTCTTTAAAACGTACAGAGTTCAATACACCAATAAATTTAATGCGCAGCATGTTCAAATCAAATGCCATAACAATACCATCATACATAAAGAAAAAGAGCATACGTGTATCTATAAATAAAATATCCGAACCAAATGCGAAGTTAATATATAGACGATACATTGAACTTACAAAAATATAATTTAAAGCCCCAACCACATATTTTTCTTTATAAGTACGGCGAGTTCTTTGTTTCTATCATTAGCTTTTTCTAAATGTATTATACTATTGAAATTATGTAATTTTACGGCTCTTATTGCATTGTTTTTGTCTTTAGCACTCTCTATTTCGATTATGTGACAATCTCTTTTTTTAATATTGTAATTGCAATAATCAAATGCTTCAGAGAGTATATTTTCGCGCAACTTATCTTTATTATAATTGCGTTTTTGCAGACGTTTTAATATAATCTTTAACGGGCAGCGCACGATAAATATAACATCAAAATCGATAGTTAACTCTGGTATTATATGCCCTACTAATATTACTGGTTCATTTAAGTCGTTTATCATTTTTTTAATATATCCATCAAGTGGTTTAATTTTTAATACGTGCGTCTTATCACTGTCAATTCTAGAAAAGAATTTATTTTTTATCGCAATGTCATTTATTTCTATGACCTTGACATTTATTGATTTTGATAATTTTTTAGCAAAAGTACTCTTTCCAGATCCTGGAGTACCAGTAACTCCTATTATATAGCGTTTATTTTTAGTCAAAAAATCATTGCATCAATGCCGAAGCGGCATTCATCAAATCGACTATTTCTGTTTTAGCACTCTCAAGCGCAATTATCTCATTATCTGGAAGATACAAATTTATTAAATGGTTTTTAGTTCCACTAAAGAGCCAACTACCTACTTCAACATTTCTGTATTTATAAGTTAAATCAGCGATAAAGTTTGATTCTGAAGTTAATTTCTGTATAAGGCTAAGTATATCAGGATTTACTGCCGATATAAAAATGCGTTCTTCGGCGTTTTCGTTTCTACCTACAAGAACTGGTGTTATTATAGGTATCTTGCTCTGCTTTGCTTGGAGTGATATATTTTGCTTTAATTGTGCTGTTGCAGAACCGACCTTCGACAATAAATTGCCAAGAGCGTCATTCTCATCAGCCATATTCAATATAATACCATCAACATAGCTGTTTACCTCCTCCACCATATTACTTACTGTTGTTTTTATATTTGCTGTTTTAGCATATTTGGCAGGATTAGATAAGAAGTCGCGTATGGAAAGTTTATATTTTCCTGATATCTTACCATCAATACTACTTATTACATAATCGGTATAATCACTCCACATTTCATTAGCCATTAAAAACACCAGTCATAAATAATTACAATTAAATACTACTATTAAGGTAAAATATATATAATAAGATGATTGCATGGGTATTGACGAGCCGAATGTTAAAAAGCGTATATTAAAAGATATAGATATATTTAGCAGCAATATTGAAAAATTGCCAATAATAGAAAATAAAATGCAGGTAAAAATTGTTGATCTTTCAAAAATGTATGCAAAGGACTCTAAGAGTTATCTTGAGAAAGGCGATATCTACACATCTTTTTCATGTATATCGTATGCTCATGGGCTTTTAGATGCTATAAGAACATTAAATGGCGTGAGCGAATATGTATAAAGAAGGTAGTGTAACAATAACTGGCGGTGCGTTTATAAACGAGAAAGCTAAACTCACCCGTGATCTATCTATATTAATAGCCAATTATATGAATTCAAAATATAAAATAAAGAGTGCATTAGATCCTACTGCTGCTACTGGAATAAGAGGCATGCGTTATAGCAAGGAGGTGGGTGTAGAGGATGTCGATTTTTTGGAGATAAATGAAACATCATATGAATCATTGAAGAAAAATATAAAGCAAAATAAGATCAAAGGTAATGCGTATAATGTTAGCATACAGGAATTTGCTAATACTACAAAAAATAAATATGATATAATAGATCTGGATCCGTTTGGCGGTGCAACACCCTATATATTTGATATAATGAAGATAGCAAAAAATAATACCCTACTTTTTGTAACAGTTACTGATACAGCAGTTCTATGTGGAGCACATGCAAATGCGTGTTTAAAACTCTATAACGCAGTGCCATTGCATAATGAAATATGTCATGAAGTAGGTCTTAGAATATTATTGGGATATATTGCGCGTATTGCAGCATCATTTAATTTCGGTATAGATGTCCATTTGTCTATGGTATATAAACATTACATGCGGGTATGGTTGCAATTAAATTATAATTCTAATAATGCTTTAAATTCTATTAAAAATATGGGATATATGTTTTTTTGCAATAGTTGTGGAAATAGAGGTAGTAAAAGTGGTCTTGCACCTATAATAGATAAATGTCCTGTTTGTAATTCAAAACTAATCGTGGGTGGACCATTATGGACTAGTAAATTAAAGAACCTTAATACTATAAATTACATAATAAAAGAAATGGATATGTTTGATATGAAAAATGAGGATAAAAAAATAATTACTACTATATTAAATGAGGATGATACTAATAACTGTTATTCAATATCACATATGACTCATAGACTTAAGCTTGGATCTGTAAAGCAATCATATGTAATAGACGAATTAAAAAAAATGGGATATAATGTTTCAATAACGCATTACAATCCCAATATGATACGTACCGATGCGGCATATTTAGATATCGTAGATGTGATAAAAAAATTATACAATGAGCGTATATCTCGTAAATAAATATTGTTCAATTCCGCTATTATTCAATATATTAGCAACCTATTTATATATAAAAAAGAGCTATAACTTTGGAATACAATTTGGTGGATGAGATTGTATTTTAGGGGGAATAGGTAGAATGGGAATAGATAGATATACAATGGATAGGCATGGGGGCAGCGAAGCTGCTTCCGGATACTTCTGCAAGCTATGTAAAACGCGATTGGCAGGAGGAGTACCAAAATTTGTAGTGTCATCAAGAGAACTTAGCGGTTCTAGATTGGTACAGAGTGAGAGGGTTTTATGTCCAAAGTGTTATGATAGTATGCAGATGCGTATATATAACACAAGCATATTATCTAATAATTATAAAAAAAGAGCTGGGCATACGCGGAAGGCAAACCTTTTAAAAGTAGTAGGGTAATTTACCCACAAAGTATATATATAACATAACATTATGTATATACAGAAATAAAAGGCAATAAATTATATATGTTAACCTGTAAATATGTGAAGTATGCAGGGATGGCGGAGCCCGGTCAAACGCGACGGACTCAAGATCCGCTGGCTTAGGCCTACGGGAGTTCAAAAGAAATGAACAAATCTCCCTCCCTGCATGTTTTATTTATATTTGGGTATATGTGGGCGATAGAGATGGCAAAAAATATGAAAAAAACGAAAAATGTTAATGGCAAGGTTAGGGCATCCAGACGCCCAAGCAATGGGAAGATGTATGATATACCTCATTATCCACAGAGTGAGGAATTTACCAGTTCTGCAGCATGTGCTATGATGGTATTGAAATTTACAAATAAAAATTTCAAGCCAAAGAAGGATGAGGAATTTTCAATATGGCAAGATGCCATAGCTGGAAGCGTATGGTATGGGTCTAGACATGGATTAGCATATGCGCTTGCAAAAAGAGGTGCAAAACCTCAGATAATAAGCAATGCAAAGGATGAGGGATACGAGAAAAAGCTTGCTGTTTTTGAGGGTATAAACGTAGATACGTTAAAGGCGTCATTCGATGAAGTGAAAAAGAAAACAAAGGATCTTAACATACTAGAAAGCTTTGGCACTGCATCGATCAATTCGATAAAAAAGCATCTTAATGCTGGTAAAATACCAATTATAATAGTTAATGCAAATATGCTAAATCCATATTTAGAGGCAGCTCCGCATTGGGTTGTTGTAAAAGGATATGATAAGGATCTATTTTATGTAAATGATCCATATTCTGATAGCACGATAACTATGGAACCAGAACAGTTCAAGCAGATGCTTGGATATGAAGAAGAATATAATATGATAATTGTGCCTGCAAGGCGCAGTAGCAAATGATTGATTTTATCAATCATTCTTTTTTTAAATTTTTTAATAATTAAAGAACTTTATTTTTAAAAGTATAATCCATATTTTTGTAGTAGCTATCAGGATCTCCTATATTTAGCCATTTATCACTATCCTTTAACATTATCCCATAAACTTTTCCATTGTTGTGTATAAGTTTTCTTATACCTTCAGTTAATTCGATCTCACCAGTGTTAGAACTTTTGCCTGCCAATTCTATGAAGTCAAATATCTTATTAGAGAATATGTATGATGCTGTAGCTCCAAAATTTCCTTTCAGATCTTTTGGTTTTTCAACAATATCATCAATTGTGTATACGTCAAAATCATTATATCTAAAAATATTGGAGACATTTGCTATGCCCGATTTTTTTGGGTTTTCAACCTTTCTTAAAAATAATACTGCATCTGCATTCTTCTCAAAAAATAGGGATACTCCTGTTTTATAAAGATCGCCTGTTATAACACCATCATCAGCATGTACGTACACAGGGTCGGATCCCGCAAATGATCTACCTTTTAAGACTGCGTCCCCAAAACCGAGCGGTTTTTCCTGTCTTAAATAATTATAACCATTCCCTAAATGTCCTTTTAGAACGCTTTCATGTGATTCCCCTGTGACAATACAATAATCAACAACTCCTGCATCATTGAGCTTGTTTATTATTATGTCAATTATAGGAACTACATTTCTTTTTTCATTTATGTGTACATAGAGCGGCACAAGCGCTTTAGGTACCACTCTGGAGAATGGCATCATCCTAGTCGCTAAACCGCCTGAAGTTATTATAGCCTTTTTTATTATTTTTTCCGGCAATTAAAAACCATCAATTATTTTTTAGACATCTTTTTTGTATCATTTGAAACTATTGCGCCAGAACTTTTCCATGATGTTTTAGGTTCAATAACGCGTATGTATTTTCGAAGCCTTTTCTTTTCCTCTGAAAGATCATCCAATATTACCTGTATTTCGCTTTTTATATCTCTTGTTGGGCGTATAATACCTAATTTAGGCAAAACATTTCTTTCAGGATTATAATAATGTATATCTGCCTCTATTCGTGGGTTGTCAACATTTTTTATTGAAACATTTAATCCCATCTCATCCCCAACCTCCTTTACAATTTCAGCTAACTGCATTACGCTATATGTTTCTGTAAATTGGTTTACAATTCTAAAATCTCCATTTTCTGCGGGGTTTTCTATTAATCTTTTTAATGATTCAACACTATCCTCTAGGGATAAAAATGCACGCGTTTGCCCTCCTCTTCCATAAGGTGTTAGTGGCATGTTTAAAACCGCTTGTACGCAATATCTATTGAGTACGGTTCCCCATGTTTCGTCAAAGTCAAAGCGCGTATATAAACTGGCGTCCGTTATCTCTTCTGTACGCGTGCCATAAACGGGTCCTTGCATTATATTTGTGGCGGTCAAACCCCACATCTTATTTGCAAGCCCCATATTATCCGTATCATGTGCTTTGCTCTGGTGATACCATGACCCCGCTTTTTTAGGCGTTTTTATGATGTCCCTTTTTCCATTAATCAAAGCCTTTACATAATGGCTTTCAGGTATATCAAAATTTGGGGTTCCATACTCCCCCATAGTACCCATCTTAACTATGTGTATATCCTTTCCTGTTTCCTCTTTGATTACTTTCCATGCATAAATAAGATTTATTGTACTAATGATATTATTGTTCATTGTATAAGCTGCATGCCACCAATTTCTCATTGAATATGGCGCAGATCTTTGTTCAGCAAAATGCACAATGGCATCGGGCATTGTATCTTTTATTAATCTGTAGATTTTTGTATCACGAACATCTGAAATTTTTTCAGGATTAAACTCAGCAACACTAAATTGCTCTATCTGCAGTGTTCCTTTAAATATGCTCTCAGCTGCAATTTTTCTTTGGGCAGGGGTTAATATTTTAAGCGCCGATGTAGATCCAACCTCCTCTACAGCATTTCTAGTATATAAATTATCTACGCCTATAACATCATGCCCGTGTGCCATCAATCTAATTGTTAGAGGCCAACCTAAATATCCATCAAAACCCATTATCAGAACTTTCATAAAAAAACCTATCTAATATGAACTACTAAGTCTGTGTAATTTAAATATAAATAATGTGTGTTTTTTGCATTTATCGGTAGAATAATACATAAATATAAAAATTAAGATAAATCCTAAGTGGTAATTTTTTTAGATACCTCCAAGCCCCTGTTTACAAATGTGAATCGTTTTGTAATATAATTAGATTTAATTAATTGTTGATTAATATTCGTCAAATTATCACTATCTGCCATTATAAGAACATGTCCTCCATTACCGCCTCCAAGTAATTTATATCCAAATACCTCATTCTTATTCGCAATCTCAAAAATACGTTCAATTTTGTCATTACTCATCATGCTACTTAATAATCGCTTATTTTTCCATTCATTCATAAGAAGTCGTCCGATCTGTTGAATAGAGCTGTCCTTCAAGCGTTGCTTCATCTCCCTTGCGATATCCCTCATGTTATTTAGATAATTTATGGTACTAATATCATTTTTTTTAATATTATTTTTAATATCGTTTATGGAGTTTTCATTTTTGCTTCTAAAACCAGCTTCGACAAATAACATCGAATCCTCCAGTTCCTTCAATTTGGTTTTAGATAATGATAATGGTTCGACCGTAACAATATCCGAGAAATTAATGAAGTTAAATCCACCATAAACCGCAGCATAAGCGTCCTGTTTTCCCAAATGCACATTCATATCCTCTGATTCTATTTTGTATGCAAGTTCTGCAATCTCATTTTTATTCAATCTAAAATCCACAAAGTTTTGTAATGCACCTATTATAGCAACTATATTTGCAGAAGACGAACCCAATCCTGAACCATATACCATTGGTACATCAATGTCTAATTCAAAACCCCTTTTTATATTTAGATTTTTTATTATAGATTCATAAAAAATACCCAATGTTTTCGTATTTCCCACTTCTGCATTTAGCGGTTCATTTGACCTTTTGTTACGTATAACTATTTTTTTATCGTCTCTTTCACAGACAGCTACATTTACAGCGCAATTTATCGATGCTGATATAACAGAACCCTCAAATCTACTATAATATTCAAAAAGGTCTGTAAATCCACCAGCAAGACCTATTCTAAAAGGTGCGCTAGCAAAAAAAGTCTCTACCATTAAATCTGCCATATCAAAAACGGTTAATTAGAATTGTTTATACAAATATATAAATTTTTGTTATTAATATCTACTATTGATAATATGCCAAAGATACTCGTTACAGGAAATAAAGGATTTATCGGTTCTGTAGTGTTTGCTGATTTAAAAGAGAAGGGTTATAATGTAAAAGGGGTCGATGTGGATGATCCTTTTCCACAGGAGCGCTTTGATATTATATTTCATTTTGGCGCCAGAACGTTGATAAGAAATTCAGTAAAGATGCCGTATGACTATTTTTTGGATAATTTAGGGTTATTAATGCGATATCTTGAAAAAGCAAGAAATGATAATTCTATTATTATATTCCCGACATCCGGTTCAACTGCAAAGCCAACAAATCCCTATTCATTAGCAAAAAAAGAATCGGAGGAGTGGCTTGAGTTATATAATATTTTATATGGTGTGAAATACTATACATTGCGATTTTATAATATATATGGTGAGACTAGTAAGAAGGGGGCGGTATATTTATTTACAAAGGCTGCATTTGATTCAACACCAGCTACTTTATTTGGTGATGGGACGCATAAGAGGGATTTTGTATATGTGCGCGATATATCAAGAATTTCTGAAAAGATAATAAAAGGAGAAATTAATCCTGGTACATATGAGGTAGGTACAGGTATTGGTACATCTATAAATGAGCTTATAAACTTAATAGAGCGTAAAACTAATAAAAAAATAACTATAGAACATAAATTATTTGAAGTGGACGAGGCTGAATCTTTATCAGCAAAAAATCCGTTACTATCCGATTTTACTCCATTAGAAAAAGGATTAGATATGGTAATAAGTCAGTTCAAAAAGGTTTAATTAGTTTAAGCAATCTATCTCGTTTAATACTCTTCTTTGTATTACATCTATATTGAACTTGTTTTTTAGAAATATCATTGCATTTTTAGATAGCTTTTTTTGCAGAACACTGTTGCTATATAAACTATAAAATTTTTCCGCAAAATCATTGATATCTCCATACTTATAAAGTAGTCCATTATATTCGTTATTTACTATGGTGGAAATAGGGTCATATCCTATAATGCTATTTATTTTTTCATTTATTAGTACAGGAAGGCCACATGCCATTGATTCTAATAACGTTCTGCTTAAACCCTCCCATATGGAAGTCGAAACAAGAAAATTTGCATTATTATAAGCGTTAACTAAATCATTATTAAATAAAAGTCCAATAAAAACTATGTTTTTTTGAAGTCCAAGCTTATTTACCATTTCAATGTACTTAGTTTTATCTGGGCCATCTCCTATTATTTTTAATATAACTTTCTCTTTTAGCTCCGAATGGTTATCTATTACGCGTTTAATTCCCTCTATTAGAAAACTGACGCGTTTTTGTTTTTCTTCAAGCCTACCTACATATATCGCGCCGTTATATGTTTTTTTAATACTTATTTTTTTATATATTCTATGCGGTGCAATGCCTGTATAAATAATATGTGTATTATTTTTGAAAATAGTCTTTGCGCTCTTATACTGTTCGGCATTTATTGCTATAAAAAGACTAAGCCATTTAGCCATAAGTCCTACTAAAAATGCGCTACCTAACATATTTGGTGATAATCTCTTTAAACCCGATTTTTTATAGTTGAGTACTATATTACCTCTATCAATATAAACGGTTTTAGCATTTGGGTGTAATTCTAAATAAGCATCAACTATTGGTATATCTTTTCTTGAATTTAAAAGTAAAATATCATATTTTTTATCTAAAAATTTTTTGTTTATAAGGTTGTTATTTTTAAATAACCTCATAATGACTAGTTTATAATCAAAACCGCTTGATGTAGCTGCATTAGTATATCTTTCAGAAAATACATCGCTTATTTGAAGCGATTTAAGTGTGCTATCTATCTTGGAAAAATTTCCAAGCATATCGACTTTATAATTTTTGCTTTTAGAAATGTATAAATATAAATCATAGGAGTCTTTAACAGAACCACCAAATGTTTTATACGAGCCCGTATCCATTATAAGTATGTTGCGTATTCTACGTCTTTTATTCTCCAAAGGATCACTTATTGTTCATTATGTCCAAGACCTGTTCTTTATATTTTTCTGTAACTGGGCGTATTTGTTTAAATAATTTTATTATGGCATTTGCTACTGCATTTTTTAGATCTAGTGGGTGTATTTTTCCATTCGCGTAAGCCATTTCAAGTTCTTTGTAATCAATATAATTAAGATCACCACCATATTCTTTTTTTCTTTCAATATCAAAGCTTTTAAGATTGGGTATTATAACATATTTTATAAGTTCTAAAATCGGATTTTCCAAAGTAACGCGTTCTGGGCACCATCCTTTTTTTATTGTGCTGCGTATTTCATCATCTGTAGCTAAAATTGATATTGCCGAACCCTGTTTGGATTTACTCATCTTCATTGCAGCAACAATCTCCTCTTTGACCATGCTACTCTCTATTTTAGGTGGTTCAAGAAGACTTGGTAGAAGGTGGTGATGTATTGGTGCTATAATACGTTTAGGCGTTCGTGTTTCAAATATCTCTTTTGCTAACATATGCACCCGTCTTTGATCCATCCCCGCATGTGGTATTTCAACATCCAGCGCCTCTATATCTATCGCCTGCATTATCGGGTATATATATTGTGATACATAAAGTGTATCTTTTTCATTTCTTCCCTGTATTATGAGTGTTCTTGTTGCTCTTGCAATTGTTACCTGTGTTGAAGTGCTTATAAGGTTCTTCCAATACTCATCATTCTTTTCATATAAATCCGAGCCTAATACTATATTTGCATTCGGACAGAATGCTTTGAATAAATCATTATAAAATTTGGATAGTTCCTTTATTTTATCCCAATCCCCTCCAAGTTTTTTGTTTGCAACGCTATGCCAATCTGCAAGGAGGATATTTGTTTTAACCCCAACCATATCAAGGTCATTTATCTTTTTTCCACCAACGAAAAGATGCCCAATATGTGGTATCCCACTTATTTCTAATCCAATATAATGTTTTGGTTTATTATTGGTCTCTAATATATGTTTTAAATCATCAATTGTTACTATTTCTTCTGTAGGTTCTGATTTGATAATATCAATTTTTTTATCAATGTCCATTATAATACCTATATACATATCATACAAAAAGATTAATATATAAAATGTGCACGTGCATATGTGTTCTACTTTCTTTTTATTTTATGATCGAAGTTCTTTGAAAATAGAAGTCCAGAAAATATTGTAAATACGATCGCGATTAAAAATGTGGTGGTATAACTTATATATGTTGACAATACGCCAGATAATAACGCTCCAAATACGGCAGATCCTCCAAGTAGTCCTGTCCATACCCCAACATAATATCCCGCCTTTGAACCTCTAACTATATCATACAATAAAACGGACGAGGAAAGATTCCATACAGCGTATGCGAAACCGGCAACCATATACCCGATTATGTTTGTCGCAAAGAAAAATCCTGGGATAAAGACTGCAAGAATTGCAATTGCATATCCAGAGCTTCTGTAAAATATGGACTGGGTATAAAGTCTGTTTAAGTGCATACCTTGTTTTATTTTTATTATGTAAATAAATATGGCAATCTGCGCAATACCATTCACAAGATTTATCGTGAATATGCTGCTATAAGTAAGTCCATATATCTTAAGGTATGGGACATAAGATGTATTAAAAAGATAATATCCTATGTTAAATAATACTATTGCCCCCAATAGCTGATAAACCTTTTTTTTCTCGATATTTAATACAGCCTCGTGTACTCGTTTTATCATACCACTTCCAACAAAAATATTAGGTAGTGATGTAAGTGTATTTAATAAAGGAAAAATTCCATTGGCCTTTTTTATTTCATTCTCTGGTAGGTCTATTTTTTTATCTTTTATTAAAAAGTATGCAAGCAATATTGCAATTATATTTAATATCACTAATATGTAGACGTATATAAATGGATTTTTTTCTGATGTTAAAATTCCAAATCCAAATGCGGTTATTGATCCTATTAAATTAAATATAGCATATCTGCTAAAGTATCTAGGAAGGCTTCTGCTTCTTTTTGTTCCCATGACTAGTATGTTTATTGCAGGAGATGCAGCTGTTGCGATTACTGCATATAATGAGTAATATAAATATGAGTTATATAACCCCTGAAATAAAGTAAAACCTAATAGTATGGGCAATGTTAAAAGCAGGGAGAGCATTATGAATGGTTTATTTTTTTTGTAATTATCCGTTAGTCTTCCCCATATTATTGAAGATGGTATGCTAACTAAGTTATATAACGCAAATGCAATGCCAACGTCAAAAACGTTTCCATTAAGATATATTATATAAAGCGGTATAAATATACCAAGGCCTCCGCTTATTGCTGATATGGGTACTAGCGTTGTCATCCATTTGTAATGCTGTTTTCTAGAAGGCAAACATACCACTTTCTATTGCTTAGATGCCATAAAATAAAAGACTTTAGCATCTGTTAATATGTCATCTATTATTACATACTCATCTATAATATGTGGTATGTCGGGTTTTTTGCTCCATACTACTGCATCAATACCTCGTCTTCTAAAGAAACTTGCAAATGTCCCACCACCAATACCTATAACTTTAGGAGTTATATTAATCACACTTTTAATTGCATTTGACGTTAATTTCACTATCTCAGAATTTGGAGATGTTTGACCAGCAGAATCCTCTCTTACAAATACCTCAACCTTAATATTAAGTGTGGTATTTGAGCTTTTAATTGCTATTTCCATTACATCATTTAATATATCATCCACTTTATAGATTGGTAAAATTCTACAGTCAATGTAAAATATTTCAGTTCCTGGGATCATATTTATACTATCTTGGTTTTTTTCATGTTTAGTCATTTCGAATGTTGATTTATTTGGAGAAAAATTTTCATCAGTTAAATTATATTTTTCATGTAGATGCGAATCAATTAAATCTAAGAATTTTATCATTGCGCGTAATGCATTACTTCCCAATTCTGGTGTACTTGCATGTACCTGTTTTCCAGTGGCTGTTATTTTAAGCCACAATAAGCTTTTTTCAGCTATTTCTATTTCATCTCCACTTGCACTTCCCCCATCTGGAACTAATATAATATCCTCAGACTTGAATATATTTTCATCAAGCAATTTTCTTATTCCATATGTGCTGCCTAATTCTTCATCTGCAACAAGGGCCAGTCCATAATTGTAATTTAATTCAACTTTCGTATCTATTATTGCTTTTAGTGCAAAAATGGCGGCAATAACATCTTGACCATCATCATTTGTACCTCGTCCATAAATCTTATCCCTAACAATTGTCCCTTTAAATGGGTTATACTTCCACATATCTATGTCTCCTTCGGAAACAGTATCTATATGTGCTATAATCCACAATGTTCTTTTGCAATTGCCAATCCTTGTTATTATGCTAGGGCGTTTTACGTTATTATTATCAACATACTCATAACGTTTGGTCTGAAGTCCCATATTTTTTAAAATGTTTTCAAGAAAATTGGCGCGGTCCGATTCTCCAACCCCCCCACTTTGTGGAGATATAGATTTTATTTCTATCATGCTCTGCATGGTTTTTACAATTTCATCCTTATAACTATCTATTATTGATATATTTTTCATAATAAGCAGAGCACAATTAAACTATATTATACTTTTGTATAGTTTTTATCTGTCCCATTTTTCATTCCAGAATGTTAAAAATCCATATATGGATACAAAGAACAGCATTGCCATATATATTCCGCCTAAAGTAAATGTTCGTATTTTTTTGCTTCTTATGGTTTTTGATAATTTATAAATATAAAAAATTGTTATAATGTAACTGAAAATACCTAAAATTAGTATAAATATATCGGTTGCATAACTTACCTATTTAATATCAATCGAATATACTAAATATATCCGTTTGGTTTTATTACGCTTTTTATAAATGTAGGAATTGCACATTATATTAAGTTTAGTGTCTATAGTCTAATAATGCTAGATAAACCTACCTTTATGGATAAAAAAATAAGGGAATTTCCAAAGTCCTTTAAATGGTTAAATGCCAAAAAACAAATAGATATAGATATGCTTAAAGGGCAGATTGTTGTATTAGATTTTTGGACATATTGCTGTATAAATTGTGTACATATGGCACAAACACTAAATTACGTGGAGGCGCGTTATAAGGGCAAACCTGTCGCTATAATTGGTATTCATTCCGCAAAATATACAAACGAAAAAAACCCATCAAATATTATGGATGCAATAACTAGGTATGGTATAAAACATCCGGTGATAGTTGATGAAAATATGCATTTATGGAAGGAGTATGGAATACACGCGTGGCCCACACTTGTTTTTATAGGACCTGACGGTACAATACTACATAAAGTTGCCGGAGAAATTTCAAATGAGTCTATATCTGAAATAATAGATGATCTTTTAGATCGGTATGCAAATGAAAAACTTCTTTCAAAAAAACGTGCCGATATCTATATCCAATATAAGAGTGATGAAGAAGAGAAAAACCAGTTGAAATACCCTGGAAAAATAGCAATATCAGAGAATGGAAAACTTATTGCTATTAGTGATACCTCAAATAATAGGGTGCTTATTTTAGGGCGCAGCGATAATCGTGTTATGGATATAATAGGGTGTGGGTATGGAGGATTTTTAGATGGTAATTTTGACAATTCGCGACTTTTAAAACCACAAGGTGTATTTTTTAGAAAAAATATTTTGTATATAGCTGATACTGGAAATCACTCTATAAGGGCTGCTGATATGCGAAATAGGCGTATTGTTACAATCGCAGGCGATGGGGAAAGGGGCGTTCATATGAGTTTTAATAATAAATATATCGCAAAAGAAACCTCATTACTATCTCCATGGGATTTATCGATAAATGGCAAATATCTATACATTGCAATGGCCGGATTACATCAAATATGGCGTTATGATTTTGATGATGAGACTATAAGGCCGTTTGCTGGTGCGGGATATGAGAATATAGTTGATGGAGATTTAGAAAAAGCTCTAATGGCACAGCCAAGCGGAATATTTTGCGAGGATGATTACATATATGTTGTTGATAGCGAGACCTCCTCAGTGCGTTCAATAAATCTATCAGAAAATTTTATAAGTACAATAATTGGAGCGGGACTTTTTATATATGGGAATATTGATGGCAGGCTTAATGTTGGCAGACTTCAACATCCTCTTGGGATAACAAAAGCAAAAGATAAAATTTATGTGGCTGATACATACAATAACTCTATACGATTAATTGATCTTTCTACAAAAACTATTATAACTCTGATAAAAAAAGACTCTAACTCACAATGCCGATTCGAGGATAAGGATTGCGATACGCTTGGTCTTTATGAGCCTTCTGATGTTAAAATATATAAAGAAATGTTATATATTGTTGATACAAATAATCATCTTATTAGGACATTTGATTTAAATAAAAAAATATTAGGTACTTTTAAGATTTACTGGTGAATTATTGCCAAATAAAAATATGCTCTACAAATCAAAAAGTCCATATTTATTAGAGCACTCTTGCGATCCTGTGAATTGGGGTGAATGGTCTAATTCAACATTACTTGAAGCTAAATTGGAGAATAAATTAATATTTATCTCTATAGGTTATTCGACATGCCATTGGTGTCATGTAATGCAAAAAGAATCCTTTATCGATAATGACGTTGCAAATATACTAAATAAATATTTTATATCAATAAAAATAGATAAAGAGGAGCGTCCTGACATAAATAATTATTATATGTCATTATGTCAGAAAATTAATGGGCATGGTGGTTGGCCGCTTACAATTATATTACTTCCTGATCTTAATCCTTTTTTAATTACTACATATATGCCAAAACTAAGCAATTTTCAATCAATCGGAATGTTGTCATATATTAAGGAACTTTCTGAAGAGTGGATTAAAAATCCAAATAAAATACAAGATGATGCACATACGCTTGCAGAACGCATATCTTTTGGTATTTTACCAAATAAGAAAAAATCAGAAAATATAAACAAAAACGTGCTAGATACAATATATGGATATCTTTATGAAATGTTCGATTACGATTATGGCGGTTTTGGAAATAATATGAAATTTCCAATGCCCTCATATCTAGGATTTTTACTACGCTATTATGATTATTCAAATGATCATGATGCGCTAAATATGGTAAAACAGACGTTATTATATTTACGATTTAGTGGTACGTATGATCAAATTGGTTTTGGGCTACATAGATATTCAACAGCAAGAGATTGGCATTTGCCACACTTCGAAAAAATGCTCTATGATCAGGCGTTAATGGGCATAATATATCTGGAGACATACCAAATCACAAAAGAGCAGATTTTTCTAAATATAGCAGAAGAGATAGCATCCTGTATGCTAAATCAATTTATTTCGGATAACGGTGCTTTTTATACTGCAATTGATGCTGATAGCGATGGAATCGAAGGAAAATATTATACAGTAACATATAATCAGCTACAGTCTGTTTTATCTGGACAAGAGCTTGAAATATTTTCCAATGCGTTTGGTGTAGAACGTGAAGGTAATTATATAGAAAAAAATGGCATGCTGCCAAAAGGCAATATATTATATCAAAATATGAGTCATAAAGAGCTCTCCGAGCGCTATAATCTATCTATAAATAAAGTAGTGAAAATTTTGAATGATTCGATAATGAAAGTAAGAATTATGCGTGATAATAATTCAACATTGAAGATCGATAATAAGATATTATCCGATTTAAATGGACTTGCTACCTCATTTATATCTAAATTATACGCAGCAACGTTAAATGAAAAATATTTATCAACTGCAGTGCGCAATGCTGATTTTATAATAAAAAATATGGAAGATAAAAACAATTTGTTTCATGTATATGTAGATGGGGGGTACGTAGATGGATTTTTGGACGATTATGCTTTTGTAATAAATGGATTTATTGATTTATACGAATCCTCGTTTGAAGAGAAGTATCTAAAATATGCAGTAAGTTTAGCAGAAACTATGGTAGAAAAATTCTACGATAAAGAGGAACATGTTTTCTTTTTCAATAAAAACTTAAATGAGCAGAATAAAAAAGAAAAAATATTATATGATAATGCAACTCCTTCTGGTAACTCAATTGCTATATACGATCTAATAAAAATATCAAGAATTACTGGAAATATAAGATATATGCAAATTGCAAATTTGGGGTTGAAATTTATAATTGGTGGTGGTAATAATTTATTAAATTATGCGGTATTGTTGAATGCATTATTCTACCAGTTTGGTAGAAGCTATGAATTTGTAATAGTGGTAAAAGATGATTTATCAAATAATTACGCTCGCGAGATAATAAATTGTATTAATAAAAATTTTATTCCAAATAAAACAATAATTTTAAAGAGTAAATACGTAAATGGCATTGCAGAATATGTAAAAAATATGCCTATTAATGAAAAACCGTCACTTTATATATGCAAAAATAATATGTGCGAAAAGCCGATTATTGGAATAGACGCCATAAAGCAATCTATAAATGATCTTAAATAAACTAAATTCATTTAATATTTACTTGTGTTATTGAATTGTGTGTTTTTATGCAAAAAAAGGTTTTTGAGTGTTCTATCGACTACATACAGGTTATGGATGAAAATGGTAATATAGATGCTAATTTGATGCCAAAAGATGTTGATGATAATAAAATAGTTGAAATGTATAAGTATATGCTTTTTGCAAGAAATTTGGATTCTAAGACATTAAGTTTGCAAAGACAGGGGCGCGCGGATACATTTGCGCCTCTTTTAGGGGAAGAAGCCTCTCAAATAGGTGTTGCGTTTGCAATGCGCAAAGACGATTATTTAATACCGGCATTTAGGCAGCATGGTATATATCTTGCACGTGGTCTTCCAATAAAAAGCTATTTTCTATATTGGAAGGGATTTGAGGAGGGTAACGCCACCGCTAAAAGTATAAATGCACTACCTATAATAGTGCCCGTTGCGACACAGATGCCACATGGCGCTGGAGTTGCATTCACTCAAAAATATCTAGGAAGTTCTAATGTTGCTGTTGCATATGTCGGTGATGGAGGTACATCCGAAGGCGACTTTTATGAAGCGATAAATTTTGCGGGAGTGAATAAGCTTCCTTTTATAGCAATAATTGAGAATAATCAATGGGCAATATCTATACCACGAAATAAGCAGACAGCGGCAGAGACATTAGCTCAAAAAGCTGTAGCTGTAGGTATAAAAGGTGTACAGGTTGATGGAAATGATGTTATAGGCGTGTATAAAGTTGTTAAGGATGCAATAGATAATTCAAAGAATGGACCTACTCTAATAGAGTGCGTTACATATAGGATGAGTATGCATACAACAGCTGATGATCCTACAAAATACCGTTCCGATTCAGAAGTAAAAGCGTGGGTGGAGAAGGATCCATTGAAAAGGGTTAAAATATATCTTGTAAAGAAAGGATTATGGAATGATGATTTAGAGAAAAAGACAACAGAGGAGCAGCTTGCTCAAATAGATAAAGCGGTTGAGGAGGCGGAGACATTTAAGGAGGATCCTAGGAGCATGTTTGAGAATATATATAGTTTCATGCCTGAAGTATTAAAAGAGGAGGAGGACAGCGCAATAGCCGCTAATTTCTGGCAATAGGTGTTTTTATGAATGTTAATATGGTATCTGCATTGAATAATGCATTGGAATTAAGTATGAGAGCGGATGATAAGATAGTATTATTAGGCGAGGATATAGCAAAGGATGGCGGTGTGTTTAGAGTTACTGATGGATTGCTGGATAAATTTGGAGATAAACGCGTTTTAGATACGCCACTTGCAGAATCTAGTATAATAGGTACATCTATAGGGATGGCAATATCTGGGTTAAGACCCGTTCCAGAAATACAATTTGCGGGTTTTATGCTATTAGGTTTTAGCCAACTACTAAATCATGCTGCTAGGTTTAGAAGCAGGACGCGTTCAACAATGAATGTGCCTATGGTTGTAAGAACTCCGGTTAGTGGCGGAGTTAAAACATTGGAGCATCATTCTGATAGCCCCGAGGCGTATTATTCGCATATAGGCGGTTTAATTGTGGTTGAACCATCAAATCC
This sequence comes from Microcaldota archaeon, assembly GCA_021828345.1. The sequence goes on from JAJZJI010000009.1 coordinate 24,504, forward strand.
ATATGATGCAAAGGGCCTTATGATGAAGGCATTGAAGATGCAGGATCCTGTAATATTTTTAGAGCCTACAAAATTATATAGGCTATTTAAGCAAGAAATACCTGAGGGTGCATATGAGGTACCGATCGGCAAAGCCAATTATTTAAAGAAGGGCGATAACTTAACAATAATAACGTATGGTACTATGGTGCCAGTAGTAAATAGCGTAGTTGAAAAGAAGAATCTATCTGCGGATGTGATAGATCTGCGTACGATAAATCCTATAGATGAGGCGACTATAATCGAGAGCGCAAAGAAGACGGGAAAAGTATTAATAGTGCATGAAGCATCACTTAGTTTTGGTGTTGGAGCTGAGATAGCAGCACGTATAGCTGAAAAAGCAATGTTCGAATTATCAGCGCCTATAATGCGCGTTGGTTCGGCAAGCCTTCCATATCCTATGCCTGGATATGAAAAATATTATATACCAAACGAGAGAAAGGTTTCTGATGCTATAGATAAGCTCTTATCTGCATAGTGGTAGAGATTAAAGAATTAA
>JAJZJI010000010.1 GCA_021828345.1 Microcaldota archaeon
CTTAAATGGAACTAATGGCAATTATTCTATATATCAACACCAAACAATACCTATTAATGCAACAACAACAGAAAATACTACATCAGACAATATAACAATAGAATTAAATAGCACACCAATAATATCTCTATTAAATTCACAGAATATAAGCATAATCCAGCAACCTAACACGACAGCACTATACAATTATACAGGAATAATAACAAATAACAACTATACGACAATAAGCCAAAGCTTTACGCTAAATACGACAACGCCATTCTATAATTTCACGCTTATACCAACATATCAATACCTATTGCCTAATGCAACTTTGAACGGAACAGCCCCACAGATATTCAATCTATTAAATTATACCTATTATCTAAACGGCTCTTCATATTGGAACATTACAAATATAACAATAACATTCGCAAATAGCACTACAATATTAAATGGCTCTGGAAATACAATAAATCAAAGCTTATATAATCTATTCACAAATAATTCAATAACAAACAACACAGCAGTAATATCGGAAATAGACCAGTTCAACGACACATTAAATCTAACCCAGTATATTACAAGCACGCCATACGTATTCCCGCAGATAACAGTCCCGATTATAGAAACAGATAATTTCATAAATTATACTTATACTAATATTACTTCAACGATACAGGTAAATCAATCTGGTGGAAGTTTTCCATTAAGCGGACTGACTATGTATTTCGGAGATGGAATTAATGCGACTACTTCAGCAGTAAAATTAACTCAAACTCAAATAAGCATAAACCATATCTATACAGCCAGTGCAAGCAATATAACATTATTGGCAAATCTTTCGGATATTAATTCATTTTCAGTGGAAAATTCAACGCAAATCCAGGTTCTAAATTATACAGCTCCGACAGTAGTAATGAATACCCAGCAAGGTTATATACATAACCAAAGCTATGTATTCACGGCATATAGCGGAACATTCGGATTAAGCTATGCTACGGTAATATGGGGCGATGGAAGTCAATCAAGCTATACATTTGGAGGAGCAACTGGCAAACAGGCGTTTTATTTCTACCATACTTATACAATACCGCAGACTTATGTAGTTACGGTGCAAATATATGATATGCAGAATTTAGAATCAACATATGAATTTACGCTTCCAGTTTTATCATTTAATCCACCAGCGGTAATTTCGGTTCTGCCTAATGCTCCTTATAATGGGGCAGATGCAGTTACCGAGACTTATGATTTCTCAATCCAGCAGGGCAGTTACCCAGTAAAAAACATAACAATATTATGGAACGACGGATATGGCAGTGTTCCAGCTACGGAAAATCAGTTTAATATAACAGGAGGTTTTAGCGTAGTGCATACATTCCCTTATTTAGATAATTTTACAATAACAACAATTATATGCGACAATCTGGGAGACTGCAACACGCAGAATTGGGGGATAGTATTAGGATTTCCCCTGCAAAATGCAACAACACAGAATCTGGCTAATAATTTCACGCAGACGCAACTTTACATTAAAGAATTAAAAAATGAATCAGCGTTTCTGCAAAATCCGTCAAGCATAATTTATATGGTGGCGTTTTTTTCTGGAATTGGAACTTTGATAATTGCCTTGATTTTCAGGGCAAGGAAAAGAACCAAAAGAATAAGTTTATAGATACTTATATATAATTTAGGTATAATATAATAGATAGGTTTTAAATTGGAAAAAAGATTTTTTTTATTATTTATATTTGCATCAGTATTAGGCATAGGCATAGCGTCGGCTGGAAGTGTTACAATACTTAATAGCTCGTTATCTTCGCTTAATGCAACGCAGATAACTCCGAACTCAACATACCAATATTTAAATACCACATTCAGCGTAAATGTTTCGGATAATGTTTCATTAACAAATTACTCTTGGTATTTCAACAATACGCTGGTAAATTCAAGCACTACAAACATAACGAATGGAACTATAAATTACACATTCAACTATAACTTTTCAGGAACTTTGCCTTTGACTTTTATAGCGAATGACACGCTAAATAATTCAGTAAATTCAACTCAAAATATTACATTTAATACCTATATTCTCCCTAAAATCTCAACGATAACTCCTGCAAATTCAACGGTAAATGTAAGCACGATATGGCAGACAACAGGAACTGCTGGCAGTTTCCCAATAGCGAATGTAACTTGGGATATGCAGAATAATTATTTCATAAATTTAGGATTTAATGGAGACAATTATGTGTCATACGCTTTTAATCAGTCTGGCTATTTTAACACAGTAGTCCAGATATGCGACATAAATGGATTCTGTTCGGAAAGCACTACAAATCTTTATATATCTTCAAACCAGCCGTCAAGCTATTGGGAAGTATCAAATGCGTCTCTAATAATAAATCTTAATCCGCCCAACCAGGAAATAATGACATTAACATGGATACCTATAAATGATACATATTCAATAAGTCAGGTTAATATAAACTGGGGCGATGGAAGTCCAATATCTCAAACGATATTTTCAAGTGCAGGGACTACACAATATACATTTGAGCATCAGTATTCAACAGCAGGACATTACAATGTTTCAGTAACAACTTGCGATACGCAAGGCAATTGCTTCTCGCAGTCAATAGCGACGGTAAATTATATCCAGACAGTAGTGGGAGGAGTAGGGCAACTGCTCTTCAATAATAATCCAAATATAAATGAAGGAGATGTATTCACTAATTTGTTCAGCAATGTATTCGGCTCTGCGATAAGCACGGCAATAGGTGATATTTTATTTACAGTATTGATTGTAATAGTTTCAATATTGGTTTTATTGGTTGCTGGAATGATATTGTGGAAATACATAAATAATCTATAATTTAAGGTAAGAGGATGAACAAATTATTATTGTTTTTACCATTGGTGTTAATTGCAGGAATAATTAGTATTAGTGGGGCATCTTATATAAGTCCTACAGGTTCAATCTGTCAATTAAGCACTATCTACGGTTCATTTACTTCTGAAATTTGTTCTTACCATAATTATAATGGAGATTATTGGGGCTATGACAGTTCAATCTCTCCTGGAACAAGCTCAAGCTCATGGAGCCAAGCTATGCAGTGGGGATTATACTGCGGAGGCGATATATCGGCAACTGCAACTTATTACTGGGGCGATGGAAGTTCAGACACAATGCAATTTAATTCTGGATTATCTGCTCTTTCATCTAAGCCTTCGCTTACGGTAACCGTAGACGGAGTGGCGATAAATAATGTGGTGTTTTGTTCTGGAAGTTTTGGCTATACGCCAGTATCAACAACAGCTTTCTCGGCTCAATATTCATCAACTAATACAGAACAGGGTCCAAACGGAACTGAATACCTGCAATTAAACCACGAATATGCATCTACTGGGATTTATTCTGCATATATTCATATAGTAACAGGGGGAGGGAATGGTAATACTGCAACTTTAACAAGCGTAATTATAGTAAATCCTTCTGCAAATGCCCCTACTCTAAAATACGCAACAGCAGATGCTGGCTCAACAATAACAGCGGCAAGTTCATTTACCTGCGGTTCATCTACATTATGTGCAAATGTAAATTTATATTCAAATTCTGAAAATAACCCAAGCAGTCCTGGAGTAATAACAGCGACAAAAGCATATTCAGCAAACGGAGCATATTACCCAAGCACGACAATATACAATCCTATAACTTCTTCAACTTATGACAGTGGGCAGACATTATTGATTATTTATCCTGATTTGGCAACGCCTTCAATATCCTTTTCGCAATCTCCGTCGGCAAGCAATGGCTATGTAACATCAGTTCAGATGACTGCTACTATAACAGTTCCACAACAGACAACAAACGGATATACAGAACAAGCCCCTTCTGGAACATTCAATTGGGGAGACGGAACTACAAGTCCGCTTTCATCGTCATCATTTTCAGCATCAGGCAGTAATTGGGTGGCTACGATTACACACACTTATTCAACTCCTAACAGTTATACTACTTCTGTTTCGCTACAATCTTATTATTATACAAATGAGGGTTCTGCTTATGGCTCTACTTCATCTTCTTCATCATCGGTTACGATAAATGCCTATGAATATCCAATTGTATCTATATCTCCACCATCATCAAATGTCTGCAACGGGGCAGTAAGCGGAATTTATAATGATTATCCAGGAACTTATAGTTTCAGCATTGCGACTGGTTCATACCCTGTAAGCAATCTTTATATAGAATGGGGAGGTTCAAGCAGTTCATATACTGAATACTCGACAGCAAGCACAGAATCGCATACTTATTCAAATTCAGGTTCAAGAACAATAGACGCTTATGCAGTAGATTCAAACGGAAAAAGCGGAAGCATAGCATCATCGTCTATAAATGTAAATTCTTGGGTAGGACCAACAATTTCTTCATTAAACGCCCAATCATCAACAGCAACCCAATCGCAGACATTTTCAATTGGCATTACAAAAGGAACTTGTCCTCTAAATACTTTAACCTGGAATTGGGGCGATGGTTCTGCATCAATATCCCAGAGTGTAAGTGGTAGTGGAACTTATACAGAACCTCATACTTATCAAATGAACTCTAAAAGCGGGAGTGGAAGCGAAACAAATACTTATACATTATCTGCAACATTAACAGACAATATGGGAAATTCAGGTTCAGGTTCGGCGACAATATCAGTGTCTTATGTATATCCGACAGTAAGCACGATAACACCTACCTCTACTTATGATACGCCAGCAGGTTCGACATATACAAATACATTCTCCACCACACTGACACAAGGAACTAATCCTTTGGCAAATTTAAATTGGAATTTCGGAAATGGAAATACATATTCAAATGGGGCAGTAAGCGGAAGCAATAGCCAAACTAATGCCTATTCAGCGACAGGAACTTATACTGCAACAGCAGAAGCAATAGACTCGCAAGGATATTACGATATTTCATCAACTTCAATATCTGCAACAGCGTATCCAATGCCGACTATTGGGAGTATATACATAACAAATCCAAATAACGGAACAATCACGACCAGCGTATATACTAATACTAATTTTGATTATAATGTAAATGTAACTCCAGGCGGATTTTCATTAGGCAATATTGTTTGGTATAATGGTGGAAATATAATAGCATCGGTTCAGGCAGTTAGCGGAACTAATACCTACGAATACAAGATAACTTCAGCAGGGACATATACTATTGAAGCACAAGTAAGTGATATAAATGGTGCATCGGTAAGCACATCTACAAGTGTGGTAGTAACGCTTTATTATCCCCCAGTAGTCAGCAATTTGACAATATATCCTACAACAAACTTAAACCCGCAGACAGCCAGTGGGCAGGTTAATATAGTAAATGGCATATCTACGCAGTTCAGTGTAAATCTAACGCAGGGCAATTATTCAATAGTCCAGTTGGCATGGAATTTCGGAGACGGAAATACTACGATAATAAACTCGACAACATCGCCATCGCTTAATGCAACTGGGATAAACTATATTTCGCATACTTATGCTCAGGCAGGAAGTTATATAATACAGGTGAGTGCAACTGATTCAAACGGGTTTTCTGGAAGCAACTCTACTGCAATTACAGTGTCAAATTATGCTAATGCAGTATTGTCTGGATTTACTCCGACGCAAGTGATATATAATACTTCTGTAAGTTATGGCATAACAATCCAGGAGGGTTCATTTCCAATACAGTCAGTAATATTCAGCTTTAATGGGACTAATGTATCGGTTTCAACTCCACCGACACTCGGAGGAATAGCAAATGTTGAATACGATTTTACGACAGCAGGAAGCTTTCCAGTAGTAGTATATGCAACCGACATATACGGAAATACAACATCAGAACAATATTCAGTATATGCCCAGCAGTTGGCACAGATAACTTATTTCAATTATGAAACCTATAATGGCAATCTATATTCAAAAGTAAATACTACATTCCAAGTAAATGTAACCGCAGGCTCGAATCCGCTTTCAAATATGACGATGCATTTCGGAGACGGTTCAACCCCTGAATTTATTAATTTGAATAATGTATCATCAATATCGCAGGATATAAATCATATTTATTCGCCAGGCACTTATGTGGCATATTTTACGATTACTGATTCCAATAATAATACAGAAACAAGCCAAAGCATAACATTAACTGTAGAACCTTATGTAACCCCGCAGGTTATAAGTATAACTCCAACAACGGTATATGATGTAGTCTCAAATAATTTCTATTTTAATGTAACTAATGGCAGTTTTCCATTATCTTATATTCAAGTAAATTGGGGCGACAATTCAAGCGTAGAAAATGTAACAACAAATTCAAGCACTTATATAGCCCACACATATCCTCTGGCATCGGCGACTACTTATAATATCCAGGCGTATGCAGTGGATATTAATAACTACGCAACTGCTTTCGGACAGAATATAACGACTTTATACCAACTTCCTACTATAAATTCAGTAAGTCCAACAAGCACTTATGCAACAGTTCCAACAAGTTTTACATTCAATGTAACTCCAGGAACTTTCTCGTTATCAACCATACAGGTAAATTTTGGTAATAATAATACAGTTTCACAGGCAATAACCAACCAAACCGAAGTGGTTGTCAATAATACTTATGCTTCGGCAGGAACATACCTGCTATCGGCAAGTGCAATAGACATAAATGCCCAGCCAAGCCCCCAATTCACACAGACAATAACTGTAAATCCTTATACGCCTCCAGCGATAAGCCAGTTGTCTCCAACAAGCGTTACAGCAGGATTGAATACTACATATACCTTTACGGCACAAGCAGGAACATTCCCTCTGGCAAATTTGACTATAAACTGGGGCGATGGGCAGATAATAAATTATACTAATATAACTAATGGATTAAATTCAATACAATTTATGTATCTATCAAACAACAGTTTTACTGTAACCGAAAAGCAATATGATACATTTGGGGTATATACAATGAATACCTCGCTGATAACAGTTTTGGGTGCGCCATTTAATTTCAGCAGTCCAGAACCAGTAATAAATTATATTATAAGCAATAACACTCCGTCGTCAGAGTATGTCCAATTAAATCTTACATTTTTAGGAAATGCAACACTACCAGTTAATTATACTGTTCAATCAGACAATTTCATAAATTCTTATTCCTGCCAGTCAAGTATCTCGAATGCAGGGCTATTTGGAATATTCTGTGGATTGAATCCAGATGCGATAAGCTATGCCCCTGAAACATTATACGCAACGATTTACGCAACAGATACCGCAGGGATAACAAAGGCGATAACCGAAACCATAAACATAAATACAATAATAACTCCTCCGCCGATAGCTCAGCCATTTGATATGAACCTTACAGTAGCAACTCCTTATATATTAACGCAGTATTCCCCGATAAGCTTTTATATAATTATGTTGGTTTTAGGAGTGGTAATTATTATAGGAAGTATTGTATTTTTATTATTTGGTTGATTGAATGGTAACTATTGAGACGAAAAAGAGAATAAAAAGAATGCGCTTAAAAGGATATAAATTAAAGGAGATTTCAAGAACGACAAAAGTATCTTTAAGGAAAATAAAATACATAATTTACGAGCAGAAAAGATGACATTTCCAAAAATGTCCGATTTAGTCCGATAAAAGTCCGATGAAGCCAATAGTAGGGGTTTATATACTTATCTATTTAAAATAATAAATAGGTGAATTAAATGATAAATGTAACCCCAACAGCTCCCCCAGCTCTTCCGATACTCTATACATGGAATAACGGACAAGTGTATGAATTAGCAGGTCTTAGCGGCTTCGGCTGTGTAGATACAGTCTATTCGACAACTGCATCAACAGTTAATGGAACAACTACATATAGCAATTATTCAGTTTTGCCAGCAGACCAAGGTATGCAGATAATTGAAGCATATCAAGTTCAATTTGGAAATTCCAATTTGGCTTGTTCAAGCTATGTCCAGCAGGCAGAAATGCTTAGCGGTGCGGCATCCAGTGCATCGGCATCCAGTGCATCTTCAACAACTGTTTTAGGAATTAATTTAAATTCTTTTGGAGGTATAATTGAATTTGGAGTTCTGGTAGTGATAATTATTGCATTTTTCGTGATAGGCGCAAAATTGGTTGAACACATTGGCGGAAAACGCAGGTAAGCAATTAATCTAAAAAATTAAAAAGTGATAAAAATGAAACTTTTTAAAAAAATAGGGTTAATTGTTAGTGGTGTTGTAGGTTCAGTTTCTATTTTAATAGGAACTGCATCTGCACAACTGACTACATATTATCCAGCGTCGTCAGATGCATATACCCAAAGTCTAAGCAATGGCGTATTCCAGAATACTGCATTTACTCTTGGGCAGGCAAGTAATGCAACAACATTACTTGTTCCAGCGGCAGAGATAATATTAGTTATAGTAGTAATATTAGCATTTGTTGCGATATTGCAAAGATTAGGGCTAATATTTAAATAAGTGGTAAATATGCTACCATTTATTTTTTTTATGGGCTTCGGTAGTTTTTTCAATGGTATGGGTAGTGGCATCAGTAATATTTTTAATGGTATGTTAGGAATAAAAACAGACCCCCCAGACCCCCCTCCGACATTGGTAGGAACTTATGGAAATTTAGTGGATTTGCCAAATTCAAATATTGCTGAACTTCCTCCAACATTACCGACATTGCAAAATCCAATAGCAGTAAGCAATACGCAAAATCCATTTAGCAATGTATTTAATATGTTTGGGAATATATTTGGAAGTAGTAATATAGGAACTGCACAATCAGGAAATCCATTCGGTCCAGCAATTAATCCCGCCCCAAGTCCGTATCTACCTTAACAAATTGAAATGAGATGATAAAAATGAAAATGAATAAATTGTTTATAGGAATATTTGTTAGTATTTTGATGGTTGGCATAGCGTCGGCATCATCAATAAGTGTGTCGTCAATAACTCCAACTACGGTGTTCCAAAATTCAAATTCGGTTTTTTCATCTTCAATTTCAGATACGGCTACTAATGCAACGCTTACTTATGCAGTTTGGTATTGGAATGGCGTGCAGATAGCCAACAATACTATATCAGGAACATCGGTTACAGCAACACAATCTTATATGCCTTCGCAAACAGGATATTTCCCAATGGAAGTAATCGCTTTGGATAACCAGAGTAATACAAATAGTGCTACAAGTATAATAACTGTAACTGGAAATATAACGCAGGCAGAAACATATTCCTTCCCTATAACATATACATGGAATCAAGGACAAGTGTATATAATACAAGGAGCTCCAAATCAGAACTGCGGTTTGCTTGTTTTCAATACAATCTATAAAAATGGTAATTATACCCAATCTACATTATTGCCGTCAGACCAAGCACTCGTAGTTATGCAGGCGTATGCTGAACAAATATTGCAGGTGCCTCCATCGGTATTTATATGCCCAGTAGTATTCCAGGAAGTCCAAGCAACAACTCCTATATCAAATCAACAGACAAATCCAATAGGAGCAATAATCGGAGGAGCAGTAATATTGGCTATAATAGCTGGTGTATATCTCAAATACATTAAGAAATAATAAATTTTAAAACCTCTTATTTAAGAGGTCTTTTTATTTTTTTTAGCAAACCTTTATATAGTTTTCTTAACTATATTATATTGTGAGAAAATGATACATATCATTCTATTTCTATTGCCTACTTCATCTGCAACGACAACTTCGTTTAATTTTTTTAATCTTCCTGCAAATCCCTTAAGTATGCTATTTACCGTCGCTATGCCATCAGTTTTAATTTTATTTGTTTTAATGGTTATACAATATATAGTAAATATATTGAGTAAAATTCGTTCCGCCGTGCTAAAATGAACAAATTATTCCGTTTATTGTATTTATTGCCAATATTATTTATTTTAGGCGTAGTTAATGCTGGCTCGGTTTCATTAAGTATGCCTTCATCAACAATTTACGGCAGTCAATTAACAGCAACTGCAACTCAATCATTCAATTCAACAGATACGATAGCAATATATGTTAATGGCACACAAGTGGCAGAAGCCCAGAATACTACTTCATATACATTCTTCGCAGGTTCATCATCATATTATTCGGCAGGGTTATACAACATAACAGCAATAGACTTAAACCAGACAACTGATAATTCATCAACCCAGAACCTTACGATTAATCAGGCAGTGCCATCAATATCAATAGGTTCGATGCCAGCACTTAACCAATTTTATTATGGACCAATTCCATTTAATTTAGTTTATTCAATACAAACCTATAATAATCAGCTGAATGCTTCGTTGTATATAAATCAGATTTTAATCAGTAATACAAGCACAAACAATAATTATACGCAAGGAAATTCATTAGGTGATTATGCAATAGTTTTGAATACAACAGGAAACCAGAACTATACTAATAATTCCTTAACAAATTATATATTCATAAATACCCAATTTTCAGGAACGACTCAAACAACGAATTATTTAAATTATTTAACAGGCACAAGTATCTATAATCCTGACGATATACTTTCGTTAAATTCAAATATCTTTCCGCAAATTTATTCTGCAGGGCTTATAATATATCTGAATCCAGCAGGATATATAGAATTTATCCTATCAAACAGCACATCATATAAAAGCAGTAGTTTTTTCAGTTCAAATCTATATGAGAATACCGCTCCAGACATGTATATGACAATTCCGCTTAATGTAACTAATTTTATACAGAATACTTCAGATTATACTTATCAGGGGGCTATATTTTATACGCCAGTAATAGATATTTCGCCTTTGGAAGATTGCATACTTGGAGTTGTTGGGTGTTTAAATCCGAGCAGTTCTACAAATTCAACAGGGCTTACATCTGATGGATTATTTACATTTTTAAGCCAAAGTCCGATTACTTACAATACAACGATAGTATATTCCACTCTGCCAACACTAACAAGTTTTCTTTATAATTCTTTTATAGACGCCGTTAATATAGGAGCTAAGATAGGAGTTTCAGTTATCCCATCAGCATCATCATTAGTTCCATTATCTTATTCAAATCCTATGGCTAATAATTTTGAATACATAACACCCCAACAGAATGCAATAGCTTTATTATCATCCCAATATAATTCTCCAAATCCTCTTGCAGTTTATTTTGATTTAAACAATGGATTGTTATCATCTAAACCAAATTCGCAGAGCGCATTATATCAATTCAATACCTATTACGATAATCAATATTCATCGAATCAGGCACTTAATTATTTTTTTTATAATGGATTAGGTCTTATTTTAGGATATACTATAATAATATATATCTTAATAAAAATAAATGGCGAATAAATGTTACCTATATTTTCTATTATTCCAGGAGGAAGCACATTAGTTTGGATTGCAGTAGCAATATCCTTTATAACATTATTTTGGAATCCAATCGTTATAGGTCTATTCATATTTGTTTATGAACTTCTTTTAAGACTTGATTTATACGGAGGAATTAATAAACTTGTAGAGGCATTTCTTGTTAAGAAAAATGGGAGTGGATTTTTTTCTTCGAGCAACGAACCAATGGGAGCGGAAACAAAGAAAATTTTATTCGGATTAAGCAGTCCTTTTAAGGCATTGCTTAACATTAACAGAGGATTGCTTTATGCGGCATTTTTCATAACATTAATAGGGTCATTTCCATTAAGTCTTATGTTTAAATTGCAAGGAACTGGAGTTATTTTCGGATTTATAGATACAATAATAAATCTGGAATTTCCAGTGCTGACGCTCTTAATCGGATTAGTAGTTGTGGATAAATTAAGTGATATAATGATTTCAATATCTGGAATCGCAGGCAGGATATAATGGACAAAAATCAAATAGTATATGCTACATTCGTTATAATATTAATGATGGGAATATCATTTGCAGTTCTATCTGGTTCATTACAGCAGATAAATAATTTCTTTCAAATTCAATATGCCCAGATGACTGGGCAGTTTCTCACGAATGATATGGTAACATTTTTTACAACAAGCAGTTATCCTCTGAATAATGCAATATCAATGCAGAACTATAATCAGATGCTGGCAAATGGCAGTTATGCCACGCTGACGAATATAACAAGATATATTGCCACAGAGGGAGTAAGCATAATGCCTTTGATAACACCTTATTACACCCAGACTCCATTAAGCGATTATGTGAGCGTCCAGGCTCCTCCGTCCTTGATTTACGCAGATAATCCTTCAAACATACCGCAACAGAATGTAACTTCAAACTATATATATCCAGCATATCTTATGTCCTATACTGCTAATTGCTCTGCTTTATCTATACAACAGCTTCAACAGATAGCATCAAATAATCCTATGATTTATATGCTAAATCAATGCAATGCAACGACTTCAAATGAAACATTTTATGCTTTGGTAGGGATAAGCAATAATACCTCAACTAATGTAGACGCTATATTCACTTCAATGAACCCAACTTATTCCGCAGGAGTATCTGAAACCGAGCCATTGGCTACATACGACCAGTTTGGCAATATAATTATAAATAATACTGCAATATCAGGACAAATATTAGGATATGCTGTTTCATCTACCTTTGGATTAAACATAATTAATTTTGACGGACAAACTGAAACATTAAATCCAATAAGAGATATTTTTCAAGGAAATTTCACTACTGGAACTACATTCATAGACAATTCATTCTGCTGGAATATAGCGCAAACCTCGCTTACGGATTATTTGACAACACAAGGATATACTCAATTTCCATATCTTTATCAATATCATTATAACGGCGATAATTACTTATGCTTAAATATCCAGGCAACAAATAATCTATTAAATGCGACTTCCAATATAGACGGAACAGCATTCTCATTCAATCCGACAGCATCGCTTTTGGCAAATGGAAGCTTGCAGAATTACGATTATATAATAGCAAAACAAATAGGAGAAATATCATCATTTCAATACTTGATTCAAGGAAGTTCCATATCAGTTGATAATTTATCTATAAGCCAGCCATATTGGTTTATTCCAAATATGACAGACACATTCAGCATAAATCCTGCTCCAAATTATGAATTTACGCTTATTACGGCTCTACAGCCCTATATTTCGTCATATATCCCGATTAGCGGGCAGGAGCCTTCGTATTCCCCAATAGTATTCAATATAACTGAAAATTCGGCAAATTACCAGGCAAGCTCGATAATAACTTCGATTAATACTTATCTATATAGCCCATTACTGCAAAATATTACATATCAGTATCAATTTGAACAGCCAGTCAACGGAACTCCAGTATACTGCATTAATATCTGCAATTATAATGGAAGTTTAGTTTATCAGGATTTTGAGCATAATTATCAATATGCAAATCCTAATTTTGGATATTTAGTATTACCTCAATTAAATCAAACACTTTATTACACGCCGCAATTCACTTTGATAGCACAGACGCCATTAGTAAATAATACAGATGCATTATCTCCACTTATGGGGCAATATTGTTATTATACTGGTTCAATATATACCTGCAAGTATGGATTGACGCCAAGCCAGACATTTAATAAGGAACAGAATGTCAGCAGTTTTGTTATATACGAAAGAATAAATCCTAACGATGTATGGCAAGTCGGAGGACAGCAATTGACAGGGTGGCAGAATTTCGTAGGATACCTGCAACAGCAAAATCAAATCAATAATATACAAACAATATCAAAACTAAATCCAGAAGGCGAAATTCAATATACAGTTACAGGAAAGGTAATAGCGATAAATCCGAGTTTTATTTATATAGTGCCGAGCAGTTATTCAATTAATCCACTGGCATATCCTCCTGCGCAGGTATTAAGCACATCTCCTTATTCTGTCGTGGAATTTATAATATTCATTGTAATACTTCCTTTTATCTCGTATTTGCTCACAAGCATAAAAGTAAAGGATATTATAGTAAAAGGAAATAAATGAAAAGGTATTTATACTTTTAGGTATATATTAATATACATCCTTTTTTGGTGCAATAATGAACTTATCTAAATATGTCTATATGATTATAGCTGTTGGTGCAGTAGCTATTATCGGATTTTTTGCAACCATGTTTGCTTTTCAGTATTTTGGGCTGATTGGTGGAATAATATTGCTAATTACAACAATATTCAGTGCATTTGGAATTTTGGCAATTTTTATAATAAGACACGCTCCTGTTGAAAGCTTTTATGATGCTGTAAAAGAGCAAGGCAGACCACAGGCAAAAATGGTAATAATAAAAGATGAGAAGACAAATACAATGTGGTTTCAGGAAATGGGGGAATTGATAATGACTGATAAAGGTGGTTTCTTCTTTTACGGACACCCATTCATAAAGCCAAGAAGAATTTTATTGATAAATTCATTATCATCAGCGGAAGCTGTTCCGCAGTTCATTGTAATAAACGGAGTGCCACGATTCAAGGACAGAATGCTTTATGTAGAGACTAATCATGCTGTCTTGATAAAAGGCAAGCCTACGACATACGAGGACTTAATAGAGAGCATAGCGGCAACTGATACAATATCCAGATTATCAGATAATGTAAGGAAAGCAATCGGTGGAAACAACGAATTCATTAAAGACAAAACAGATAAAATGAGAATGGATGAGTTTGACAAAGGGGGAATATGAAGATTAAGGTTAATAGTTTAAATATTTTTGATTATTCAAAAGCAGTGAAATATTCTACAAAGGAATATCTTGATTTAAGGATAAACTGGATGAATCTTAACCATGCCCAGAATATAATATTTTCGTTAAGCAAAACTTCAATAAAGGACGAATTAAGGGCGTCGGAAATCTTCAATAGCATATTATCTGCAATGGGAAACCAGTATACCTATAAAATAAAGATACTTATCGGAGCTGAAATTATCGGAAAGAAACAAAGATGCGATATAAGACTCACGGAAGAAAATCAGAAGAAATATGATACAATCAAGGAAGAATTTAAGATGAATGGCAAGGATGAAGAATTATTCAATATTTTAATCAAAATATTTTGCGATGAATACGAGATGATGCAGTATGGAAAATAAGTTTAATACAGCGTCAGTGATATTGTTCCTGACAGGGTTATTATCAGTTATAGTTTACATAATGTTAAGATTATTTGTAAATCCGACATTCCAGCAGGGACTGGCATCTGCAATGATGACTGCATTCATATTGTCCTTATTTATTGCATTATCAGTATTAGTTAATTATGTATATTTGTCAAGGTGGAGGAAAGGCAAACCTTTGTTCGGAATGTTCTCTATGATTGTGAAGCACACTAAAAAGCCAATATCAAAACTTGGAGAATTTTCAATTATAAAAGAATATCTGCTTTGCAGATTGGATTCTATGCCAATTGTGGTTTTCGGATATGGATTTTTGACATGGTGGCTTATCCAACCATTATTATTTACTATAAGTTTTTCACAAGCAGAATTGATTTTGTCAATATTGTATATAAGTTTAATGCTTTCATATATAATTTATGTGGGTATAATGGGATTTATGCTTTATTTAGATATATTATCCAAGAAAGAAGAGTTTAATGAGAATCAAATAAATGACATGGTAATGGGTATATTCAAATGAGGAAACTTACATTCGCATTGTTTTCAATGACATTTATGTTGTCAATAATAGTAATAGCAAATGCCGATAGTGTATCATTGATTCCAAGCACGAATAACCAAATATACAACTATCAAATAAATATAAATAAGCTTAACGATACTCCGCCAATATTTACATTTCTATTAGCGAATAGCACAGGAACACCATACATATATCCTGCGTCGCAGAACTGCACGATAACTAATATAGTAACTTGCCAGGCAGTATTTTTAAAAACTCCTGGATTTTACGATACAATATTGGTTTATCAGAACTCAAAATTATACGAGACACTCCAGCTTACAGGGGGAGAAATAATCTATGAACCGCAAACAATAGGGCAACAGATAGATATAACAAAGGTTTCAAATATAAAATGGATAGTAGGTTGGGCTGGATTATCTATAATAATAGTCTTATTATTGGGAAATACAATATATTATTTATATAAAAAAGGAGGAATTTAATGAAAGCTTTATATATTTTGCTGGATAATTTAAATATTATAGAAAAAAAAGAAGACGATGTTTTAACTGATAGCTTATTTAAAAAAATCTCAGATAAAATAGAGTATAATTATTTGGATAAAAATTCAAAGGAACTAATTGTTGCTGTTCTATATGTCCATATAAAATACG
Organism: Microcaldota archaeon; assembly: GCA_021828345.1. Next base: position 16,326 of record JAJZJI010000010.1, read on the forward strand.
GAATACCTATTACATATAGTTCTTCGCTGTTAAATCTGAATAAATACGAAGTCTTAAAAATAAAAAGAAAATTGCATATAAAAACAAATAACGGAAATGTCCAGAAATTTGCGGAATATATGTTTAAAACATTTAAAACGAAAATTAAGATTGCACCAAGTGATACTTATCCGAGTTTAATAGCAAAATTTGCTCTGTTGAAGAAGGCAAAGAAAGACGAGGATTATAAAAAAAATATATTCGGTTATTCCCCAGAAGCTATTAGATATTATTTTAAAAAAAATAAAAGTGGTTAATATGAGTATAATAGATACAATGAAAGTGGCTAACGCCATAAGCTCCAAAATAGAGCCAGATGTGAAAGCAATAATGCAACAAATAGAAAGTTATTACGCATCAATTAACGAAAAGCCTTTAACAGAGGATATTTTGGTAGCTTCAATAGAAATTTTAAATACTTGGGATTATGTCGATGCACATCCTCATGCAGTAAAAAAGGAAATAAGGAAGGCAATGGAACATATACCAATAAATAAAAGACTATACGCTTTATTTTATATTATTCAGGCAATTGTCCTGAACAGCATACAAGAAGATATAAAGAACGGAAAAATATAAAAATAATAAAAAAAGGATAAACATGAACAAAACAAAATTAGCAATGATAGGCATAATACCATTCCTGCTTTTATTCGGAATGGCAAGTGCGCAAAGTATTTTAGTTCCAAATAGCATTTATGCGAATAGCACATTTCCAATAGCCATTTCTGGTCTTCCAAGCCCAAATAATACGATTGGAATGATAATGGTTGATGTTGCAGGAAATAGTTATCCAGTTGTATATACAAATACTACTGCAACTACATTCGGTTTTATAAACTCAATAGGTAATTATACAATAACAGCATCAGAATTTGTGAATAATTCTACTTCGCAAATAGCTTCAATAAATATATCTGTATTGGCTAATCCAAGTGATGTAATCCAAGCTAATTTAACACAATACGAAGCGAATACATCAGCAGATTTATTTAATCTAACAAATTCAACAAATAATAGCATAACTGCATTTAATACAACTTTATATAACCTTACAAATTCAACAAGTAATAGCATAAATACCTTCAATTCAACATTAGGGAACATAAATTCTGAAATATCTTCTATAAACTTAACAAGCACAAGTGCAATAAGTTCTATAAATGGGCAGATAGGAAATATAAATGGACAGATAAATAACATAAATACTGCATTATCAAATCAAGCACAGGTATTGACAGGCATAAATTCAACAATACTCCAGCAGGCAAATACTACTGCAAGTGGTATAGCAAATTTGAATACCTTGATTCAGGATTTGTCAAATGGCACAAGCCAGAACTTCAAAGAAACCAATCTATATGTAGATGGAGCTTATATAATAGGCATTTTAGGCATTGCAATAGGCATAGTATCAATACTATTCTTTTCAAACAAACCGAATAAACCTAAAACAGACCCAATAAAGCAAATATTAATCCAAGAAACAAAAGAGGAACAGAAAGAAAAAAACAAGACAAAGGAAAACGCAGAAAAACTAAAAGAATTTGAAGAAAAGAAAAAGCAGGCAAAAGAAGAGGGAACAATAGAATATATAAAGGAAAGAATGAAGAAAGACAGGGAATTTAATAAATTAAAGAAATTATATGAAAATACAAAAAAGAAATATCCAGAAACATATAAAGAAGCTCCAGAAACAAAAGCTCTGATTGAGTATGTAAAACAAGTATATAATCAGGATATAACTGTTTAGGAGGGTAATATGAGTTTTAAACAAAAAGTTAAAATGCCTGCGATAATATTCGCAATTTTAGGCGTAATTTTAATAGCATCGGCAATAGTGTCAATGCTTCCTTTATTTTCCCAGCCTACGCCTATTGCGACATATAATTTTATAAAAACTAACTTTAATGCAACTGCAATAAATACAACATTAAGCCCGCAGATAATAACAATAAATTCAACAATACCAATACAGAACTATACAACGATAGTGTTCCCTAATGGCACATATCTATATTATTTCGGTGCAAAATTCTGCCCATTTTGTGCGTCATCTGGCTACGCTATATATAGTATATCACATAACTATACAATTCCAGCATATAACACAAATTTCTATAATGCGGAAGGAAATGTTCCAGCAATCCCAGTAAACCAGATAGCAAGTGGAAGCATAAATGGCATAAATGCAATGTATCTATATGAGAATCCGATAAGCACAATAGAACTGCAAGATGAACCTTCATATCAAATAGCCAATCTAACGGCAAACTGGGAAAGGAGTCTGCCGCCAACGGCGTTATATCTGTTTGCAATGCACTCCAGTTATCCTGATTTATATGTAGTGAATACAAACGGTTCAAAAACAACAATATGCAATGCTTATCAAGGTATAAATATATACGATTATAACCAGACGACAATGAAGGCATTAAGTGAAAATTTCAATACCGAAGGACTGCCACTGAACAGTGTGATACCAGATACCAATAATATGGAACAGGAACAGAGTTTAATATATGATTGTATACAAGCATACAAGAAATAAAGTGATAAAATGGAGGAGAATAAAAAAAAGTTAGGAATACTGCACGACTCATATAAAACAGAATATAAAGACGGATTTGCTACTTATAAATGTGGGCAATTCCACGATGGCATAATGCTAATTACAGGAAATCGAAAGGAAATAAGAAAGCATATAATGCAAGTTCATTATGGCTATAGGTGATATAGTGAACGAAAAAACAAAGGAATTTATAAAAGATAAAAAAATATTAGTAGTGCATAATCCAACAGAAGTAGAATTAAAGGAATTTTATGGCGAAGGATATATCCCAAAAAGTATGAAGTTTGTAGAAGGAGGACTGTCAATAACGATAATTCTAAAAAAATTAAAAAGAGAGTGAGATTTATGGATGATATAAAAATAATGAAGGCAAGTGAACTTGAATTAAAGGAAATTGATGAGAAATACAGTAAAGCTACATTTGAGAAATATATTGGAACTATTCCAGTAAAAATAGACCAAGACAAAGTGCTTCAAGCAGAGAAAGAATGGTTTGAGGAAAATGTTCAAAAATCAAGATGGCTGGAAAAAGCAAAATTAGGCATATTGAATAAAGACGATTTTCAGAATATCGGTGGAAAACAATTTATCAAGAAATCTGGAGTTAAAAAACTGGCTAATGCGTTCCATATAAGTGTAAGTATATTAGAAACTGAAGAGCATATAATAGATTGGGGTTCAACTCCGCAGAAGACTGAAAGAGGAATAATAATGACACCATCAGGTAAAGAGCTTATAATCAAGGTAAAAGCAAGAGCAGAAAGGAGGATAATGATAACCGACAAGGAAACTGGCAAGACCTTTGATGTAGTAGTAGATACAGTAGAAGATATAGGGGCTTGTAGTTCAACAGAATTAGCAACAAAGAAAGGGCAAGCATACAATTATCACAACCTCTATACAACTGCTGCGACGAGGGCTACAAACAGAAGTATAATGAACTGTATTGGTGGGTCTGTAACTGCAGAGGAAGTGGATGCAGATATGGGTTGATTAATTGATAGTCGAGCTTATAGAAAAAGGAATTAATGAAATAGATTCCTCGCCAGATAAAGTCAAGAAAGAAGGAGTATATTACATAAGCGAGGCATCGAAATGTGTAAGGCAAGCATATTATTCCTATTTTGAGAAACCAAAATACAATATAGAGACTTTAAAGGCATTTGGAATAGGAGAGGCATTACATACATTAGTCCAGAAAGCATTTGAAGCCAATAAGGATTATGAAGTAAAAAATGAAGTTCCAAATTTATATTATATTGATAAATTGGCAAATCTTGAAATTCACGGAAGATTAGACACTATAATAACGAATAAAAAAACAGGAAAAATAGATATAATCGAGATAAAATCAATAGCAAATCCTAAATACGCTCCAATCAAGGAACATTATGAGCAGTTAAATTATTATTTATATTTTTATAAGGAGGCAGAAGGGCATTTATTATATGTAAACAAAACAAAAAAAATGCAATTGGATAATGATTATGTAACTTTTAAAGAAATACCAAAGGAAGGGGATAATCCAATAAAATTTGATGAAGTATTATTCACTTATGTATTAAATCGAATACGGATTTTACACGATTATGTAATTAGAAAAAAACTGCCTTATCCAGAAGCCAAGCTGTCAAGTGATATGTATTGGGCATGTGGATATTGTCCGTATAGGCAAAAATGCGACAGGGAGGAAAATGAGAATATTATAGGCAAGAAAGAATATGCAGAAATAGCAAAGAAATATGAAAATAAAGTTGTAGGTGATTGATTGGGGTCTCCAGATTGGGAAGATTTATACGAAAAATTTATTGAGCCAGAAGTGGAACGCTCTACAAAAGATTACCAGATATATTTTAAAAAAGGCGTAGGTGAGAATCAGTTGCATAATTTAATATTCAATATGCAGTATAATTATAGACAAAGAAAGGGATATAAAACTAAAAATCCACAAAAGGATATACATAAGTTAAGCATAGTAAAGAACTCAAATAAAATGTTGCCTTATGTCCAGGCAAAGTTAATCCAGGACAAGAAAGTAATCAAATATCAATATAAAGAAAAGGAAATCATACGCAATAATGTCAAATGGACTGATGAGGAGATTAAAACTGTGTTCACTTTAAAAGAACAAGGAATGCCTATAAAATCTATTGCAAAAAGATTAGGGCGAAGTTATGCTTCAATATATAATAAATTGAAGAAGGTAATAAAATGACCGAATTAAAAAAAATAACAGAGATAAAGGAAAATGAGAATGTCAAAATCGAGGGAATAGCAATGGAGGTATTTGAAGCCCAAGATTTAGTTAAGAAAAGTGGAGAGAGAATAGGAATGCAGGAAATTCTTGTAGTAGACGATACAGGGGAATCGATAATATTAAAATTATGGGGTAAAGACATAAATACTATAAAGCTAAATGACAAAATAAGAGCAGAATGTTTTGTAGGAAAATTTAAGGATAATCTATATTTATCAAAAGGAAAATACGGAAAGATAGAAAAAATTAAGTGAGTGAATGCACAAAAACAAAAAGGAAATTCCAGAAAACGAGAAGGACGGAATAGAAATAGAAGGTATAGCTATATCTGATAAATCCTTTAAAATAGTTAAATGCCCTGCAAATCATAATGTATATGTGGCAGATTGTTATCCAGAAACTTATACTAAATTAGTTTGCCAGGAATGTAAAATAAAAGGAGTCAGATATAAATATCCTATTAAAAAAGATATAAGACAGGAAACAATATTGTGATGATTGAATGTATATTATCCCTAATAGCCAATTTAGGCAGTATAAAATGAGAAAGGGAGATAAATGGTTTATCCTAAATAAAAAAATAAGGAGGGATAACCAGCTTTTAGAATATATGCTTAAAATCCAGCCCACTGATGTTTATCAGACAGTTTCTTATTGGCTAAATCCGACCAGATTAGGAAGCAAGAAATTTAATAGCCCAAAATATACTGGTGATAAAAAAATCATAAAAGGCGCAAAGTTGTCGCATTTTTTGGCTAATCTTTTTTTGGGTAGTGATTATATAATGGATTTTGATGATAAGGACTATACGAATGGGCAGGATGAAAGTAGAAGCAATTTGCAGTTAGCTAAATTAAAATTACAAGAACTTGGATTCAAGGAATTTCTTTCCTTAAGAACTGGCAGAGGTTATCAGTTATTGGTTATGGATTTCAATGAATGGGCAAAAAAGGATATGAAAGCAGTAATGCCGAGAGACAGGGAGGAATTTTATCTCTTAAAAATGAGAAAACTTACAAAAATATTATTGGATGCAAAAATAAAATGGGATTATAAAGTAAGCATAGATACGAGAAGAATATTTAGAGTTCCGAATACATTGCATAATAATGGGAATATAGTAAGGATATTAAAGGAATAATTTGCTATAAAATAAATATAGAGATATTAACATGATAATATGGCTATTATAGTAGATTTGGAAAGAAAGAAAATAATAAAAACAAAACGAGCAGATGAATGTGAATATGGAAAATTCATTATCAACGAGGAGGAAATTTTCGTAAAATACGAGCAGATTAATATGAACGAGAATGAATTAAAGAAAAGAATAATTGAGATTATACATACTTATGACGGATTAATTGAGCCGAAAGGCAATGATAATGGTCGTCCTATTTAGCTGGGGCTGAAGCGAATGGCTGAAATGCTATTCAGCGTCATAAGCATCCCCAGTTTATGGTGAATACATGGAAAATATAAAAATGGAAATAAAAATAGAAGTGCCTAAAAAAATCGTTATCCATAACATAACAAAAATGGATATATCTGGTTTGCTAAAGTCTGTAAGGACGCCAGCAGGGACAATGCCTTTAATGTGGGCAAAGGGATATGCTTTTGTAGTAAATGCGCTACCTTTACAAGGCAAGGCATTAGAATTATATATTGAAGGAGAACTACATTATACCGATATAATATTCAGCAAGATGGAAGACTACAAGGAGGTAGTAGAAGCGGATATTGATTTGAAGGCGAATGTATTTGATATGTCAAAATCAGCAATTCATAATGCAATGGCTGATGCTATTAAGCAATATGATGCTTTAATTTTGTGATAAAATGCCTGTTCTGCAAATTTATTTAGATGATAAAGAATACAATAGATTTAGGAATATAGCAAAAAAAAGAGGAATTTCGGCAAGGAAATACGCTTATAAACTATTATTCAGAAGGGCTAATTCAGAACTTGATAAAGATATGATAGCGGAAATCAGAGCAGTTTATGTAAGCAATAAAAACAAAGCATATATAATAAAAGAATATAGAATAAGTAGATATAAATTGAATAAAATAATCAATGGTGTATAAAAATGGAAATAAGAATAGAGGATGCAAGGTATTTTGGGGCGTGTATAGAAACAGTGTCTTTATTAGTAGAAGAAGCCAATATGCAATTTTTAAATGAAGGTATTGAGATTGTGGCTATGGATTCTTCTGCAATAGCTTTAATTGAATTTAATCTTCCAAACAAGGTATTTTCAAAATACGATGTCTTGGATGAGAAATTAGGGATTAATTTTAAGGATTTGAATAAGATAATGTCAAGGGCAAGAGAAGACGAATCATTAGTTTTAAAGAAAGATAAAGATAAATTGAATGTAATTTTCTTAAAAGATAAATCCCAAAGGAAATACAAAATAAATCTAATACAATTAGATAAAGAAGTTAAAAAATTAAAGCCAAAGGCTGAAATTGAGGTTAAAGTGGCACAATCTGAATTTTTAAATGTTTTAAAGAATACTGCATTAGTGGCAGAATATCTGCAATTTAAAACCGATAAAAATAAGCTTATGATTTATGGCAATGGTTCATACGCAGAAGTAGAAAGCGATTTTATAGATATAGATAGCAAGAATGAGATTAAAGTAATGTTTAATCTTAAATATTTACTTGCTATGGCTTCAAAAGCAGACAAGGACTCGGAGATTAAATTAACTCTGGCAAACAATGAACCTCTATCATTAAATTATAATATAAGAGATGCCAGTATAAAGTTCGTATTAGCTCCTTATATGAATGAGTGAGTATATGAAAGAAATATCAAAAGCAATAAGCCATCTGGCAAGAGCTAAAGCAATAGAAGATGCTATATTGTATGTAGATTATCTAAACAAGAATTTTAGTCTTAATTTAAGGAAAAATCCAAAGGACATAATAAGCATAGCAAGGGAATTTACAAAATTCATAGAGGAGTAAATGGAACACAAAAACATAAAGCTGGAATTGGAAGGAAAAAAGTATGATATTGAATATAAACGAACCCAGAGTGTTCTTTACTTTAACGATAAGAATGGAGCAAGCATAGGTTTTGTTAAGGACAAAGGTAGATTAAGCGTTTTCGTAAATGA
>JAJZJI010000011.1 GCA_021828345.1 Microcaldota archaeon
ACGTCAAATTCAAGCTATAATTTTGAATCAAATTTTTAGGATACAAATTTATAAATAAGCCGTCAACATTAATACTACCTATCGTATTATGCTTAATTGATGCGCTGATTAATATTGTAGAATTATTTTTTAATGAGGTATTTGAATTTATTATCGTGTAATTATTTTCTGTTTGAATTGAACTATTAGTATTTGACGATGTATTTAAGTTTGTTTTCTTTTTATTCCAATTATTAACTGCAGTGATATTATTTGTTATTGTCAAAATTAATGTTCTTTTGTTTCCAGAGACCGATATTGCAGTTATGTTATATCTTCCTACTTTTTTCTTCATAGTATAGTTTACCGCAGTGAACCCGAAAGACAATCCGCCAGAATAATTTTCCAATGTTTGATTTACAAGCAGCTCTATAATCCCATCAGGATTAGAATTATTATACGCTGAGATAAGAACATTACTTGTATTATAAATCAGTGTTATGTTCATATTTTTATATCCTAAAATCTCAATATTTGGAATAACTTTTTTTGTGATGCTGCCGCCCCCTCCTCCTCCGCCGCCAAATCCGCCGCCACCGCCTCCGCCGCCATTGCTTACATTATTAGGAATCGTAGAATTAGTTGATACTGTTTGATTTATAGGAATTGTTGATGTTGAAGAGGTAGATGGCGATGGTATCGTAGTTGATGATGTGGATGTTGTAGTTACTGTAGAGGTCGTAGGTATTATTGATGTAGTTGATATAGTTGTTGTAAATACATTGTGGTTTATAGAGAATGCCTGTATCCATAAGGAGGATTGGCCAAAATTTCCAGCGTACTGCCCAGCAGAGTATATAACATCACCATTAGGACTTGTTGAACTTCCACTCCAGTCGCCATACCTACCACCAACATTTTCAATGCCCTCTTTTAATGGTATAAAATAGCTTATAGTATTTGGTTGAGCATTTGAGAGCTGTACTGCGGCCCCAAGACTACCATATGCACTCGCATTACCATATTCAAACGTAATGATTACATCCCCATTATTATCCACAGTAAATGAGGGATTTATAAAATTCATATTAGTAGTATTTTCTATGTTGAATGTTTGCATGATATTTCCTGTTGAAATATTTATTTCCATCACATGTATACACTGAGTAGAATGTGTATTACAGGTAGTATCAAAACCATACCAAATATTTCCCTTATAAAATATACCGCCTTGCCCTCCAGTAGCCTGAATAGTATTTGAACCGGTTGGGCCATCACTAAAATTACGGCCGAATATTTCAAGTGAATGTCTATTATCACTAAAATAATATGTTTTAACTGTTGGGGATTCTGCAGGTCCAGATATATTAAATATACCCATAGACGTTGAAGTTGCATAAGGACTTATTATGTATGCAGAATTTGGTACACCCCCTATAGGAGTTAAAGGCTGAGGAAATAAGAAAGAGTTGTATATCAATTTTGAAAATGACAACTTATTATTGTTTATAAGTTTTGTTTTATTCACTACAAAAATAGTGCTGTTAACAAAATAACCCCCACCTATGGTAAAAATATCTGCAGTTATTATTAGGTTATTTTGACTCACCGCCATTTGAGTATAATCAGAGTCTCCGTTTTCAGGTATACTATAATTATACCACTGTCCTAAAATATTCCCTGTCTTCGATACCCCAATATCCACATTCGGATCTGCATCTGTAATTATAATCCATCTATTTGTTAAATGATCATAATAAAATTGTGGATTTATTCCATACCCATTCCACCCTAGACTCTTTGATGGTAAATAACCTATATAACTGCCAGAATTTGTATATACACTAACAGCATAATTTGTTAGCACGGCAGTTATTGTACCATTTGAGTATACTTGAGGACCTACAGGAACCGGTGACGGAAACGTAAAACTACCCCCAGACCATCCAGATAATAAAGAGATATTGCTTAATGCAATCGCGGGAGCGCTCGCAATTTCATATGTAGGCATTACGCCATTTGGAGGGTAATAACTAATAAACATCCAATTAATTGTATATTTTTGATAACTAGAAATGGTATTTGCTGTAATTATATCTATTCCATAAAAATAGCTATCAGTTCCTTGCGACCCAGAGTATAACAAAAGAGCACCATTGTTTACACCTACAGATGGACTGCAATAGCCACCAGTATGAAGCCAACATACTACTGGAGTGCCAACAGCATTGCCAGATGAATTTGATACATACATTGAAACTATCCCAGTACTTGGATTTTGTAAAGATCCACTAGGTGCTTTTGGAGCGGGCATTTGAGAGTACTGCCCAGGGCATTGTGAGGTATTTGCGATATAACCGTTATTTACAGTATATCCGCTACAGCTATTCCATTTACTAGTATTTAATGTTCTTCCAGCAAAATTATCATACAGATTAAAAACGTTAAAGCCATCATCATATTCACCATAGATTTGGCTTAATTGAGGTGCTTCTCCTGTAGTCTTTTGATTAAAAAAATTTGTTGATACGCTTCCTATCCCCATATATATTGTTTCATTACTGTTTGAATTAATTGGCGCATTTAACTTTAACCAATATATCGCAAAGTAGTATGCACCGAGATTTGTATTATTATATGACTGCATCCACGATGTTATTATTGTTCCGTTAGGATAGAAAAATTCTACGTTTTGCAAACCTGATGCCATATAAGATTTATTTAAATAAATAGTAAGCTCTTGTTGAAAATTTATCTGAGTAGAGGTATTTTGCGAATTAGTTAATGTTATTGGTATTGAATATAATACACCCTTAGGAGACGCAATAGACTGAGAAAAAACTGGTGTATTCTTGATAGGAATTTTTTGTATGCTAGATTGCATAAAAATCAAAATTCCCAATACAAGTACTAAGAATAATAATAGGTATATTAATTTATGTTTCACCACACCACATAATTTTCAATATGTATTGAATTCTAATTAATCTTTGGAACATTCTTTTCTATTTTATATATGTGATAAAGCAGATATATTATAATAGATATTGTTGCTGCTATAGCTATATCGTATAGATAGTTGATATTTATTGCGTTTATGAAAGTAATTATACTATTTGAGTTTTTGTTTATTTTAGCGGAGTTGTTAGATATAATTGTCGTTGTTATTGACCCTCCAGATGAAATTGCCTTGCCGTATATTGGAGCGAAAATACCTGCGTCTATTCCAGAATAATTAAATGATGCAGTACAATTCCCATTATTATAAAATTCTGTATAGTTTGATACCTTCTGCCACGAATTATTTATATACATAAATGGCACAAGATCACGTGAGCTGCATGTTGAAGTTTCATTTATGAATATAGATTTCAAAGGTATTTGTGTATAATGTATTGTAAGATTTATAATTAACTTCTTTGAGTATCCAATCGGAGAATTTATTTTACTTCCAGTAGTGTTTGAAATTGTTATATTTATTGGTTCTATCTGATTTGAAACATTTGAAAGTATGTGTATTTTTATATCAAAATTCCTTCCAATTACTGTCGAAATTGAGTTATTTACCTTACTAGTCAATGTAATACTACCATTATTTATTATAGATATAATTTGTTTTGTAGTATTTCTATTTAATAATGTATTTGAGGGAATATTTGTTGAATTAGTTGTAGTTGTAAAATTTTTAGATATTGTTTTATTTATAGATGTTTTACTCAAATTTAATATAAAATTATTTGCCATAGTACTATTGTTTGTTATTGTTAATATGAATGTTCTTTTGTTTCCTGCAACAGAAAGCGCAGTTATGTTATATCTGCCTACCTTTTTCTTCATCGTATAATTCATTGTAGTAAATCCAAATGATAGACTACCCGAATAATTTTCCAGTGTTTGATTAATTGTAAGCTCAATTATATTGTCTGGATTTGAAATATTATATGCTGAAATTATTACACTGCTATTGTTGTATATTAGAGTTACATTTTTATTTTCATAACCTGCGATTTTAATATTGGGAATTACTTTTTTTGTAATGCTGCCGCCGCCGCCAAATCCACCGCCGCTGCCTCCACCTCCGCCTCCTCCAGAACCTCCAGAAGTTTGCGTATTTATTGTAATTTTTTCCATATTTGAATATAATGTTACTGGTATTTGGGAGCTATCTTTTACACTAACACAGTAGTATGTAGTTGATGTAGGAGATACTACTATTGAATTTGATGTTGCGCCATTTATTTGAGAATCTGAGCTGCAGGAGGATGATGAGCCACTATACCACTGATAATTATATGGCGCGGTCCCATTATATATAATTGAATTTATTGTCTCACTTTGACTACTACTTAATGTTATATTTGAAGTAGTTATTAGAGGCGTTGATAATATAGGATTTACTACTATGCTATTATATGATGAATTAGATATTGTATTCCCATTGCCAATATCCGTCACAATAGAATTATATTCAAATACCTTGTTTAACTGTTTAGAATAAACATTAAATGATATATCTGTTGGTGTTGATAACGCGGTTAGTGCAACATTTCCAACCATTGAATTACTAGTAACATTATATAGTGCAGCATTAAATGGAGGTATGCCATTATACGCGGTTATCTGATATATTTCAGTTTGTCCTGAATCAAGTACGGTATATTCAGGTGTTATTAGAATGCTTGGTAGAGGTTTTACACTGACAAGATATGCAGGAGATAAAACACTCATGGTTAACGAATCAACTACTCCATAACAATAGTAGGTATTTGATGTTGGAGATGCAACATATGTTGATCCACTAGCACCGCTAATTAAATTGGATGATGAGCTGCAGGAGGAGCTTGAAGAGGAATACCATTTATAAGTATAAGATGATGATCCACCACTTGGATTTGCAGTTAATATAACATTTTGAGTTAGATATATGGAATTTGATGGAGCGGTTATAGAGCCAGAAGATAGAGGCGCATTTACAGTTATTTTTACTGAAGATTCAGAACTCTCTTTCTGATAAGCCGAATCGGATAGGGATAAACAGTAGTAGGTTGTTGACGTTGGGGATATTGTTATTGAATTTGATGTTGCGCCATTTATTTGAGAATCTGAGCTGCAGGAGGATGATGAACCACTATACCACTGATATGCATATGGCATAGTCCCGCCAGTTATTGAAGATGATATTTTAACCTGTTGGCCATCATCTATTACTAAATTATTCGCAGTTATTGATAATGTACCTAAAGCAGGGGATACAACAACATATGAGGATGCGCTTGAGACCTGTGAGGATACAGAATCGAATATCTTTGCACAATAATGCATATTTACATTAGGTGATACTGTTATTGAATTTGATGTTGAGCCGGAAATTAGAGTATCAAGACAGGAGGAAGACCCATTATACCATTGATAGGTATATGGCGATGCTCCAGTAGTTAACACACCTAATGCTATTTGAATATTCTGGCCATTATCTATTGTAACGCTAGTTGGAGTTATTGTAGGTGCAATTAGTTGAGGATTTACAGTTATTTTTATTGTATTGCTATTAAGCGTTACTGGAATTGATGCGCTGTCGGTAACATATGCACAATAATAAATTGTAGATGATGGGTTTAATGATGAGAATACTGCAGTATTAGTGTTCAAAGATGATTGGGTTGTAATGAGCGTAGATGATGAGCTGCAAGAGGAGCTTGAAGATGAGTAAAGAGATACAGAATATGGCATAGTCCCCCCAGACCATGCTATAGTTATTTGTACACTCTGCCCATCATCTATATTATACGAAGTAGATGATATTGATGGCGTTGACAGTGGATTTTGAGTGACCAATATTTTATATGTATTTGTGTATACAGATTCGGGATTATATGCGCTATCCTGCTCTTTAACACAATAATATGTTGTTGACGTTGGCGTTGCAGTATATGAAAGGCCATTAGCGTTAGCTATAGGATTATCAGATTGACATGAAGAAGAACTTCCAGAATACCATTGATAAGTATAGGGAGATGTTCCTGTAGTTGGGGATAGTATTGAGAGTGTAGCACTCTGACCATTATCTAAGGTAGATGCGCTTGATGTAGGGGCATTTGAAGATACCATAGCAGAATTTACTATCACATTTGCAAGAGCTGAACAGATGGTATTTGCAACATTATCAGTAACTTTATAGGAATATAATGTATCTGAAATTGGAGCTGCCACATAACTTGCCGATGTACCTGCACTAGTTATTGAAGTTGCGCATGCAGTTGTACCAGTATACCATTGATAAGTATATGGTAATGAACCGCCTGTAGGATTCGAATTTAACGTAATACTTTGTCCGACATCTATTGTTGGATTGCTCGGAGTTATAGGATTTGCGAGCAATGAACCGGTAGGCGCTATTGTAAAGGATGATGACATACTTTCACTAGAGTAATTTGCATTACCAAGCGTATTTGCAACAATGTTATATATACCCGAATTATTTGAGGTTGCATAATTAATTAACCCAGTATTTAACACATATAGATATGGTTCATCAATACCAAGAGCTGAATAATAGATTTTAGATCCATTTAAAGAAAGCACTGCAGCTTGCACGCCACGGTTAAGCACATAATTTGATATAATAGTATTGCTTAAAAGATTTATTGAAAAAATACCATTTGTGGTATTTGTAGTATTAAATTGATTTCTTATTCTTTCCGTATATATAAGATACGCGATATCGCTCTGATTCGAAATTAAAAATTCTGTTGGTTTAATTGAACTACTAAAGCTTATGTTTGTTACAATATTGTTGTTGGCCAAATTCACTATTGTTATGTTATTATGATTTGCAGAATTAGTTAAAACATAAGCAACGTTGTTATTTGGTATTGCGATATAGCCAGGTATTGCATCCCTAAATACTATCGCATTTGATATTGCGTGTGTTGTTGTATTCATTATTGATAATGTAGCATTGCCATTTCCAGGAAATCCATTTGTACCCCATAAATCAGACATATATAAACTCTTACCGTTCGGCATCATCCCAAAATACATTGGGAAAGGGGTTGATATTACATTATTTGATAAAATAAGCGCATTTTGTTCTATTGTCACTATAGCATTTGATGTTGTATTTAATATGTATATATTATCATAAAACGGATTTGCGCCAGAATTTGCTATATATATGTAATTGCCATTTGGGAAGATTGCAGCTGCAGGAGTATATGGATAGGGATTTGAACTAAAACTTACATTAGTTAGAACTACATTATTTATTATTGGTGTTATACTCATATTCTTTCCACTACCACCAACTGGGGTATTTATTGCATATATTTTTTTTGATGCCCCGCTAGTAAATAATTGAGATAATATCTCGGAGGGTAAGGCGAAGGTTAAGTTCTTTACTATTACATCTGATATTGTATTAAAATCCGCAATTTTTCCTCCATTAGTGGCGATATATAAGTCATTGCCATTATTTGTTAATGCAAGATTTGAGATATAACCTATTGGACTATTTAGTGATAGACTCTCATTTAATGTTTTATTAAGCTGCATCCCATAAGATTTTGATTTTAATAAACCATTAATATATAGAGTGGCATTTATATTATTTGACGCATTCTTGTTAAAAAGACCAAATGTTATATAACCATCATTACCATTCTCAACAAAGTTTTTGGAGTTATTTAAAAAGATGTAAGGATTTGCTTTTGATATTGTGAATGTACTTGAGATTGAATTTGCATTATAATTTGCATTTGCATTCGAATTTAGCGTGATTGTATAAGTACCTGCCAAAGCGGGAGCGGATACATATCCTTGAGATACATTAATCTCACCAAGAACACCAGATAAAGTCGCAATATTAGTATATCCCACATACATTATCCCATTTATTGGGCTTGCTGAAATTGCGGTAGGAAGCCACCCATTTATTGATATTTTTCCGACATATGAATTAGTATTGCCATTTATTACCGATATACCGGATGCTTGTGAACAAGAATCTGCAACATATATTGTATTAGTGCTATTAGAGAACGCAATGGATGATGGACATGCACCATCGATTGAAATAGGATTTGTACCAGTTGTATTTGTTGGAACATTTATTACAGTGACTGAATTACTCGTATAGTCTGGCACATATGCGTATATACCATTGCTTGAAAATGCAATAGATTGTGGGTCATTGCCCGTACTTATTATTTTAATTACATGAAATGTTGAATTTATAACAGATATTGTATTATTGCCATTGTTTAAAACATAAATCGAATTAGAATTCGGTATTGTATACACACCAATAGGCTTGTTAAAACCTACAATTGTATTTGCAATAGTATTGCTGCTTGTGTATATTGTCTGTAGATCGCTTGATGATGTATTAAGCACATATTTTAAAACCATATTAGACGAATATGCAATATATGGTGTTGTGACGCCATTTGGAATTGAGTATAATTCCGTATTAAATGAAAAAGAACTAACATTAACAGTATGAATAGGAATAACAGAGAACGGATATGATACCACATATATAGTGCCATTACGCACCGATATGAATTGAGTAGCTTCCGAGATATTAATGTCTTTTGAGATATAACCTATATTAGTATTACTGCCGACAACCCCATTTATTAATATATTTGAGCTAAAAGGGCCCGCACTGCTGCCAAATATGATGCTGCCATTGGTTCCATTGTATATACTATTAGAAGGAATGCTCAATTTTAAAGTCGGCATTATAGACGCTATTGATAGCTGCATCAGCAGAATAATTAAAAGCGCAGTTATTGTAATTTTTTTACCCTTTTGCATAAAATCAACAAGTATTTCATTCATATATTTACAATTATAATATCAGTATATTGTATGCCAATCATATATTATTCCTTCAGGTTCTCTAATTTTTTTGCCCTTCCCCATAAATATTCAAAGCCATTTATGGCATCTTTATAGTTTGTGCGTACAATATGCTCGCTTTTTCTATTTATTATATTAAATGGTGGTATTTTATACGCATTTGAATTATCTATTAGCAATCGCTCATGCTGCTGTATAGCATCATTCTCATTTAATATACGCATCTCGAATGGAATATTTCTATTCTTAAGCTCATTTTTAAAGTCATTATACTCTTTCATGAATCTTTCGCCAATCCTATCCTCATTTGCTAGAACATAAACCGAAGTATATGAAGCATTTGAATTATCTAGTAGTATTGCAAGATTCTTAAGCCCCAACGAATCGAAATGCATGTCCAATATTTTTATATTCCCCGAAAGTTTTGAGAATAATTCATCTGAGAGCTTTATCATATTTGTGTAGGGCTTTGATGGATCAATACGTATATTTCTGATTGCATGCTGCCTCATTCGTATTATTCCAACAGCATTGTATATAGATAAAATAATTATTATCGCTCCGCCTATTGTTGATAAGGAGAAGATAAGATATGGCTCTGCAAAAATAAAGCTCGTTTCTAAAAGTATTGAAAGTAAAAGATACGCAAGCGCAGATATTCCAATAATTATTGACCATTCTATTCCAGATCTCTTATTTAAAATTTGCAGGCCGCTTGCAATTACTACAACTATTGCAAGTACAAATAGTATATAGCTTATAGAAAGCGCAAACTGCAGCGTAGGTATATTGCTTAAAAGCTGCTCTATTGTAACATTAACTATTATATTTGCATTACTACTGGCGACTATGCCTGCACCAGCACCTATTCCTATGTTAAGTGAGAGCTGCTGTATATAGTATATCGCATATAACAATGTAAGTATACTTGCGAAAAATATGATTAGTGATATAACGCCCTTTCTATCCATACTACCAGTTAGAATATAACATATCAGCAATTTATAGCTTATTAGAATAATCGTTTTTTAACTTTTAATATATATTATTCAAAAATTATTCAAAATAATAACCTAAACAAGTAATGTAAAATAAGCATAATTATCATAAAAAGCAAACACTATTATTTTTATAATATGATTTGATTCTGTTATTATGGAGTATTTATTTAGGTTCGATAGACCTAGAAAACACCAGGAGCAGATGATGGAGGATATTTATGCGGCGCTGCAAGATAAGCGCAGCATAATAATAAATGCGCCAACAGGTATTGGAAAGACCGATGCTTCACTTGGAGCTGCGCTCACCATTGCAATGGAGAAGAACCTTGATATCTTATTTCTTACGCCTAAGATATCGCAGCATAAAATAGTGGTTGATGCACTTCAAGGAATTAGAAAAAAATTTGGGGTTGATGTCAATTTTGTGGACCTTGTAGGGAAGCAAAATCTTTGCGTTAATGAGCATTTCAATGCATTGCCAAAAGAGCTCTTCTATACTGCATGTAATAAAGCGGTTAAGAGCGGAAAATGCCAGTTTTATAAGAATGTTAAGGAGAATGAGAGCATACCAGAACACATTTTAGATAGTGCACGTGAAGGACATAATAGCCTATTTTATGCAAGCGCAAATGCGGGGCTATGTGCATATGAAATTGCAACAAAGGCTGCCAAAACGGCAAATGTGATAATCGCAGATTATGCGCACATACTAAATCCTAGCATAAAAAGTGCATTCTTAAAGAAGATATCACACAACCTTGAGAGCACAATAGTTATATGGGATGAAGCGCACAATATAACGGAGTTAGGGGCTTCATATATGAGCGATGCGCTTACAATAAATGGCATTGCAAGGGCAAATGAGGAGTTAAAGAGCATTGGAAGGAGTATGGATTTAGATTATCTTTCCTTTATGATAAACTCAATAGCAAACGAATCGCTAAAGAAGAGCAAAGAGGCGTTTGTTAACATTGATTGCCTTACAGATCAGATAAATAATAATATTGATAGCATAACTGAGCAGCTTGACAAATACGCATTGGAGTATATAGAGAGCAGTAAGGCAAAGCGTTCTGCAATACTGCATGTCTCGAGCTTCCTAAAAAAATGGCCAAATGAGGATGGCTCAATAGTTAGAATTATATCAAATGCCAATGGGATCCCAAGATTATCGCTAACCTGCTTATATCCAGAGCGCGTAATAAGCGTGCTTAAAGAGACATATGCAAATGTATTTATGAGTGCCACAATGACACCACTTAGTATGTATGCGGAAATGTTTGATATTAAGGATAGTACATATACAAGAAATTATCATAGCCCATTTCCAAAGTCCAATAGAATCGCAATAATAGATGATAAGATAACAACAGGGTATAAGAGCAGATCTGATTTACAATTTAAAAATATAGCAAATAACATTGAGAACATAAAAAAGCATATACCTGGAAATGTGGCAGTATTCTTTCCTAGTTTTTCCGTTCTAAAAAATGTGAATAAATACATAAAAAATGATGTTATATTGCAAGAAAAAAATATGCAAAATGTTGAACTTGAGAGACTTATTAGCCAGTTAAATCCTTCAGATAATAAAATATTATTAGGCGTTATGGGGGGCAGCTTAAGTGAGGGCATTGATTATAAGGATAATACATTAAAGGGTGTTATCGTTGTTGGATTGCCTCTAGCTGTGCCAACGCTTGAAATAAAAGCGCGTATTGCATATCTAAACAAAAAATTTGATGGTAGAGGGGATGATTATGCTTACAGAGTACCTGCAATAATGCGCGTTATTCAGGCCGCGGGTAGAGCGATACGTAATGAGAATGATAGAGCAGCAATTATATTTATGGATAATAGATATCGATGGAAGTCATATAATTCTATGATAACAGACATCTTTGATATCACAGAAGGAGAAAATTATAGTGATACCATAAAGGAATTCTGGGCTTATGATAGAATCAAATACAATTACGTTTAACTGTCACTTTCTAATCATTTTTTCCAATGAGGATCTAATTTTTCTATTCTGTGAGGAGTTGTCAAATTGTTTTAAATCCACATCAAATTCATTTGCAATTTTTGCCATTTCTTCTAGTAATATAACTTTTGAGCCGGGATTATTCTTTACATGCTCAAATATATACCTTATCGCACACTCTGGACCCTTCTCCGATATAGCTATCAGTCTTGCCGCGTCAATTATATCCATCGCTTCTTCAGATCGATATCTTCCCTTAAATGAATCCACTAAATCCTTTATTATACTCGGCATATAAATCAGTAAAGATTTATCAAACAATAATAAATACATTTGCTAAAATTACACAATTAGAATTAATCCAGCATGAGCGCGGCCGTTGCAATCGTTATTGCTACATCACGTATAAAAAGATCTGAAATTCCAGAAAGATAGAGAAGCGATAATGATATTATTATCATCATGATTGTGCCTAATGCGGCAAACGCCTTTAATTTATATCCTACAATTATTGCAATTCCTATTATTAATAAAATAATACCATGTATAGATATTATTATTGATATTGCGGCATTTGAGATATTGATTATATTAGGAAAAAATGGGGTCCAATACGCTGGATTATATATCTCCCATGCCCCAAAGAGAATAAACAGAAATGATATTGCGCCACGCAGCATATTTTTTTGGGTTAAGACTCTTTTATGTGCAGTAGTTCTATTTCGATTTTTATATTTTGCTGAATCTGGCATCAATCAACCCTATCAATTTTAAATTTCATACAAATTTATTTTATCGTATTAGTTGCGATACTATTTGTTGTCACAATAGTATTTGAGATAGTTATACTGTTAGCAACTTTAGTATTATTTGAAGGTGTAATATTTGTAGTTATATTCTGCGCTGCTATATCATTTTTAAGCTGCGATAATGTATAATTGCCCTCTATATAATTAAACAATAATGTAATTAACTCATATCTACCATATGGAGATATGGCTGTGCTGTTTTTTGTATTTACCAAGTTTAACGCAAATATTGAATTTGCATCTACGCTATAAGACAGCACATATGATGAGTTTGCAGTAGTAAATACTGAATATGGCAATTGATTGCCTAACACATATGCATAATATATTACATTCTTATTCTGCGTTGCAAGAAGATTGGTAAAATTATTGTAATAGCTAGATGATACATTCGTATTTGGGAATACCACCCGCTCAGATAGTATATCATAACCAAGCGTATTACTTATAAATATTAAGCTTTTGCCAGTATAGTTATCATTTAAAATTGGCATTATATTTGTTGAACTATTGATGTTAGTCCAGTTGTATCCTATAGTACTGTTGAGCACATTTGCGGATAGATAATTTATATTTTGTACACTTGTAGCATTTACATTTGATATATTTATAAATAAGCTCTCAACTTTTGGCATCATAATTGCTATTTGCAACGGACTTGATATTGGCAGTAATATTGATATTATCTTATTCTTATACACTGTGCCAAAGCTTGTATAATTTGTCAGACTGCTAGATAGATGTACAGGAGATATGAAATATGGTCTTCCATTAGGCATCGCACCTGCATTAAAATTATTAGTTCCTGATGCCTCTGAGCTACTTGATAAAAGATTATATGCGCTATTTGCAAATGAGACATTTGAAAGGTTCAATATGGCTATTGCCATTCTATATCCTGATGCATTTGTGACATTCTCTATGATTATTGAATTAATTCCATAAGATAGATTATGCTGCATATCTAATAAATTATAAGCATTCCAATTGCCTCCAAATATCTTATTTAATAATTCCAATTTTATTGGATAGTTAAGATTTGGGCTAAGATTTGCAACCGTTCGTATTGTTGATCCAGCACTAACAGATGAATTTATTAGAGCATTAGTAGTAGCAGTGCTATTAATTTGCGTATTATTAGAATGAATAACTGCAACATATATGAGCGCTACAATTAGAAGAGCAATTGCAATTACTATCAAGAATATTTTACCATTTTGCATAGTTGATTAAATTAATTAATATTTATATAGGTTTAGATTAATCTGTGCATTTGCTTTTGATCATTTCTGAAAGCCTTAATCTTGTGTAACAAAATAACCACTTTTGTGGTGGTAAGGTCACACAAAAGTATAAATGTAGCACGCGTGATAAATGCTTCTTGCAATAAAAATAAAAAAATAAGATCAGGATACCTCAGTCTTTACATTGATATCCCTAACAAGTTCGCTCTCTTTTATTACACCCTTTCTTCTTGCGCCTACTGCCTCTATTATATATGAACCAATTACTGATATTATTATGTTTATAGCAAGAGCTACTAGCCCAATATATAGAAGGCCTATGCCCGTTTTTACATCAGATGTTACTAATGCGCCAAAATTGTTTGCAAACATTACAAGGCCAATTCCAGAGATTAGACCTGCAGCCCAACCTAAGCTAAGCGATTTCCAATCGAGCTTTTTCATATACAGCCCTAAAAATACAGCTGGAAGTAGTTGCAGTATTATTATACCGCCAAGCAATTGCAACTGTATTGCATATGTTAGTGGAGCAACGAATACGAATGCAAGCGCTACAAACTTTATTATAGCTGATAGCCACTTCGCAAGTCTTGTCTCATCTTTTCCAGACATTTTCGGCTTAAATTCTTTAAATACATTTCTTGATAGAAGATTCGCAGCGGCAATTGCCATAAGCGCTGCTGGCACCATTCCACCTACAAATACGCCAAGCAGACATATGCCTGCAAGCCACCCTGGCAGAACTGTAACTATCAATGCAGGTACAGTCAATAATCCATTTCCTGTGCTCTTAACTATGGCGAGCGCTCCCGGCACCGCATATATTATAATTCCAAAAAGCGCAAGCAGTGCTAATCCTATTGAATATATTGGAAGCACAGAAAGACTCTTCCTTAATGTTTTCTTGTTATTTGCTGCAAGACTACCATTTATTATGTGTGGATACAAATACAATGCAAGTGCGCTTCCAAGGAACAATGTAAAGAATGCGGGTACACTAGCGGCCGGCAATGTCGAATATGGCAATGCGGCACTTCCTTTTAGCTTTGCAATATTAGCAAATGCGCTTGTAAATCCACCATAAGAGGTAAGAACAGCAACAACAATTACGATTACAGTCAAAAATATCAGTATATCCTTAAATATGGATCCTAACGTAACTCCACGTAACCCACTAGTGAAGGTGAATGCCGCGAGTATTATGAATGATATTATAAGCGCTATTTCTGATACTGTTGCCGCATTTGCAGTTCCATAAAGCATTACAGTTAGTACAGATTGCATACCTACAATTTGAAGTGCGATATATGGCAATATTGCAACTACAGCGGTTAGTGCTATTACTATAGATAAAAATCTGCTGTTAAATCTACCCTTTATAAAGTCTGATGCTGTTATGTAGCCTTTGTTTCTTGATACCTGCCATAATCTTGGCATTGTAAGCATTGCAATGCCGAAAACTATTGCAACATAAGGCACAGCATAAAAGGCAATGGATCCGCTAGCATATGCTAGTGATGGCACCGCAACAAAGGTGTATGCAGTAAATACATCCGCACCTATTAAAAACCAGCTAAGATATGGACCAAGCCTTCTTCCTGCAATACCCCATTCCGTTATATTATTAAGATTGCCCTTTCTCCATCTTGAACCATAAAAGCCCAAAAATACAAATGCTACGAAGAGGACAAGAAATATTATTATACCTAATATATCAATTAACATAGTATCAACCATCTATTAATTTTGCCGCTTTGAATAGCAGTATTGCGGTTATTGGCAACATCAGTATCTGAAACCAGTAAAAGAAAGGTAACCCACCAAACGCTGGGTTAGATATATTATAAAGCGGCACACTGAAATAAACTAAAAATGGAATTATTATCAGTATCGCAGCTAGTGTTTGTCTCTTTTTTTTATTCATCAAACCACTAATCTTAATTTATACTTAAAAGATATCTTTATAAATATTTCTATAAAAAACGAAATAATATTTTAGATTACATAAAACTAACATGCTCAATAAATTTATAAACCCTTAAGCCATATATTACTAGGTTACGGTGCATATATGGCAGTTGATATTAATAAAAACAAAAAAAACAGTAATATAATTGCTGGAATAGTTATAGTTGTAATTATTATTTTAGGCATTGCCTATTTCTTATACTCAGGGAGCAGTAATATAGTAGCAAACAACACAACACCCACATCCATTATAGTTAGTAATAAAACCGCATCCACTATAAGTACGCAGAGCAAAAATCAAACAACAATTTCCACTGCAAATACAACACTTAAGAAATTCTCTGCAAGTTCGCTTTATAATTATGCGCACCTTGTTGCTCAAAACCCTTATAATAGCTCAATAAATTATATTGCTTCTGGCGCAAAAATAAAAGAGACTAATCTTACAAACGGCTCAGTTGCAGTGAATATTACAGAGATATCAAATAGCGAATCAAAAATTGTAATATTACCGAAAGGATACAGTTTGTATTATTTAGATGCAAGCTACGCGGATGATGTAATCCCAAATGGAGAATATTCCACATTTGATGATGCATTAATAATAGTTAACGCAACAGGTTATATTACAAATCAGACAACAGTGTAGTTAGTTTTATGCTAAATTATTTCCTTTCTTTTATTTAATTCTCTTAGTGCATCTTTTGCAATCCATCTTGCGCTCTTTGAACCCTCTGACTTATTTAGTATCTCTTCTGCAATAGCAATTGCGCGATATAATAGTACATTATTGCGCTTTCCTATCTGCCTTAATGCCCAATTTACTGCTTTTTTAACAAAATTACGCTCATCAATAGATCCTATTTTTATGTGCTCAAAAAATATAGAGAATTCATCATCAGCCATATCCTTATTATGCACTGCAAGATATGCCATCAGTGCAAAACCAGCCCTTTTAACGTACTCATGATCATCATATGCCTATGTTAATGCCTTTCTTTTTGCGTATTTGGTATACACAATAAGATTGCCACATAATGAATCACATATATCCCAAGAATCTATCTGAATAACCCATTTATCTATCTGAGACTCATTTATAGTTTTGGCATCTGCCACAAGACTAGATAGTATGCGCGCTTCGTGGATATTTGATTCCCAGAGTTTTTCTGCTAATTTATTATCCTTTCCAATAACTCTTGATAGTTGCCGAAGTTTTGGTACCGGAACACCTATTGCATAGTTAGTATTTACGCCAAAACGTGCCATCCCATCCAGATGTTTCTTATCTGATAGTGCATACAAATTTTCAACTACACTCGCAAAATTATTTTGATTCATTTTATAACTCTTTTTTTCTGACGTTCATATCCCCTCCCCCATGGATGACGTTTATACAAAAATATCACATATAATACAATTACATAATTACTACTGCAAATAATATAGCCACATATTCTTATATGCTCATATTATTTGATTTATTCATTACTCTATTTTAATATTATAGTATTAAAAAATCCGACATTAGACCAAATAGATTATAAGATAATATAACCCAACAAATACCAATACCCCAAATAGTAGTGGAGGTATTGCTGGAAGCGCCCGCTTATACTTTCGTAATATAAACATTGTTAGTATAAGGCCAAATATGCCACCAAATATAACAAAAAAAGATAGTATAAAATTTGCAATGACCGATGAGGCGTATGCTGCAGATACTGCAACCATCAATGGAACAGAAAGATCACCTGTTCCAAGCGCAACATTTGCAGATACAGGCACCATTTTATCTGTAATTAACTGTTTTATTGCGGAACTTTTTGTCTTTGAATATGCACTTTTTAATTCAAATACCTGCTCCTTACTAATTTTATGCTCAGGCATTCCCGCAACCTCATTCACCCCAACCATAAATGCAAGATTGTTATCTTGCACAATATTTGCAAGCGATATCATGTGCTTTGTTATAAAAACAGCAATGAAATCATATACTGCGATTATACACATAAAGAGCATCGCATCAAAGAAATTAAATGATAACCCAAGTATAACGCCAACCCCAACGCTCGCTATTATTGCGGTAGTGTTTCTTAGGCGCTGCCATCTATTTTTTAGATATACAAGCAAAAGAGCAAATATTATTGATGCAATTATACCAACATTTAGATAAGATGTTACCATAATATTGGAAAATGAGAATAAGCCAAATATTATACTAAATACAACAAATGAGGCAAAAAATATTATAACAGCCTCGAATATGCGAAATACTATCTTTCCGTTAAAATACTTAAAAAATAGTATGATAAGTGCAGACATTATAATTATATATGCACCGTAAAATATCACATTAATTGTATTACTAAATGCGCCGTTTGTGTATATTTGCTGGTATGTTGCACCGCTAAGGGATAGAACCGTTAAGAGAAGGCCAAAGAACTGCACTATCATAAACATTACAATTATTTGTAGCATCTGTCTATAACCAACAATCTTAAACGCCATATAACAACCAATATAATGGATCAAAAAGTTTCAATTAAAGATGAATAAAGATAAAATTATAAATATATACTAAGAGTTCTAATGTAAAATCTATAAAGATATTGATTATTGAATTGATTACTATGAAGATAAAGGATTTGGTTTCAATTATAATACCAGCATTTAATTCAGAAGCATATATAAAAAAAGCGATAGATTCTGTTTTATCACAAACTTACAAAAAAATAGAAATTATAGTCGTAGACCAGAGTTTAAATAGAAATACAGAAAATATTTTAGCCACTTATATAAAAAATAAAAAAATAATTTATATAAAAGATAGTAATATAGGTCCTGCAGCCGCAAGAAATAAAGGTATTTTAAAAGCATCTGGGGAATATATTGCTTTTTTAGATTCTGATGATATTTGGACAGTAGATAAATT
The DNA here is from genome assembly GCA_021828345.1 of Microcaldota archaeon. The sequence continues at coordinate 18,783 of JAJZJI010000011.1, forward strand.
AAAAAAACAAATTAAATATTTTAAGAAAAATGTTGGGCTTGTTTATACATTTAGAGAAATTTTTGGCTCAATAGATATACATACTGAAAAACAAATTAACATCAATGATTATACACGCACCGATAAAATAAAAGCACTTATTTCTGGAAATTTTATAACTACATCATCAGTTATTATAAGATACGATGTAATTAAAAAAGTAGGAATTTTTAATGAAAATAAGATATTTAAAGTTTCTGAAGACTATGATTATTGGATAAGAATAATAAAATTTTTTGACTTTGCGTGTGTTCCGGAATTTTTGGTTAAATATAGGTATCATGATAATCAATTATCAAAAAAAGAATTAGAAATGTGCATTGCACGATCATACATATATAAAAAATTGCTTTATGATAAATATTTTAGAAAATATTTGTATATAATAATTCGTAAATATATAAAAAACAAACTTTATATTATTTTAAACAACTTAAAGTAGTAATATGAAAAAATTAACATTTATAACAAATCCTCTTAGTAATTATGGTGGAGGAGAGGTATGGGTACTAGAAGTTTGTAAAGAAATTTATAAACTTTATAATATCACGATATTAGATCCAAGAACAAATAAAAAAGACCATAGAGTATCGGACAACTATATAAACAAAATTTTGGTTAAAAGAAAAATAAATAGACTAGTTTTCTCAAATTATGGCATAAAATCTAATATCGAAGGTTATCCATTTACTTTATTGATACCGAAAATTGGTAGTTTTTATTTGATTTTGAAAACAATAAAGAATTCTGATGTAATTTATTGTTTAAGTTCAAATCCACTTATTTTAACTACAGTAATATTTTTATCTACTATATTTAGGAAAAAAATGATTTATGGTATACATAATACCTATTTTACAACGTTATTTTCTTCTGATGATAAAACTCCAATTTTAAGAAAATTAATCAGATGGTATAGCATAATATTTTTAAAATTAGTAAAATATTTTCATGCAGTATCAGAAACACACGTTAGTATAATAAAAAAGCATTTTAGTAAAGCACATATTTACCATATACCAAATTTTATACCAGACAAAGAAGAAAAACGAATATACTTTAATAACAAAAAATTTGTTGTGTTATTTGTAGGCAGATTATCTACATATGAAAAAGGTCTGGATTTTCTTGTAAATATAATAGAAAAAACACTTGAAATTAATAAGAATATATATTTTAGAATTGCAGGATCAGGAGAGGACGGTGAAAAATTATTAAGGCCGTTGGAAATTAAATACAAAAATAATGTAAAACTCTGCGGGTTCCTCAATAAAAAACAGATATTAAAAGAGTATAAAAATGCAAATTTATTGATTTTTACTTCGAGAAATGAAATTTTCCCATTAGTTTTACTAGAGGCACAGAATTTTGGATTGCCAGTAATCGCATTTAATGTAAATGGACCAAAAGAGATAATAAAAGATAGAGTACAAGGTAAGTTGATAGATCCGTTCAAAATAGAATTGTTTTATAGTTACATAAATAGATTCCAATTATTATGGAAGACAGATGCAGTTAGATATCTAAAAAATAAAAACAAAATTAAGGATATTATAAATAAAAAATATAACAAACGTGTTATAATAAAAAAACTTATAAATTTAATTTGAACTTTAAAGTGAAAACATGAATTTAATAAAAATTATATTTAAAAAAACAAAAACGGGTCTATTTTTATATTTTCCTAATTTTGCATGGTATTTGAACAAATTTTATTGGATAAATTATATAAAACTACTAAAAATAGTGAAAAAAGATCTAATTTTAGAACTACCTTATGGTGGGTTAGGGGATCATTTAATTTATTCCGCATTTCCGGAAGCTATACAAAGAAAGTTTGGAGTTAAAGTCAATATATCTGAATATTCAAATATTAGAAATAATGAGATAACTAATTTAATATGGAAGAAAAATCCACATGTAAAAATAATTAAAGAACATGGAGTTTTTATTACATGTCCAATAATAAAAAAGTATACTAACTATAATGAAGCTTTATTTGAAATGCTAGGCTTAAAAACTAAAAACATAAAAATATATTACAAACCTAAAAAAAGAATTTGCAACGATGTAGTATGTGATTTGACATTTGGACCATCGGGGGCTTTTAATGGGTATACTGATAAAAAATTTAGCGTCGCGGTTAAAAAATATTTAAATAATAATTATCATAATAAAAAGCTCATTTTTCTAATTCCAAATATTCCAAATTGTGATAGGAGTATTGTTGATTATATTTTAAAAAATAGAATATCTAGAGTATATATAAAAAATGTAAAAACAATTTATGAAACAATAGATATGTTGTATTCAGCAAAAAAAGTAATATGTTTATATAGCGGTTCTGCAAGTTTGTGTGCTGCAATTAATAAAAATGCAACAGTTTTATGCAATAAACTCGCGAATCCTTATTTTATTTACAAAAATAACACTTATATAAATTTAATTGCAACGTGATAAAATGCTAAAAACCAAATATATTTTTTATAATACAATCTTAAAAATTAAAATATTTTTATCACCGAATATAAATTCAATTGTTAGTATTATACATAATATTTCTAAAAATAATAAACATAGTAGTGTATGGGCAAAAAAAGAGTTATTAGTAAATTTTAATGGATTTAAAATGCTTCTAAACAATAATAGCCCACAGGATTATGATTATTTTAAAGGATGGATTGAAGAGGTATCCTATGAAAAAAAAGTTACAGATACTATAAAAAGTTTACTTAAAAAAAATGACATATTTATTGACGTTGGAGCAAATTCAGGGTATTATTCGTTATTAGCATCTTATATAGTATCTAAACGTGGTAAGGTATTCGCATTTGAACCTGTTAAAGATACATATATGAGACTCCTAAAAAATAAAAAAATAAATAAATTTATCAATATATTTACATACAACATTGCTTTAGGGAATTATAATGGTAAAATAAAAATTAATATATCAAAATATAGTGACGGACAAAATTCTATAGGACCAATAAAAGATAGTTATAAACAAATTAACGTTAATATAAGAAAATTAGATACCGTTATTAAAAATTCAGATATTAAGAAAATTAAATTAATAAAAATTGATGCTGAAGGCTATGAATTAGAGGTACTTAAAGGTAGTATTAAATTATTAAAATTTAATCCAAAAATAGTATTTGAATATAATAAAGAATCAGTATATAGAAATAAGTTAGATTATAACTTAATTTTTGAATTCTTAACAGATTTAGGTTATAGCAAATTTACTCAAATAGAATTTAATAAACCCATATACACTTATAAAGGTATACGTGGTTTAATTGCAAATGTTCTTGCAGAAAAAGTATAATTAAATATTTTTAAATATTTCATTAAATCTTTTTTCATAAGTGTGTTCGTTTATACTACGTATATAACCTGCTTTTCTTACTATTTCACGTTCCATTTCGTTCTCTAGATAGTATTCGACCTTTTTTTTAAAATCTAATAAATTTTTAAATAATATAATTTCCTTATCAATTTTGTAATAGTCACTTAAATTTTCAACATATTCGGATATTAAAAATCCTCCAGAACCAAGTACCTCAAAAATTCTGCCTTTTATTTGCATTTTAAATGGATCTATAGTATTTTTTATATTATTAAAGATAATTTTTGGGTTATGAATATATAATTCGCCTCCTATATTTGAAGATGCAAAAAAACCAAGTAGCGTTTTAAGTTTCAATGAGGTATTTGATTTAGAAAAATTCAAATTTATTTTACTGTTAGAAAATATTTTTATCATTTCATCTTGAGAAACTCTACCACTGCTCCACCCAGAACCCCAGCAGGAAACATTAAAACCAGCATTTTTAAGGACATTTATAAATTTAGCTCTATCATTGTATTTCTGCCCAATAAAAGTTATATCATATTTTTTAAATGATGATTTTGGTTTATATAAAAATTGATTGACTCCCCATTGCGTTTTTATAACATTTTTAAAACCAAGTTTTTTGTATTTTTCTAAAGAGTTTTTATCAGTAGTTGAAAAAGAACTAAATGCGTTTGCCCAATATTTAGAAAAAACATTAAAACGCCAATGATCATCAGAAAACCAATTAAAAGTTTTTACTCCACTATCAGTTATTTTTTTTATTGTATTGAATTTTATTTCGTTACGAAAAATAAAGAAAAAACACAAATCAGGGTTTATTCTTTTTACTTCATTTAAAAGTATTTGATTCATTTTATTTATTCCATATTTAATTAATAGTTCATCGAATGGAAAATACGTTACTTCATTTCTACCTCCATTCATTTTGATTAATGAGTCATAAAAATTATAATGTTCGAAACTAAATCCATTTTTAGGATTTCCATAATCATATTTCATACCGATATATAATATTTTCATATATTATCAACTAACCATACAGCGATTCTGCCAAATTTATTAATCTTTTTGTAACAGAATAGTAATTACCCTTCGTCTTAGCAAATTCATACCCATTATTGATGTATTTTGTATATAAATTTTTATCGTTAGTTAAATTTTTTATTATATTATTAATGTCATTTGCATTTTTTATAAGAATTGCATTGCCATCAGTTGCTTTAACAGCGCTAGGGTTATCAGTTAAACAGATGCATCCATATGCAAGCGCTTCAAAAACTCTTTCTGTAACAACCTTATTTTTTATATTTATCTCTGAATGAAATCCTAATGAAAATTTTGACCTCTTGTATATATCGATTCGTTCATCTTCAGATATATATGGAGGCGTTGGTACAATTTTATATTTATCTTTTCCTATAAATTCAGAGTAAATGTTTGATTTATATGATTTGTTACCAACATATGAAAGTATAATATCTTTTTTTGAGTATCGCTCTATTTTCTTTGGATCGATATCAGCCGCAAACGCTATTGGAAAAACATTTTTGTTATTTTTACAAAAATTATACCACGATTTTGCAGCATAGGGCATGCCAAAATTATGTTCACCCGTAAATATTACAGGAATTTTATTTTTATCAAAAAGGTCTTTCTCCTTATCCCATGCCCATGCAAGAATTATTACATTATTTTTAATCGCTCTTTTGCCTAATTTCTTTATGTAATGTTTTTGTATGGATTTTGATAGATAATCAAAAAAATTCAGAACATCTATTCTCATTATTAGATCGGGAATCAATCTTAAAATATTGCCTTTTTTATTTTTACCACCAAAGCTTTGATACAAATTATGATTTGATATCATCACAAATCCAGGCTCTTCTATATCATTTATGTTGCTTATTATTTTTACGTTATAGCCATTATATTTGAATCCATTTGCAAATTTTTTAACAAAAAAAAGATGGTTTGCAGCATGAGGAAGAATAAATGAGTCCATTATATAAAATGTTTTCATAGTATCATTGCCGATTATTTAAATATTTTATAAATTTACCCACACCAGACTCAATATTAGTTATTTCAATATTAAAAGAATTTAATTTATCATTA
>JAJZJI010000101.1 GCA_021828345.1 Microcaldota archaeon
CCGATCTTTTATGTATGCATGATTTAAGCTCAGATCTAGTTAGTCTTATTTTATCTATATACCCTATTTTTTTGAGTTTTGCTATGGCATTATCGTCAAAATATTCTGGTTCTGTTATAAGTATTTTATACTTCATAATAACACTATGCCCCTATGTGGTTGTTTTTTCGTGGATCTGTAGCCACAATTATTTTTGTTATTGAACTTTTATTAAAACCCTTAAATCCTTGTCTTCTTTCAAGATTCTCCATATGGCTGCCTATTGCTCCATTATTTAGGAACTGATTAAATTGTTCTTTGGTTATATATTTATTGGTTAAGAGTGTATCAAGCCTTTTTTTATCTACTAACCAATGGTCGCCTACAGTGAATGCTTGTTTTAAGAAATCAAAATATGAGAATGGCGGCATGATCTCAACGCCATATGTTGCTATATCGCTTTTTAATTTTTCAAAATCAAATCGTGCTTCCAAATGGTGCATTCCTGCTTGAAGCACACTCTCTCCATGCAGGCCCACCCATAACCCAACTGTGCCTAATTTTTTACTATTTAAATTAAATCCAACATGCGCAAAATCAATGTCTGTTTCTTCAGGATTCATATCAACATCTGTAAACACTACAATATTGCATATTTTATGTTCAAGTATCTGTGCTCCCCATCCTGCCTTATCTCCCGCATAATAACGTTCCCTGCATTCATAACCCATAGATTCGAATAATTTTATCATATATTTGAAATTATTACGTGATGATCTATAAGTATGATGATCGTGGTTACCCCAACCAAGTCCCATAGAATCCTGCCGTGCTTTTTGCATTTGGCCTGCTCTATTCCTCTTCTGCCAATACGCACGCTCAGATCTAAAGAATGCATCTGATATTCGAGCCGTATTAAGATTGTGTTTTAAACGTTCTATAAGCTTTATTGTATATAAAATTCCATCTCTATCATTCTCAAAATGCCTTTTTCTTGAATAGAGTATAGATAACGCATTCTGATACTCTTCTATATCTTTAGATTTTTTAATTACAAAACCGTCATATCCTCTACGCTCAACTGAGGATAATCGAAATGGCCCATCATTTACTATTGCATATCTATATTCAGATAGTGGCTGTCCGTATATTTTTATTCCATCAGCAATGTATTGTGCAAAATCATCGATGCTTTCAGGTTTAAGTGCTATCTCAAAACGATTATCTGTTGTCAAAAGAATAGGGAAGAGATATGATCTTTTATGCTCAAATACTACTGTATTATCTGGGATATCATTAATATTTTTTACAGAAAGTCCCATCTTAATTAAGGCATCATCTTTTATGTACTTTTTTGGTATCACAATATGATCTATCCAATCAATAAATTTGGTTGATGTATTATCATATAATTTTTTGGAAAACGTTGCAGCAAATTTATTCTTTAAAAGAAATGTATTTATTATTCTATTTACGAAAGATTCAAGTTCTGGGTGAAGTTCCCAGTCAAAGTCGTCGTTAAGTTGCTTCTTTGACATATTATCAATAACAGAACGCTGCTAAGATTTAAAATGCTATACTAAAAGAAATTAATTTTTACTATATGCGCAATATTTTTTAAGAGATTATAAATAAATTTAATTTTAAATAAAATGGATAAACATGGTGAAATTAAAATGGCTTGGCCATGCAGCATGGCTTATAGAATTCAAGAATGTCAAAGTTGTTATAGATCCATTTCTTAATGGGAATCCTACCGCATCTATGAAACCAGAGGATCTTACAAATATAGATTATGTGATGGTTACACATAACCATCAGGATCATGTAGGCGATTCCTTTAATATAGCAAAGCAGAATGGTAGTAAGTTTGTAGCAATGTATGATACCGCAGCAATTGCGCAGCAGTCTGGGGTGCAGAATATTATTGGTATGAATAAGGGAAGTATGCGCAATCTTGGCAATATTGAGGTAGCGCTTACAAATGCAATACATAGTGGTAATGAATCTGGAATAGTTTTGCGTGCTGATAATGTTACGATATATCATGCGGGTGATACTGCATTATTTAAGGACATGGAGCTTGTGAATAAATTGTATAAACCAGATATAGCGCTTTTGCCTATAGGTGGGTTTTTTACAATGGGCCCGAATGAGGCGGTGGAAGCGGTAAAAATGATAGCTCCAAAGGTTACAATACCAATGCATTATAATACATTTGAACAAATAAAGCAGGATCCATCAAAATTTTTGGAAATGTGTAAGGGCATAACAAATGTGGTAATACTAAGTCCAGGCGAAGAATATACTCATGAATAAAGGTTGCCCTTTTCCAATTCTTTTTTTATATTTTCTAGTACAATTGAAATATGCTCCTCACTTTCATACAATTTTCTTGGCCACATAAATCCCCTAAGCCCATCTCCGAATTTTCTTGGAATTATATGTATGTGAAGATGAGGCACGCTCTGACTCACAACATTATTGACTATAATAAGCGTACCATCAGATTTTGTAGCACTCTCTACTGCCTTTCCTATATATTTAATATTTGATATAAACTTTTTTGAAATATCATCACTTAAATCGTATATTGTTTCGATATGTTTTTTTGGTATAATAAGCGTATGTCCGTAAAATATTGGACGTATATCAAGAAATGCAATGCTAATATTATCCTCATAAACTATATGTGCATTATCATCATTATTTACAATTCTACAAAAAGCGCATGTTTTTTTAATATTGTTTTTCTGCATATCCCCAACCAACTATATTAATTCTGATACATCAACCATCTTGCTAAAATCCTTCATTTTGCAGCTATCCAAAAGCATAATTCTTATCGTACTGCCATATCTTATTTTAACTAAGTAAAATTTTAGATATTTTATCCCCATAGAATTTACTTTTGAATCAGGGAATAGTAATTGCATCCTTTTTAATATTTTGGATGTATCTATACTTCCTAATATTTGGCTTTTTTTAAATGTGGCGGCTGCTGTGCTTAATTGTATTTTATCTGTTTCTATTTTATTTGTGGGTACATTAAATTGTCCATCAATTTCTACAACTAAATTGTTTGACACAAGTCTTGCCAATAATTTTGCAACGATTAATCTGCTTATTCCGGTAACTCTGCATATATTTTCAATATCTATGCTCTTAGATTTTGCAATAACCTCTAATATGTGCGTTTCATTCTTCTTTAACTCTATATCTGTATTAGGTATTCCTTCAAGCGCCATCTTTTTGCTATTAAGAAATTTCATAGAGTTGTTTACCATTATATAATGTATCTCAAAATCAGATTTCCTGCCTTTAGGTGTAAGTATTCTTAGTTCTAACAATGGCATATATACTGAAATTGGGCTTTCAATATCCGTTCTGCGTAAATTAATGCCAAATATGCTGGAGTGTGATCGTGCATACTCCATTGCATCTTCCTCTGTAAATTCAGATGTTATTACATTGAAAACATTATCATTTTTTGTTAGTTTATTATTAGGCCCGTTTTTACTCCCGCTGCGTATATTATCTATTATGCTTTTCATATCAACTTCATTATTTAGTTCCTTAACTAGTGGCGTAGTGCCCATAGCATTTAAAAGTCTACGTTTAACTTTGAATATTATATTGCTCCCGCTTCCAAACATCATAAATTCTCCAGATCCTAGCTTTGGTATATCTTTCATAATATTTTTATCATCAAATAGTATGCTTATTGCGGAAAGGTCATTTTCGAGCGTTAATTTGCCTATAAATCCATAACCACATTGGGAAAGTACATTTTTACTTATATTTGCTGGTCTTTGAGTTGCAATTATAAGGCCAATGCCTCTCTTTCTACCACGCACGCTTATTTCCTCTATTGGATTTAGCTCTTTTTTAACTACCTGTGGTATAAATTTATCAGCTTCCTCTATCATAACAAGAAAAGGCTCTTTAATCTCATCCTCTATTTTATACAACTTTTCAAGAAATGAATAAACGATTCCCACTCTATCATAAGATTCTGATACATCCAATATTATGGGCGTATGTGATTCTATGGAATTTTTTATAATCCTACCATAATCAGAGTCTAATTTTAAATCGGCGCTTTCATTCTCTGATACCCATATTGCATTAAAAATGCTCTTTATATTAAAATATTCCCCTTCAGTATCAATGATTACAAATGGCATTTTTGCCTTGCACAATTCCTCTGCAATGACTCCCATTAAAAATGATTTGCCCGATCCACTTTGACCTATTATGCATGAACGCCCTGTCATAATTTGCTGTAATTCAATATCTATTGAATTAGATATGTTTACTTTCATAGATTATGTTTCTAATGATAACTTTAATTAGTTTATTAATTAATATATGAAAATAAGCCCAATATTATAGAAAATAATAATAAGCATGTTGGTTAAATATATAGTTATTAATGAGAGGGCTCGTAACTCAGGCTGGCTAGAGTGGCAGGCTTTTAACCTGTAAGTCGGGGGTTCAAATCCCCCCGGG
>JAJZJI010000102.1 GCA_021828345.1 Microcaldota archaeon
CTACAAATGCATTTATTAAAATAATTGCAAAATAAAAAATGCCTATTATCTCTATTTTATAACCAAGTATTTTAAGGTATAAAGGCAAAGAAAGTGTGACAAAAATTAAAGCAAGGCTTCTCATTGCACGTGAAACTAGCAAATATTTAAAAGAGCTATCTATATTTTGTACTGATTGCATAAAACCAGAAAAGTATTATTTAAAATATATTTATCTTTATTGCAGTATATAATCTACTATTATAATTAATTTAATAAATAATAGATATTGCTATTATAGAATATTTTTATTAGCGATTTTATGGATAAAATTTCTTGGATTTATTCTATAGTCCCTATTTCAGCAGTTTCAAATGGGCTTAGCATTTTAATTCCGTTGTATATTCTCCATTTCAATGGAAATGTTTTCGATATAGGACTTGCAATAACTATTTTTAATATGATTTTAATCCCCTCATCCATTTTCTGGGGGTATTTAACCAATAAAGTAAAAAAGCTAAAAACATTTATATTATTATCATTATTATTCTCATTTCCTTTATTTATTATTCTCTATTTTTTAACAAAATTCCCTTCATCCATGCTCCTGAATAGAATAGAAATTATTGAAATCACTTATGCGCTCTTCGCGTTCATCGCGACTGCATCCTCACCCTCGATAAATATACTTGTAATAAAACAAAGAAAAAATATAAATCTACCAAAATTCTTTAGCAGATATGGCATAACAATGGGCATTGGGGCAATTATAGGCTCTGCACCAGGAATTTTGTTAAAAAATTCTGACATCCAATATTATATATACTTTTTAATAATATTAAATTTATTTGCCCTCATACTAAGCTATTTTTTAATCGAAAAAGACAAAATAACATATAACAAAAAATTAACACCTAAAATTAATCTGACAACTAAATTATTCCTATTACTGAATACACTAACACAAATACCAAATACGCTTATTAGCACTAATTTTACTAAAAAACTTAGTAATAGTCTTAAAACAAAGCATAAAAGAAATATTTATATAATACTTCTATCCATTGCTATGTTTAACCTTGGGTTAAACCTTGTCAATGCCTCCTACATAGCATATCTTGCAAAATACAGCATATCTAACTCAAATATTTTTATGATATATGTCCTTAATGAGATTGGTCAAGTTTCTATTTATTTAATTATAATACTTTTTATTTCAAGAATAAGCCTCGGCAAATTTTATAAGAATTCAGTAATTCTGCGAAATATATCTTATCTAATAATCCTTATTCCTATATTTATAATTAAAACAGCACTTATATTTAACATTATTGCATATGCGATTGCAGGATTTGCATATGCAGCATGGCTTATGAGCTCATCAGTAATGCTGTATAGACAAATTATAGGAAAAAATACTGCAAATTATATAGGTATTTGGCTTGCAATTTTAGGCTTATCCTCTTTGGCAGGATCATTTATATCAGGAGTAATATCAAAGGATTTTGGATTTACATATACATTTTTATTAGCAATAGCTGCAAATATTGTTTCACTAATAGTATTTTCAATAGCCAATGGAAAAACGTAATAAATTAAGTGCTGAATCTCACATATCTTATATTGCATGTGGTTTTAGTGCATATTCTACTACCATTTATCCAAAACATAGGATTAAACATGCTTGTAGATGAATTTGATATTTGGGTTCCTGTTGTATTGTATGAAAATGAATTAAGGCGCCAATAGTTCGGGATCAGATTAGTAATATTAAGTCCATTATATGCATTATCAAGATAAAGCTGCATTGCCTGACTATTATTTAAGGTTGTATTAAGTTCAAAAAAACCTGTCATTTTTCCAATGAATCCATTCCCTGCGCCGCAGTTTGTGGTGTCAGGCCTGCCAAGTGCATAATAGAGCTTAGATGTAGGAGTTACTCTCTTTAATGCTTTGTCTAATATATACGTACCATTTATATAACCATACAAATCATGCTTTCCAGACGAGCCTGTATAAGATATTGTAATCTGAGTCCATTTATTTAATGGAATAGCACCCATATTTTCGCATTTCAGCCCGCTTGAAGTCCATAGGCCCATATACAGGTCTCCGCTCACCATATCAAGCATGCTGTCATGCCATCCTGGATTTATACTGCTATTTACTTCATCAAGAATCACGCCGTTCGGCGAAGACGGATTTACCCAAACAGAGAATGTAAAGGGTCTTGTTGCATTGTTCAGCCCTTCAAGGCTATTCTGCGTTTGCAAAAAGTCTGTTCCATTGAAATAAGGAGTATTTGGCAGTGATGTGAAATTAAGATTCATGGTCTGGGTTACATTTACACCTGTCATTTGGAGGTTCGGAGTGTAATATGCAGATGGCCACATCCTGAATGATGATGCGCCAGGGCCATCATTATTCAGCCATGCAAGGTCTATTGTATAAAGTCCAGGAGGGAATGTTTGCGATGCATTGATTGAAGCCAATGATGTAGATGCAGTAACAAATGATGGGGCAAGGCATTTGCTATTTGCCTGTTCCTGAGAGCTATTGCCAAAAATGCAGAAATACTGACCTGTCTTCACATTCCTAAATGTAAGCCCCTGGTCATCATCTACAGTTGATTTAAATTCGTATGTGCCGGATAAATAAATATATCCCTGTGCAAGATAAACATATATTGTTGTACCTGCAGGAATTGGATTCTGAAATATAACAGAATTGTTATTCAATATATTCACAGAATATGGGAATGGAATAGGCTTTAGTCCTGTCGTATTTGTAAGATTTACAGGATTCTTGTAAGGATCTGCAACAAATTGTGCAGTCCCAAAATCAAATGCGCCATTGCTTTTGCTACTAAATGATCCTGTTTGCAAAGGTCGTGGATACGTTCCTTCATTATTTAGAAACTCTGAAAGAGTATGTAAAGGATTGCGAAACTCGAATAAGTTAAAAGCCAATGCACTGTCTGACACATTCTCTTTAGCACCTGCGTATACACCAAGTAAATATTCGTTAGGGATAGTAAAATTATTTTCAATATAAGTGTTCTGAAGATAAAACTGTGATGAATTGCAATTGTTTATGCTATAGCAGCCAAACCCTAAAATAACATTTGGTTTATTCCCGTTGCTAAGCTGTTGCAGATTAAATCCACCTGTTGTAAATGTATAATTATTAAGCTGCAAAAATATTACATTTGTTGCAGTACCGTTGTCTCCATAACCAGAGTAATCATTTACATTGCCTTGCAAGGGGTACCATGCAACTATACCATTACCTGAAATTGGCACTCCATCAATTCCTTGCTGATATTCATACATTACCTGTTGGGGAGTTAAAGATGTATTATATATTTGTACATTATTTATAGATCCTGTAAAAAATGATGATGCAGGCGCTGTTCCTCCTCTTGCGCCGATTCTTAAAGGATTATTTGTCTTGCCTACAGGTCCATCAGCCAAAGTTGATGAATATTTATATGCATTTTTATATGCAATGACTTTGCTGCCATTATATGTCAGTGTAATATAAGACCAAGTATTTTTATATACTACTATATTAGTAGGAATCCATGTCCATCCAGGTGCTGAATTGTTCAGAGCCCATGCAAGAGTTCCATTTGAGTAAAGAGCCCATTCATATTCATTTTCCTTATTGAATATCTGACAGTTAGGTCCTGTACTAAGATCTCCGCATGCAGATAGATTAGAAGGATTTACCCATGCTGAAAAAGTAAAGTTAGGATTTCCAACTTGAAGCAAAGCAGTACTTGGCACTTGAATAAAAGATGCATCTGAAGATGCAAAACCTGCGGATTTACTGTCAAGCACCTGAAAAGTGAAAATACCTGCATTTGAGGTATTTTGATACGATCCTTGGCTTAATTCAAGATAATTAGGCATATATGGCGATGCAAAATAATATCCTTTATTGATTGCGTTTTTTATTGAAGATAGATTAAACAAAGCATATTCCTTACCATCAAGCAATGCTTGTGTTCCATTTTGCAGATAATTAAAAATAGAAGTATTTGCATACATTAAAAATGGAGTATCAGGGATTTTATTATCTTTAACAGTAATTAATCCACCCATTCCGCAAGAGTTAACATTCAAATTACTTGCATTAGCAACTGCAAGTATAAAATTTAGATTTTGGAACTGAATGGGTATGTTAGTACATGAAATACCTGACGTATTTGGATTTAACGGTCCCTCTATCACAATAGTGCCATAAACATTAAGAAGAGGATTTGTAGATGCATTTATGGCAGTAATATTCCCTATTATTTTTGCCTGAGGTATATTTTCGAAGTTTATTGTTTGCGGCTGACCTGCTTCAGCACTTTGTATAGATACAGTACCATTCAGTGGGATACTTGCATTTGCTTGGAAAAACTCTTGTGTTTTTGACCCTGTAGTTAATTTTAGTGTAATAATTCCTGATAATGTTGCATTTATATAATAAGGATTAGTTTGAAATACA
>JAJZJI010000103.1 GCA_021828345.1 Microcaldota archaeon
GCAGTGAATTGGATATTTGAACCTGCTGTGTTAATACCGTATTGAGATGGATTATTTATTGTTAATAACTGCTGGTAATAGCCTGTGCCTGATGGTGGCGAATTAATTGTAATTGGATATGTATAAGAAGTCGCATTTAATGACAGTGGATATGTCCCATTTTGAAGGAAAACAGAATACTGGGAATTGGTTGTTGAATGAGGCACACCAGCAAATGTGCTATTCCACTGCACACCCTGTGGCAGTCCATTTTCATGGATAGTTACATTATATAATGGATTTGATACATCAGGATTAGCCTGTGCATTTGAATGAACTATGCTCATAGGAATTGCACTTAAAAATATAATAATAACCAGAATTGCCATATATTTATTTATTTTCTTCATTTTATCACTATTATAATCTCTTATATATTTATATACATTTCTATTTCTTCTTTCTGTGCATTGATACAGGGAACATTGTGAAAACGATTACACCTACTATGATTGCCACAAAAGATGGATAAAACCCAACTACCGACCCAAATATTACCATTCCTAAAACTATCCAGAACGAATATTCTTCATGGTCTGGCAGATAATAATGCATTAGCATGATAACACCGAATATAATAAATGTAAACCATGTATGCGAGGCATAGAGATAAGGAAGAATGCTTAATAACAAACTCATTTAATCACCTCTGTATACAGCCCAGAAATATATCAAAATTCCAATTACTCCTAATGCCCCATATACATATATATTCTCAAACTCCGATAATTTAAGTGGAAGTATATTGTAGTCCTGATAATTAAATGAAATAATCAGTGAATTGTTTATGAAGTTTACAGCATTTATCATGTATAAGGCAAAGAATAACGCATATATGCTTATGAAAAATTTAAATGCCCTGTGCAGTATAACAGTACGCCTGTAGATGTAGAACATAAAAATTATCAGGGCAATGTTAAAGACGATATAGTCATCTGTAGTCATGCCTGAAAATAACATTATCTACCAGCCCCTTTTTTAACAACTATCGGAAGGATAAGCAACATCAAAAATATTATTGCGACCATAAGATATACCATGTTATTCTGAAGCATATTTATCCCTGCGTTCTGATTATGCGTTGATAATGTAACTGCCTGAGAATAGTTTCCTGCATGGTCGAAATTTATGCTATCAGTCGATAATGTATCACCAGACGGTGCATTCAGTGTAAGCGATACAGGAAAATCATTATAATTGTTTATAACAATAGTAATAGAATTCCCAGATACTACAGTAACGTTGGAAAATGCATTAAAGTTTTCATTTGCAAATATATTGGCATTGCCGGAAGCCCCTGTAAGCGATATAACTATTTTATCAGAGAATACAGTATAATTCATATAAAGAGTAATATTATTAAGTATACTTATATTGCCGGCAATATTATAATAATATCCAGTCTTTCCATTCCTGATAGCTATGCCTGAATATGAATACTGCCCGTACATATTATTGTATGTATGTGTTGTGAATGTTGACGTAGAATTATATGTGTTATTGTATATATTGAACACATTCTGTTCATTCGACATTACTGTTAATGTAAATTTGTTAAATGTGAAATACACATAAACTGTTACATTGCTACCTGATACAGTTACCGTTGGTGATGACACAGTAAAGCTGTAAACTGATTTTTCATTATCTGGAAGATATGCAGAAAATGAATATTTCCCATTCATTTCATACAGTATAACCTGAGATGTATTGACAAAATTGCTTACGCCATTAAATGTATATCCCCATGTATTGCCAGACGGATAACCTGTTTCCTTTACAGTTACAACCGCCCGTACGTCCTGCGTATAATTTGTATAAGTCCTGCTTCCTGTAGATGAGGTTGCCTCTAATTCAATCTGGTATATCCCACTTACATAAAATGTATAAGTTATGGTTGGTGAATTAGTAGATATAGCAAGCGAACTTCCGGTTGAATTATATATAGTCCAGTTTCCAGTAGAAGTACTGGGAGATGTCGAAAAATTAAAACTGAACTGGACAGCCTGACCTATTATTGAAGGGTCATGATTTGACGATGCAAACAGATATGATAATGAATATACCACACTTACGGTAACGTTTGACCCTGACACCACCACAGATTTAGGAGCTGAATATGTATAGCCATTTTCATTTTCTGTAGAAAATTGATATGTGCCATTATTTACAAAGAAATTATAAGATGTATTTGTTACTGTATACTGAATGCTGTTAAAATCAAAATACATCTTTGTGTCCACAGGAAGCCCTGATATATTTACTGACACTTTCATATTTATCGTTACATTATAATCAGCGGATATAACCTCGTTATCCTTTGTAATTATATGAAGTGATACAGTATAAGTGCCTGCACTGTTAAATTTATTAATGGCATTCTGTGATGTATATGTACTGCCCAGTATTGTCCAGTTATAACTTGATACTAATGATTGATTAGTGTGTGAATAAAATTCTACAGTGCTTCCAATAACAACTGGATTAGCAGATGCCGTTATATGTAAATCAGGGTTTATTATTTCATTAACTGTATTGCTTTTTGCCGACTGAGATAAATTATCATATGCTATTACATATATACTGGCATTGCCTGAATTAGAAAAATAATGTGATAATTTATTAGAAGTGGTATTCTGAACTGAGACACCATTAAAATAAAAATTATAGTTAGTATAAGAACCTGTCCCACCTGATGCAGTTGCAGTGAATACCACTGTACTGTTTACAGCAACTGGATTATTGTTAGCCGATAAGGAAACTGATAAAGGAGCATAAATAAGCTCTGTTACAGTATTAGAATTAACAGTATAGCCGGTCGCATCTGTAACTTTAGCATATATCTGCTCTGTAGTATTCGATGATACAGTAAATGAAGTAGAATAAGTCGAGCCTGTAGCCCCTGACACTGCATTGTTGTTAACATACCACTGATATGTATATGGAGAACCACCACCACCTGTAGTCGATGTAAATTTAATATTACATCCGCTGACTACAGGATTTTGTGAGGGAGATATAGCAGTAACTGGGTATACAATTTCATTAACTGTATTGCTTTTTGCTGATTGTGATAAATTATCATTTACTATTACATATATACTGTAATTTTTAGCAGACGTAAATAAATATGAATATGTGTTTTTAGATGTATTCTGAACTGACACACCATTAAAATAAAAATTATAAAATGGATAATTACCTGAGCCACCTGACGCCGTTGCAGTAAATACCACTGTATTGTTTACTGCAACTGGATTATTGTTAGCCGATAATGAAGCTGACACCGGTGGGTATACATTTTCATTAATGGTATTTGAATTAACAGTATAACCTGTCGCATCTGTAACAGATACATTTATATTTTCATAAGTATGAGATGATGCAGTGAATGTAGGGGTATATGTAGAGCCTGTAGCTCCTGATACTGGGCTTCCATTCACATACCATTGATATGTATATCCACCTGCACCACCTGACGCAGTTGCAGTAAATGTTGCAGACTGACCACTGGCAATATCAGGGCATGGCACACCGGTTATGTGGACTGAAGGGTCATTATAAAATGTAACTTGTGTAACCCCACTGACGCAATTATTGGTTGAAAATAATTCAACATACCATGTATAACTAACCCCGCTTGAAGTACCGGTGGTAACAGTATATGAAGGATTCCATGAGCCACCATACGGCACTGGATTCACCCCCCCAGAAGTAAAAGTACTACTTGTAGAAATAATATTATCTCCCTGTGAATTTTGAAGATTTAATTGTCCATATACTGATGTGCCTGATACTAAAGATTCAACACTGCCACTCCAGTGCATTACTTCCCCATTGTCATATATGCTGTGTGAAAGAGATTGAACAATACACGCATCAGTGCTTTCATTGACATACACATCACCACTTCCAGCTCCACTGCCACCACCAGCACCATCTGGGGCAATATTTATATTACGGTTATTATTTCCAGAAGAATTATTCTGTGAACCATATAATACAGCACCAATAGATAAAACCATTATTACAGCGAATAAGACAGCGACAATCTTTTTATTCCTATTTTCCATGTTTCCAGCCTCTTGAAACAATTGCAAAATTTATTTTCTTTTTTACAGATGGTGAGGCATATATTTTAGCCCTGCGGAGATATTCCATTTTAATCTCACCGTTAGATTTAAAAGCCTTATCACCATATTTAGATTTCATATAAGCTCTCAATGACCCATTATTCTTTATTTCCATTTTTATCACCTATTAATGGTTTCCTTCCAGATGGAAATATTCCATTTTTCTGGCTTACCTTAAAATCACTGTCTTTCTCATCTATCTTTCTCTTCTTTAATTTCACGGAATAAAAGCCCATGAATAATATATAATATCTTTATATAAATAATTTCCTAAAAT
>JAJZJI010000104.1 GCA_021828345.1 Microcaldota archaeon
AGGGTGGATACGGTCTCAACGCGTGGGTGGTATACGGTGATAATGCAGGAACTACTACCAACTATGGTAGTTTTGGAACAACATTAAACGCCAATCAAAACTTTCAGATTTCTTCAATGGTGTCTGGAAGTTCAGACGAGATAGCTGCTTATCCTCAAGGCACAGCCGCATACACCTACAGCACATACACAACAACTTTTTATGGCGGATATATCGGTATAGGAACTGAAAAGACACCTATAAATGATATTACTTTCTACTGGCTTCGCACCCGTGCCTACCCGCCCAACGGCGTAATGCCTAGTGTAAGTTTCAGTTCTGTGCAACAAGTGTATACTTCACCAACAATATCAAATTCTATTGTCTCAAATTCAATAATAGACCAAAGACAAACATCAATAATTACAAATAATGGATTGACAGGAGGAACAACTCCTTATACTTATCAATGGTTTGCATCACTTGGTGGAATACCCACCTTGACTTCTGCTAATGCATTAGAAGCAAATACTTTATTAGGTTCGTCTGCTCAAACAGATACAGCAAACTTTATAACAAATACATTAACAAATACTGGAACATATTACTTTATATTACAAGGAACAGATGCACATCCAACTTCTGTGAATTCAATTGCTGTTAATGTGACTGTATTTCCAGCACCGTCTGCTGTTTTATCTGTTAATCCATCAAATTCATTAATATATCCAAATAGTGCTACAATAAATGCAATAATAACTGGTGGAAGCGGTAAATTTAATGTATTATTTACAATAAATAATAAAAATTACAATATGACAAAAGAAAGTAATACATTATTTGAATATTCTAATATATTTGGAGTAGGAACTTATGCATTGTCTGCAAATATTATGGATACTGGTATACATAGTCCAGAAACAACAATTACATCAAACGTGCTTAATGTATTAATGGGACAACCATCATTAACTATGAGATTTGTTAGTCCTAATGTTCAGGCATTCACTCTATCTAATAATCAAACAAGAAATGTTTCAACTGCACAAAACTTTACAATATTTTTGACTTCCTCACAATACAATGTATTAACTGGTAACTTGTATATGTTCTTATTGATAAATGGAAATACATCTAAGAGAGCATATATCAATGGAACAATTATTAATGGAACAAATTATACTAAAGCAATAGAGTTATCAACTACTAATCAAAATAATGCACTATTTTTCCTTAATAAAGGTATTTATGAGTTGCTATACAATACGAGTGGAAATGATAATTTCTCTGCTACTCACGAAATAATTTATCTAAATCAGACACAAACTGCAACACATACATCAGCTATAGGAAAAGGTGGAGGAATTATCAATAATGTTCATGTATTAAATAATACAACTACACAAAATACTACTTCAAATCAAACAAATCAAACCTTAACACTATCAAATGTGCAAACTGTAATGTGCTCGCAAATCAATCCAATAGTATGTTTCTATGGACTGTCTTTACCTATTTCATTAACTTCAATAAGTGTAAACAGTAATTTCGTATTAAATATAAAGATTTGGTGGATAGTTTTAATTATAGATATTATTGGATTAATAATATCTGCAATAAAAGTAAGAAGATATAGTATTTATAAATTATTTATTATTATGGAATTAGCTATCTTAATAATATTGATAGTATTATGGCTTGCAACAATGTCAGGTGTTTTTGGTGTATAAGAAATTTTTATTCATTTCATCATTATTGTTTTTATTTTTATTACAATCAGCTTATTCAACTACTTTATATTATACTGTCCAAAATTCATCTATGACTATATCTGCAAGTGAAACATTAACATCAAATATTGTTTGTGGTAGTTTAACTATAGATAGTGGAGTTACTATAACTACAAATGGATTCAATATATTTTGTGCAAAAACTGTTACAAATGATGGTACTATAGATACAGGATATCAATATATTGGTTCTGGTGTTGCAAATACTGGTGGAAGTGGTAATTTATCATCATATGGAGGTTCTGGTGGTGGTGGAGGAGGTGGAGCATATAATAGTGGTTCAGGAGGAGGTTCAACATTAGCATCAGGAGGTGGAGGTGGTGGTCCTGGAAACAATGGTGGTTCTGGTAGTTCTCCGACTTATCCATCTGTAACAAATGCTGATATAAATATGTGGTATGCAAATACTATAAACAATTATTTTGGTGGTGCTTCAGGTGGTGGAGGTGGAACTTCTGGTAGTGCAGATACTGGTGGTAATGGTGCTTATAGTATTTATATACAAGCTAATACTATAATTAATAGTGGAACAATAAATATGTTTGGAACAAGTGGAGGAAATGGTGGCGGTGGTGGAGGAGGTGGAGGAGGAGGTGGAGTAATTTTATTTGCTTATCAAACAAGTTTAACATCTGGAAACGTTAGCTACGATGGTGGTTCTGGTGGTCATGGAGGAAGTGGTGCAGGTAATGGAGGTAATGGTGGAAATGGTGGAATAATATCATATCAATATCCAACACAACCAATTACTGTTATAGAACAAAATGAAACAATAAGTCTTTCAGTATCACCAAAATCTCAAACAATAGACAAAGGACAAACAGCAGATATAAACAGTAATGGAATACAAGGTGGAACTGTTCCTTATACATATCAGTGGTATGAAAATAATACAGTTGTTCCTACTAATGATTTAGTTGATGCAAATAATGCTAATACTTTATTAGGTTCATCAGCACAATCACAAAATGCAATATTCTCAACAACTACAAATACAATAGCTGGAACTTATTATTTTAAGTTATTTGGTTCTGATGCATATCCAAAAACAACTAATTCAACAGAATCAATTGTATATGTAAATAATGCATTATCAATAAGTAGTTATACACTGTCAAGTAATTTAATACATCCACCAGCCTCTCAAACATTAACATTAAATTTATCTGGTGGAACATCACCTTATACAATGAATTTTACTGTGTTATATACTAATGGAACACTTCTTGCAAATTCACTGTTTATCTCACAAACACCTTCTAACTCTTATACATTTACACAAGGAACACTTGGATATATGATTGCAAATGTTATTGCAACTGATAGTGCATTGACACCAGAAAAAGTATCATCATCAAAAGATTATAATTCATTATATACAACAAGTTTAATAATACAGAATTCTACAATATGTTTTAATGGAGACCAAAAGATAATTATAGCAGTAAACAACGGAATATCACCATATAGATTTAATACAACTGTATATAATGCTAACGATATTGTTATTGAAAATTCAACTTCAGTTCAGGTAAGTAATATTACATCTTTTTCATATATTCAATTATCAAATTTTGGAACAGGAACGTTTGATGTTAATACAATTGTGACTGATAAAAATATAATACAAAAAACTAATAGTAGTTATCAAGTTAAAAACAATGGTTGCAGCAGTAGTGGTGGAGGAGGTGGAGGAGGTGGAGGAGGTTTCATTACAACAACCACTACAATTCCTACAGGAACTCCTTCTACTACAACTATCATACAAGAAGTTCCTGCTGCAACAAACATCAATCAACTTGTTGGCACTGTATTATTGAATATAAATACTAAATTAAATGGAACTAAAATATCTGGAATCTCAATATCTATTATATTGTTGATAATTTTGGCAATAATTACAATATATTCTTTTATTAAATTAGATTATAATCTATATTCAAAAGATAGAGAATTGCTAACAATATTTTATTCATCACTAACAGTATTAATAATTGTATTGATTATAATATCTTATGGTTTATTGGTGTAGATATGATAGAAAAAAGTAATTTTAATAGTAAAGACTATGCATATATAGCAGTGGTAATATTCATTAGCTTTTTGCTAACATTCAATCTTATTACATCTTCTTTGACACAATCATGGGGCAACATATATCAGAATATATTTTATCTTACATTAATCATAATATCTCTAGCTTCGTTAGGAAAATTAGTATCAAAACATGTATCATCACATGTTAAAAAATTCTCTCTTGCAGATTTAGCAGATTTCAATATATTTGGTAGAGAAATTAATCTAAAAAGATTGTCATTAATAATTGCTACTGGTATAGCATTTGGAACACTTTTAGCATTTAGTCATACAATTGTATCATTTTTAAGCATAGGATATGTTCTTCCTGCAACAGCATCTATAACAGTAGCAGGTGGATTAGCAATAATTTCAACACTTTTTGTTGTTCAGATTATAGCTGCTGTATTAGAAGAATTATTTAGAGCAGGAGCACTTGTTCCAACTTTTACAAAATGGATAAAATATTTCAATATAAGTGCTATGCTTGTATTTTCTGGACTAATATTTGCATTACTTGCACAGCTTTATGCATTTGGAATAATAATAATAGCATTAGGAATTTTATTCTGGATTATTCCA
>JAJZJI010000105.1 GCA_021828345.1 Microcaldota archaeon
ATAACATATTCTGATGTAGATATGGCAAGAACCTACGGCACCAAAAAACGCTATTTCATAAAAAATAAAATTAAGCCAAAACGCACATCTAATATGCCAAGCAAACGAGTACATAAGCAATTAGAAAGAGATATTTAATTGTAGATACATGCCCTAAAACAGTCCTATGCCTTTTTCAATCCCTTTTCTTTTTTTTATTTGATATTTGAGTTAGTAGTTTTAGGAACTTAATTAATTTTCAATTATCAAATGCAATTACAGAAGATGTATAAATTTCATGCCAAATCCTATAATTATAAATAGAAGGTCTATAGCCCAAATAAATGTTGTTATCTGATATTCTTTACCCTTAATTAGATTCATTCCAATATGTGTAAAGCTGTATATCTTTTTGCCATATGGCGCCTTAAATGTACCATTATTTTCTAGTACACCCAGATCGCTTACATCAAAGCGCTTTCTAGCATGCAGTATAAATTCAATTATCCATGGTATAAATATTATAACACCAAATGACTCCATATTGCCAATTATCATAGTAGTTATCAATGCGGCTCCAGCAAAATAGGTAAAACTATCTCCAGGAAGCATAACAGCGGGATATTTATTGAATAGTAAGGCAGCAGCAAAGACTGCAACTAGTACTGCAGATACAAGGGCGCCAAAATATGTTCCAAAATATATACTATATATGAACATCGCAATGGCAAGCATTGTAGCTGATCCTGATGCGATGCCATTAAAGCCCTCAAGAAGATTAAATGCATTTGCGCCAAACGCAAGTGCAAGTGGTATAATTATAAGTGGATAAAATATTCCAAATGCAACCGGTCCTAAAAATGGGAGATTAATTGTTGAAGTACCGGCATTTATTGCAATGAGTGGTATTGCCCCTATTAATGTTAAAAGCGGCTTTTGCCATTGCTTTAATCCTTTTCTAGTATCCACCATGCCCGTTGTCTTTACAGGTGCTTTTTTTACATTTATATCATCTATAAATCCAACAAATGATACAATTGATACCGCAAGAATTGTTGCAAAAAGATACTCGAGTGATGTAACTGGTATATATAAGTTGAAGCTTGCTCCAAATATATATGACATTAACCCTATACCAAATCCGACAGCGACAGGTATTCCAAGGCTTGTTGGTAGAGTAGGTTTATCATGTTTATTTCTATCTGTAGCTACTATTCCAGACTCTGAAAAATAACCCATTACAAAGTTTATACCGATAACAGTTGAAATAAATGCAATCAACGCAGGTATAAATATTGTTAGGAATGAATGATACACTAGTATACCTCAACACATATCAATATATATTAATAAAGATGAATTAATTAAATTAATAAAGATTGCTAATAATGCCCCAGTAGTATAACTTGGATAGAACGCGGGCTTGCGGAGCCTGTGATCCGGGTTCAAATCCCGGCTGGGGCGTATGCTTGTAAGCTAAGAGTCATACTTTAAAATCTTATATATATTACTTCTTCTGGAATTGTTGCTGAAGTTAAAGAACATTTTCTTAATGCGTTAGGTAAAGACCCAGCGAAGGTTTCTGTTGCATTTATAACAACCGCAGCCTACGGTGAAACGAAGACTCCAACATGGGCGTTCAATAAAGATAAGAACTTGCTGCATCAGTGCGGTATTCAAAATATTAAGGATTTTGATTTGAATGGGAAAACACAGAACGAACTTAATGAAGAGCTAGCTAATAAGGATATAATTCTCGTAGAAGGAGGGAATACTTTTTATCTACTACACCATGTAAGGAAAAGCGGATTTGATAAGATTTTGCCAGGCTTGTTGAATGACGGAAAACTTTATGTAGGGATAAGTGCGGGAAGTTATATCGCTTGCCCGACAATAGAAGCAGCAACTTGGAAGCACGCTGGTAGAAACAAGGTTGGGCTAAAAGACCTTACTGCTCTGAATCTGGTGCCATTTTTAATATCTGCACATTTTGAAGAGAAGTATAGAACGATCATTGAACAAGCCTCAATGAAAACAATATATCCCATTGTAGCACTTAGAGACAGTCAAGCAATTCTTGTGGAAAACGGTAACTACGAGTTGGTCGGGAAGAGAGACAAGAATTTCTTTAACGGATTCAATGAACGAAGAAGACGAGAAACAAATCTTATAGAGAAGGATGGACAAAATAGGATAGATAAAGAAAACTAGTTTTAATATATCGCCAACAAAGCATTCAACTTTAATTGGGCGTTCAATAAGTCCATACGTGCGATACTAATTAGAACATGCCGAACCTCTTCTTTTTCTCACCATCAATATTCGATAGCTTTCGCACAATATCTTTTTGCTCACCAGAAAGGTTTCTTACGCTTCAAACAATCTGGGACGTTTTTTATTTATAATTTCAACAAAATTATCTTCTTTTAATTGTAGATATTATAGTATCATTGTTATGAAATGGTACAATATTTCCATTTCTTGTAACTACTACATTATACCAACCATACATCTCCATTATCTCGACAATATGTTTTTTACCGTCGATATTTTTTATTTCATCAAGTGATAGTTGCTTCCCATCAACATATACCCATCCAGAATAATTTTTTGGTGGAGAAATTATACATCGACCTTCAGAGAGATTCTCCTCCACATTAAAAAACCTAAAACCTACTGATTCTTTTGGCATGCTATTTATTACTGCGTATACATTTCTTGAATCCACATTGCTTATTCTCTTTCGACCCAATTTAATTTCTGAATACTGAAATTCCACGTATTCATATATGTATTTTCTTGCTATCGTTCGCTCAGACATATTATACACCATAAATATAGATTTTATTATCGCGCCAATAATATTTTCAAAAGTTTTAACATTGTTCTCTTATCAGTAAAAATATCATCCATAAATACATTCTCAATACCTTCCGATTTTAATATGCCAGATTTATAAAGTGACGCATGAATAAATTTTGCATCTACGATTCTTGTTTTTTTAAACCTTGCAAAAGAGCAATCTACTCTTCTAAATATTACATTTTGAAATATTGAACAATCAAAATTTGAACTGCTGCAATTTGTCCTAAAAAATGTGGTATTTTTCAAATATGAATTATAAAAGTAGCTTTTAGACATGTCGCAATTATCAAATTCTGAATTTTCTATTTTAGTATTAGATAGATCGCAATTATCAAAATGCGCATTAGCTATTTTTATATCAATAAAACGCATGCCTCGCAATTTGCACCTAGATAAACTTATAGGCATGAAGTCGCGTTCCCCTATTTTTATCAATTCTTTTATATTATCCTCAGTTATATCATGCCTTCTCAATAGTGTTAAATGTTTAATACGTTCGTTGCCAAGATAAATTAGTTTAAATTTGTTACTGGTCATTCGATTCGCTTTTTATTATTTTTATTATATTTATTAATTTCTAGCTCCTTAAAAATTTTTCAATAAAACGCTTCTCTGGTACAAGACAGGTTAAAAGATATTTCTGATATTTTATAATATTTAAATAATGCATTTTAATCAACCTGCCCTCTTCATCATCAGCAACTTGAGTTTCATAATTCTTATAAAATGCTACTAGAATATCACAATTTGTCTTTAATCTCGATAGTATAGCCTCATAACTTAAATGAGCTAAGCCATTTTGTATATAATCTGTAAGTATTTCGCGCCGTATTTCTAGCTTATGATCCACTTGATCATTTAATACCCTTAAAACACGTTCATTGATTTTAAGAAATTCACTATAGATTTCAGATATGAATTTTCTCTTATTTTGTTCTATATACAGTATACTAAATGTCTTCCCCCAATGATATTTTTTTGCCATTTCAGGAAGCGTTTCCTTCTCGAGACCATGCAGGGGTATTTCACCAAGTATTTTAGTTGCACACATATAACCAAATACTCTATCATTCATTTTAGGATTCTGCACATTTAAGAAGAGTGGGACAAGACGCTTCGATAATTCTAATTCTGATGTGTCCATTAATTTTCTATTGGTTTCAAAAAGCAGTGAATCTATATATCTAAGAATTGGATCGGTAGAATTATCCCTTTTACGCTCAAAATAAGCTATGCTCTTTAACATATTAGGTATATGATCTTCCGCTTCATTTGAAAGATTATCATTAAAATCACTCTCAGCCCAACGTAATGTATTTTGTACATCTAAAACAACGTTCCATCCAGTTAGCAGATCATACATACCAGTAATTAATCCAAATACTCGCTGTGCTGTTGCCTCATAAACTATCTTAACATTTAATTCTTTAAGAGCATCATTCACTAATGATGCAACGCGTTTTGGCGATTCCTCAATATCAAATGCCTTACTTATAGTATTCCAGGCCTCTTGAGTACCCACATACTTATTTGCCTTAAGTTCCACAATCTCTGAATATAACATTTTAATTCTATCGCTA
>JAJZJI010000106.1 GCA_021828345.1 Microcaldota archaeon
CTAAAATTGACAACTTTTAAAAAAAACAATTAGCAATATCATTTCTAATCTAAACATATTTATACCTTATCATTTCTTCGTATACAATAAGTATATTATGACTTAGGCGCTCTTTTTTTTCTGCCTATTTAACTTTGCATTTAATATATGTATGAATTCCTCCGGATTTGATACTTCAAAAATAACTGCAGGATGATTTGGGTTTTTCAACTCTAATATGAGTGCCCTGGATGGATTATGCAATTCGAATATAAAGCATCCGTCCCTATCAACACAGGTATGATCACGTATACCAATTGCAAGATTTGATAAAAATAGCTTATAATCCTTTATAGAACCATAGGTGGACAATCGTGATATTGATAGTATATCAGCCACCGGTATTTCGACCAATCTTCTTATCGATATATGACTCTCACTCGATATAAATTCTAAAACAAGCTTATCGTTGTTGATGCGACTATTACTTAACATTTATCTGCGTTCCTCTGACTATAAAAACATGAACTAGATTATTAAAAAATTATAAAGTTAAATAACTTTGTAATAATTTCGTATAAATCACTATACAAATATGTAAATATTAATTACTTAATTCGTAAAATTTCAACCATTATATTATAGAACAATGCTTTGCAAGTGTTGCGCGGCGCTTTGAATGAAAATCAAATCTATCATTTGCATAGCATTCGATATTCCAACCCCTTAACTCCAAAACACCATTTCTAATATTTGATATCATTACATCCCAGGATATTGGTGTTTTTTGCGCCCCGTCAGTATTTATAAGGCATATAGTTTTAGTTTTAGAATCTAGCATTATTGCTCCGTGAAAATCAACAGTTATCAGTTTATAACCCTCTTTAATTATTGCCTCATTAAGTATCTTTGTCAATTTACTATGTGATGTACCATAGCCATCTGTATCGCGAAAGCGCTTTGCCATCGCTGATATTCTTGATATATTGCCATTTTTATCTTTTATAGATGCCATAATAAATGTCCTTGGCAGATCATTTGGTATAAATTCTACAAGTCCTTCGGATATATCTACAACAGTCTCTAATATTGTATTAACTAATATAAATTCTCTAACCGAATTTTCTCTTCTTATGTCAATATGCTTTTTTATTTGACTATTTTTGTGCATAAAAATACTTTCAAAATATGAAGCTTTAGATATTTTAATTTATCTATCCAGTTCGCCATTTAGCATTAAACCATAATTAGCAAATTTTGAAAAAGCTTTTTATATTATTTGATGCAATAATAAATACGTTTATTCTATTCTTAAGCTTGCGTGTTTTTATGAAAGATAAGAAATTGATTGCAATAGTCAGAATTAGGGGAAGAGTCAAGATAAGCAGTGCTATAGAGGAAACTTTAGGAAGGCTCAGATTATACAGAGTCAATAACTGCGTAGTTTTGCATGCTGATGATTCATATAAAGGAATGATAAAAAAGTGTGAAAACCACGTAGCATATGGCGAGATTGATGAAAGCACAGCCAAAAAGTTATTCAAGAAATATGTGCCTAACATGAATGCCGATGACATATTAAATAATAAGATAGATATTAAGGAATTAAAGCCGTATCTTCCATTTAGACTTACTCCTCCAAAAAGAGGTTATAAGGCAATAAAGGTGAGCTTCAATAATGGCGGTTCGCTGGGTAATATGGGAGAGCACATTAATGAATTATTAAATAGGATGGTATAATGGTAATTAGAAAGGATAAAAAGAATAGAAAATACTTTGGCACACGCAGATGGGGTGCTGGAAATATTAAGAATGCCAGAGGTGCAGGAGATAGAGGGGGCGTTGGAAAGGCAGGATTAAGAAAACATAAATTTACATGGGTTACAGCAAAACACCCTGAATTAATAAGGAGCAAGGGTTTCTCAAATTGGAATACTAAAAAAATGAAGGTCGTAACATTAAATGATATAAGCAGGATGGCCTCAGTTGAAAAAAAAGAGTTTATAGAACTTAGGAATATAAAGGTTTTAAGCAACGGAGAGCTAACTTCAAAAATTAAAATATCTGCCGCAGGATTTTCCAAAAAAGCAATAGATAAGATTAAAAATGCTGGTGGAGAAGCAGTTATAATTGAAAAATAATTGCCTGTGATATTTAATGTCGAAAATGAACATTGCTTTTTATACAGATAGTTTCTACCCCGCTGTTGATGGCGTAGTGATTTCCATAAGCAATTTCACTAGAGAGCTAGAGAAGCGAGGACATAAAGTTTATATTTTCACAGCAGGCAACTCTAAAAATAATGATAAATCAATGAACGTATTTTTCATGCGCGGAATAAAATTCAGCAAATATCCACAATATACAGTTGCAATGTTCCCATTTTTATCCTCGCTAAAGATGCGAGAGCTAGACATTGACATTGTGCATGCGCATACTCCATTCTCAATAGGTCTCGCCGCGCTAACAAATGCAAGGTTAAACAAATTACCACTAGTTAGTACATTTCATACATTATTCAATGACAATGCCGTAATAAATGAGTATGTCAGTTCAAATAATTTTATGCGTGACGCAATAAAAAAATACTCCTGGAACTATGCAAAATTCTTCTATAATAAATGTGATAAAGTAATTACGCCAAGTGCGACAATCGAGGACCTGCTTAAGAAAAATGGCATAACAAATACAACCGTTGTAGAAAATGGCATAGACCTAAAGAAGTTTAACAATAAGATAAAGAGCATGCATGTTAAAAATTGGATAACCGACGGTAAAGATTATAAATTAGTATTGTATGTCGGAAGGATAAGTAAAGAAAAACGCATAGATACGTTATTAAAAGCGGCTAATATATTAAAGAACAAGCGCATATTCTTTGGCATTGTGGGAACTGGCCCGGCACTTGAACATTACAAAGAGATTGCGTATAAATACAAGCTTGATAAGGTTAAATTTTTGGGTTTTGTGGAAAATAATGATCTGCCAAAATATTATAACGCGGCAGATATTTTCTGTATACCTTCGACATTCGAAACACAGGGCATTGTGTCTATTGAGGCCATGGCATGCGGCAAACCCGTTGTGGGCGCAGATTATATGGCTTTAAAAGAGCTCATAATAAATGGAGTTAATGGGGAGAAATTTAAACCTGGCGATTTTAAGGATTGCGCAAAGAAGATAGAAAAGGTCATTGACAATATAGAGGATTATAATAAAACTATAAGCACAATAAAAAAATATTCTATAGAGAGAGTAACAGATAAGCTTATAAAAGTATATGAGGAACTTATATAATTATATATTTGTATGTTCATATATTGATTAGTATTCTAGCTATTTAAATGACATATTACATATGTAATTTTAGTTTTAAATTAGATTATAATAATTAAGTATTAATATTAAATGAACGTACGCACGTACTTTAGAACAGAGGGATTTTCCTGGAAGAGAAGAATGTTGAAATATCAACAATTGAGAATAAGACTAATTCTGAGAATAAGTCGAATAGTTTGGGGGTACCTCCCAAAGATACAAGCACAGCAGCAACAAAGCCGGTAAGGCAGAATAATGGATATAAACCACTATTTGAGCTAATAAAAGAGTCTGGAAGCCCGGAAGCTGCTAAAATAAAGAGCGATATCGATGCTATTCGTGAAAAGCGCCAGGTGTTAATAGAGCAGATAAAACGCCTAAAAAAACGCATAAATTACAAAAGTTCAGAAGCGGAGACAATAGCAAAAATGCTACAGATGAACCAGATGGAAAATGATTATAATGAGAAGCTTAGAAAGGTAAGGGAGCTTGGCAAACAAAAGCGCAAGCTTGAATTTAGAATATCAACAGACACATTCTCTTTAGCTGATGAGAAGGGTTTAGTTGTAAAGATCAATGAAATAGACAGACAGATGGATGAAGCGTATAGGGTCGTTAGATTCTTTAGAAAACGCGATTTTATAAAAAAAGACTTAGAGGAATACAACAAAGAGCTCTCAAAGCTAAATGTAGACATAGAAGTCTTTGATAAGCAGCTGGATGAGCGCTATGCAGAATTGAGAAAGATTTTGAAGATAACACATAGAAGAGAACATCCAGATAATAATGTTCGAAAGAAGCGTGAGGAAAAGCCAACGCCAATTGAGGTCAACCTTGAGGACATCGTAGTAATTAAAAAAAGACCTAAAGAATAAGTTGGTAATAAAATAAAAAATATAATGTAAATAAGTATATATGTGGGCTCTTGCCCCATATATCAAATAAATTAAGAAGTGATAAATTGAAAGTATCTTTTTTTGGAGGAGCACAGGAAGTAGGAAGAAGCTGTATATTAATAGAAACAGAAAAAACAAAAATATTGTTAGACGCAGGCGTAAAATTAGGCAAA
>JAJZJI010000012.1 GCA_021828345.1 Microcaldota archaeon
AGTATCTAATAAATTTCACAGAAAAAATATGCGATACATACGGCAGAAAGAGAAAGAAGATTGCAATAGGTCTTCATGATTTAAGTAAAATATCTGGAGAGATTACATACGATGTAACGGATAATGGTTTTATGTTCCCATTAAACGAGGATGTTAAACGAAGCTTTACTGATATACTAAAGAGTTCTGACATGGGTATTAAATATGGAGATCTAATAAAGAATAAGGATGGTTTAATACCTTATATATCTGATGAGAAGAATGTTCTTGCAATAATACCAATATTAAATTCAAATAGTACAAAAGTCACCTCATCTACAAAGGATCTTTTTGTGGATATTACGGGAATATCTCAGGATGCAATAGATGCGATAGCAAATATACTCTCATGCTCATTTATTGATATGGGAGCCACTATAGAGCAATGCAAGGTAGTATATAAAAAATCAAATATTATCGTGCCTTCTCTAAAAATGCGTGATATAACAATAAAGCGTTTTAGAATAGATGAGACTATTGGCGTAAAATTTGAGACGCGAGAGGCCATATCATTTATAGAGCGGCTTGGTTATAATGGCGCAGTATACGGCACATCGCTAATTGCAAAAGTGCCTCCATACCGCATAGATGTGTTAAATGATCAGGATGTTATAGAGGATATAGCAATAGGATTTGGATATAATCGAATAGAACCGCTAAACGTATTAAGTTCAAAACAGGGCTTATTTAATGATATGACATTATATACAAATAAAGTGGCAATGTTGATGGTGGGTCTAGGTTTTATGGAGTGTTCTAATAATTATCTAACATCTGAGAATGCAAATTTTGATATGATGAATATAACAAAGATAGAGCGCAGCTCTGTTGTGAGTATCGAGTATTCAAAGAGTCCTTCAATAAATATGCTGCGCACACATATAATGCCAAATCTGCTTCAAAATCTATCCATATCCGCTCACGAGACCATGCCTCAGCGCATATTCGAAATCGGAAGCATATTTAAAGCGGAACGCAGAAATTTTAAGGAGAGTCTGCATCTCTCATTTATAGTAGAGCATTCAAAATCAAATTTTTCTGAGATAAAATCAAATATAATCGCTATTTTGAATATGCTTAATATAAAATACGAGTTCAAAATGCTTTCTGATCCGGCATTTATTGAGGGTAGATGCGCGGCAATATATAGCGCTAATAAATTAATAGGAAGATTTGGCGAACTACACCCTAGTGTACTTGTGAATTTTTCATTAGAGGAACCTGCAGCAGGAGCTGAGATCTGTCTAATCGAGGATGTAAAATATGATTCTTCGCATATAAAAGCTTAGTGTGTAAAAAAAGTGTGGGGATAAGTGTAGTTCCGCTATTATTCTTATTTTAGGATGCTTTAAATATTATAAAAAGCCCAGATACTATTGGGTGTGTATATGGTTGCAAAAGTAAGACTAGCTACTAGCGTTGCGTCTGATAGTGCATCATCAAGTGAGATACCTAAAAGATTAGAAGCTGCATTAGAATATGCAAGAAGGCGTAGTATAGAACTTAATCAAAAAACTCTAAGACGTGATGCAATAGAGAGCAATATAATAGATCATTATGCTAAAAGGCACGAAGCGAATTTTCAACGCTTCAAGAAAAATGTTCTATACCCTGGATTATTTATAATATGTATGTCTCTGCCGCCTGCATTTGCAGACCAGATGTTCGAGCTAAATAAGATATTCAAATCGCATGATATCTCATCACATGAGCTCGGTCTAATAGGTATAGCAATAGGCATTAGCACAATAGCAAATGGTGCTCTTAATATATATTTTGAGAGGCGTTTACATAAGGAATTAATAGAGCGCTTAAGATACATAAGAAATAATGATAAAAAAATCAGTATAAGAAGGAGTAATTAATCCTTCTTATTATTAAATATCTGCAGCTTTCCAAATATACCCTTCTTTTTTTCCATTTTCTTTTCAGGTGCACTATTTGCAATGGTCTCATTATTTGATGCACTCTGCTTTGAATTTCCGTATACTTCAGGATGCTGCTCTTCATATGCTTTTTGGAAGTTTTTGTGATTTTGGAACTTTTTTACCTTGTACT
This sequence comes from Microcaldota archaeon, assembly GCA_021828345.1. The sequence goes on from JAJZJI010000012.1 coordinate 2,098, forward strand.
CCTCCATCTTTCTCTCCCATTCCGGTTTCATCTTCTTCCACTGCTCCTTTGTATATCCGTATGGTGGGTGCTCTCTAATCACCTTTGGGTTAAATGCATAATTGTAGAATTCTTTATGATAATCATAATCAGATTCAACCATCACGCTTCTATCTACATGTATGCCCTCCTTTTCAAGGAATTTTATCAACTCCTCAAGGCTCATCTTCTCACGAATATTCTCGGCTGTGCTAGGATTGTATATAACCGTTATCTTCTCACGCGTATACTCTACAAAAGCCTTTATGACTGGATCTAATAACATAAGTCTATACTGCAGCCTTGCAGCATGTGGATGATCAATCATATCCTCCTTCTTGACATTGTAGAACTCAACTTTTTTTATCATTTTATAAGGGAGTCTATACTTATGGCCATTCTCCTCTATATACATTTTCGAATCGTCTATTTTCTGCTCCTTTAACTTCTGCAAGTCCTCTTGGTATCTGTTAACATTTGCCTGCTCTTCTCTGCGGTCCATTTATATCACGTTTATACAAAAACGGTTATCGCGCTTATGCGATAACCTCATTTGCAAAATTTGCAACAGGTTTGCCTCCATTTACGGGCATTGCAAAATAATCTATCATGCGCCCATATGTTTTTTTGTATGCATCTGTTGATTTGAGCGATTTTATATCGCGTACATACTTATCTGAGGCATAACTCCAATTGCTATGGTTCTTCTCCCACTCTGTTGCTGGTATACTATACTGTCTTTGTATCTTATCTCTATATACTTCAGGGAAGACGTTAAATGTACAGAATGGTAGTACCTCCCCATCAGGCTGAGCATAATGTATGTCGCACTTTTCCACTCTCTTTATATCATATGTGGCCTCATCCTGGAAGTGCATCATTCCCAAGAATAATGATTTCATTTGGAACTGACCCATAGATTCGAAATTATGCTTTGTTATTATGGACATGAACAATTTTCCGAAGTTCACAGATTTTGGCTGATATTTCTTATCTATAAACTTTCTAAATCCAACGACCGTCTTGAGCGCTATTAACCTCTTCTCAAGTTTGCTCTTACCATCCATTTCGTTTACAGAGTTCTGTATATACTCCATCATACCCTCAAGATCTAGGAATCTTGCTATTGGTATTACCTTATCGTCCGTATCAAGGAAGAGATATGTTCCAGCACCGCATGCAAAATGTATTGATAGGTCATATTTGAATTCACCAGAGAGTGCCTCTATGAATTTATTTATACCGCCAATATATGGAACGGACGCCCAGTCCTCCTTTGCAATAGTACCATTGGTCTGCTCCTCTATTAACTTTATGGCTCCTGGTATCGTTATTCTTTGCTTCTCACGCATGCGTGTAGGCATTCTTCCAACTAATGATACTGGTTGGAAGTTGACCGCTCTAACAACATCTATATTGTTTAATGCAAAATTTACCATTGCTCCAAGCTCATGTTCATTGATTGTACGTATAACTGTTGGAACAAGTACAACGCTCATCTTTGCCTTTCTGCATGCCTCAAGTGTAAGTGGCGCCTCCCAGTGATTCTTTGGGTTCGCTCTTGCGCTAACTCCATCAAAACTCATATATAGTGTGCTAACGCCAGCATGCCTTAGCTTGATTGCAAGGTCATAATCCTCCCCTATTGTTATACCTGTAGTGTTTAATTGTATTTGATCGAAGCCTGCCTCCTTTGCCATCTCAATAATCTCAACGATTCTTGGATGTAACGTGGGTTCGCCTCCAGTTATCTGTATTGCGTTTGCAGGTATTGGCTTTTGGTTTCTTAGATTTTTAAATATCTTATTTAGCTCCTCAGTGCTAGGCTCATATATGGCCTCACCATCCTTTGCATAGAAGAAGCAGTACCAGCAGCTTAAATGGCATCTGTTTGTAACTACGACATTTGCAAGTCCTGTATGTGATTTGTGTCTTTCACACATTGCACAATCAAATGGACAGTTTGCCCCCTTTGTAGGTGTTATTATATTAGGGTTATCAAATCCTCTTCCATAATAGTTATATCTGCGCATTTTCATATACATATCATAGTCCTCCCAGTACTTTTCGATGGTCCATTTATGTTCTGGGCAGTACTTTCTAATCATAACATACTCATTATCCTTGTATATTGTGCCTTTTATTATAAGCTTGCACTCAGGGCATACGGTCATTGTCTCCTCTATTGTAGGCATATGCTCTATCTCCTCAATTGTTCTATGATAAACCGCCAAATGGTCCTCTTTTTGTATTGGTTTTTGTGATTGCACCTGTTCTATTACAGCGCTTTTGTTTAATTCTATCTGCACGTTAGTCTCACTAATATTAGACATCATTTCACCTAAAGAAATGTTAAAAAGAAGCTATTTAAAGCTTGCATATACCCATATGTAGTAATCTTCAGTTTTTGTATGACATAGAGGTTAACTTGCAACTATAATTTGCGTAGAATGCGAATACTATTATATTTATTACCAATTGCGCGTTTTATTACATTCTCAGGATTATTAGTATCATGCGCAAATCGAACTTTCATTTCAAAGCTTTTAGCCTCATTTGGCCTATTTACGTATATCTCTATAATATTATCAGATTTTATTAATTTTGTAGCTATATCGCTTATATGTGTATTTTCTATTCCAAGAATATGAAATGTATAAAAGGCATAATTCTCTGCGTTATCTATTTTAATAGCCATAGCTAACTACCAATCTATATTATTACTATTATTTCTCTCATTGCGCTTTCTAAATTTGGGTCTATCGCTATTATTTCTTTTGGTATGTCCGTACTGCCTTCTATTACCGCTACTCTCGCCTCTTTTATTATTCCCAAATCTGCCTCTATTATCCCTACTATTTTTATCAAATTCAACCTTATCCTTATGCGGACTACTCATTATTCTATCTAAGGACTTTTTCAGATCATTTTTTAATACATCTCCTATGAATCGTTTTGAATAATAATCGGCTTTTAATGCAATGGCTATTTTTGTAGCATATACGCGCGCTATGCGTCCTTTTTTATCTTTAGGTGCTGATGTTACGTCCGCAAGTTTAAATAGTATTCCATATTTCGGTGGCCTGCTACCATATTTTATATGTTTGAATAGCGCCTTTTCCGCTCCCAGTAGCTGTATTGTGCTTGCTGGCATTGTAGCAAGTCTCTCTATAGACCCCGCTTTACTAAGCAGTTCGGCAGCCATCTTATCATCCGTTAAGTATGTAACATTTGGCAATAAACGCTCTGAGGTCGCCTTTATGTATTCCCCTAACATATCCATGCCCTTTAGTATTGAAAGGGTATACTCCGCAAATCCGCGCAGTGTTTTTCTCTCATTTTCACTAAGTTCTCTGCCTATTGTCTCATTGATCATTTTGTATGTATGCTCTCCACGTTCATCATTTCCCACTAATTCTATTATCTTATCCTTATCCGGATTCTTATCCGCAAGCATTATAGCCAAATTTGCAAGTGTTATGAAATTTCCCACTTTAAGCTCTGGTATATACAGTCCAAACCATTCGCTAAGCCTCTCATTTGCAAGATTGTAACTTTTATTTGATTCCTCAAAGGCATTGCTTGCCTGTATAAGTATGAACTCCTCCTTCTCATACGTGCTCTTCATGCTCTGCCGCGCTCTCTCAAGCATCTTCTTTCTGAGCTCCTCTCTATTATCCATTGTAATCAACTTATACTAAAATAGGCAGTATACACTAACTATCTCTTTATAGAAAATATAAAAGTATTCCCATTAATAGCTACTATATAATATACAAGGCTACTTCTTTCTGTTTGTTACATGCCCTATACCAGAACGAGCGATGTTTTTTGCAGCTCCCTCTTTAATATCCTGTGTATTTTTCTCAAATGCACTAAGTGCCATATCTGTGAGTTTTGCTGCTCTTTTTTCAGCATACTCAATTGAGCCTAATTCCTTAAATGTATCTATTATGAATTTTACTTCTTCATCACTCTTATTTTTCTTTGCGTATATTGCCTCAATTCTCTTTAGCATACTTGCGCTTGCATTATGCACGCTATGCCATAATATGAGTGTGCGGGTGCTCTCTTTCACATCCGTTCCTATAGATTTTCCAAGAACATTCTCTGTAGATATACAATCTAATATATCATCCTTTATTTGGAATGCGTTTCCACATAATGTGCCATACTCCTTTATTTTCTCCATCTCCTCATTATTTGCGCCAGCTATAATGGCGCCACACTGCATAGGTCCATATACAGAATAATATGCACTTTTTGCATGTATAGATTTAAAATACTCCTCTTCGGTAAAATCTAAAAGCCGCCCGCCATTTATGCTGTTATTAATATCATAGTACTGCCCTTGGTGCGTAACCATCATTATGTCATATAACTTATTGAAATATGCCATTCCAATTGTGCCATTTAAACTAAGCGTTGCATCTATTGCCATTCTCCATAATATCATATGTACCATATCCCCAGCTATTATGGCAATTTCATCTCCAAATAACTTATGCAGTGCGGGTTTTCCCCGTCTTAACATATTCTTATCAATCAAATCATCATGCATTAAAAAGTAATCTTCTGATATTTGCTGCGCTGCAGCTGGTAATAATGCATCATCTATACGCCCACCATATAATTGTGTCCACGCGAGAAGATACATGGGCCTTCTATACTGGCCCTTTCTATCAATATATGCGCGTATTATTTCATTATTAAAGCGCTCAGGCTCTCCCTGTGGCATATAATTTATGATTTTTTTATATATAATGTCCTTGTATTTTGCGCTAAATGATGCAAAATCCTCACGGTTGTCTAACTCATTCATGTACTCATAAAATGTTAGGATGAAAAAATTAAATAATCAGATAGTTTTTGTAATAATAAAAAATAAGTTATAAAAACCCCAAATATTTGTAAAGATTTAAAAATAGATGACAACAATCTATTAGTATGGAACCTGAAAAAAAATCTATTGTGCATGTGAGCGCTTTTTTAAAAAATGATAATGAAAAATATCTATTCTTGAAGCGTAGCGCTGATAGTTCCTGGGCGCCTTCAATATTTGATCTACCTGGAGGTAAAATGGAGTGGGGAGAGCATCCATTAGATACACTTGGTCGAGAATTGATGGAGGAGATAGGCGTTGTCGCATCTAATATAAATTTTGTTGGAATGCAGACAAGAATTACTGAACTAAAAAATGTCAAATATCATGTGTTAAAACTCTACTATATCGGAACAATATCAACGGACATAAAACTAAATGATGAGCATCAATCATTCAAATGGCTTACAATTAAAGAGGCCTTAATGATGGATGATATGGACGATGGCATTAAAAAATTTATAGAAAAGGGGCTACAATAATGACAATAATATCATTTACGGGATTCTCAGGTACCGGCAAGAGCACTATTGCAAGTAGCCTATCATTAGATAATAACTATTTTTACATCTCTTTTAACAGTATAGTGCATAAAATTGCCTCAGATTTTAACCTATCAGCCTACGAGTATCTGGAAAAATATGGCATATCAAAGGCATCAAAAAATGCAAATGATACAATATTATTTCTTATACGCAAATATGATGGAAATATAGTGCTTGATGGTTTATATGATATTAATCTTGCTAAGGTTCTAAGATCCCATCATGACTGGCATGCTATAACAATAAATATATCCTCTCAGAGATATTTGCGAATCATGCGTATTGCACAGAGAAAACAGTTAGATATGATAAAGGCTGGTGATGTGTGTGCAAAGCGCGATTCATATAAATTGAGTATCGGTATACGTTCAATAATTAAAAGCTCTGATATGCAAGTGGCAAACGATACAACTCCTCTATTTGCGGTGCAGAAATGTGGCATGTACGTTAATACAATGATGAGGAGATGAATCAAAAAATAAGATTTGAAATAAAAAGAAAAGTGGCTCATGCGCTGCTTACAGCGTATCCATTTGTATTTATTTATTTTTCCCTCTCTTATAATATTGCAATAATTTTTTCATTTGCATATATTGCGCTGATGTTAATATCCGAGTACTTGAGAATAAATTTTGATATGAAAACCCCAACTTATTATCTTATAAAATATTTTTCAAGATCAATTCAGCGAAAGGGCATTAAAAGCGAATGGATGCGATATAGAATACCATATTGGATAATAGGGAGTACAATAGCACTTTTGATATTTAACTATTCGGGCTGGCTATTTGCTAGTGTTCTTTTATCAATAGGAGATCCAGTTAGCGGTATATCTAAAGCGGTGATAGGAGTGCGTCGTTCAATAATTGCAACATTTTTAGGATTTGTAGTATGCGCTATCCTAATATTTGCAATAACTAATAATATTTTATTATCCATACTCCCATCATTTTTTGGAATGAGTGCCGATTGGTTTTCCTATAAATTTAATGATAACCTTACAATACCAATATTTGCTGCAATAGGTTCATTCTTGGCACGTATGTTATAACTAAAATTCTCCCAATTAACTACCTCCATCCATGCAATTTGGTAAAATAAACAAATAACGAAGTCCAATGAAAAGGCTTTAATACAGGTAACTTAAAATATATCTGATTCTATGGACTTCAAGGAATACATAGCAGAGCATAAAAAAATGGTATATTCTACCATATGCAATTATGTGCAGATAAAAGAGCCAAAGGCCCATTATAGCATTATGCGCGATTATATAGATAGGCAGGGCAGCTATAGGCGCCCAGGCTTAATACTACTAACAGGTCAAATGTTTGGCGTTAGTACCGAACAATTGCGCTTGCCTGCAGCTGCAATGCAGCTATCAGAAGATTGGATACTTATGCAGGATGATATCGAGGATGATTCTGAACTAAGACGGGGAAAACCTGCAGCACATAAACTCTATGGTTGGATACATACAATGAATGCAACTAATGTGGGTCAGATAGCGATGTGGCGCATGCTAAAAGATTATATATTAAAGTATGGTGTTTTGAATGGCGATAAAATATACGAAAAATTCTATGACATGCTTGCATATACTATGGAAGGTCAGTATATAGAGAATAATTTTATTTATGATATAAAAAATCTATCTAAAGTGTCTGAGGATTTCTATTTTAAGGTTGTTGATAGCAAAACCTGTTATTATACTGTTTATGGCCCACTTCAGATCGGTGCAATAGCTGCGAATCAGCCCGAATCCACACTTGAGATTCTAAAGAGGATAGGAACGCCAGGTGGCATATCATTTCAGATAACGGATGATATTTTGGATATAATAGCTGATGAGAAGGTATTTGGAAAAAAGAATTTTGGCGATTTATATGAAGGAAAGGTCACACTTATAATGTTAAATACCTATAAGAATGCGACCGCAGCTGAGAAAGCACGCATTGATTCTATATATTCAAAACCACGAAAGGATAAAACGCAAGATGAGATAAATTTCCTATTAGAGCTGATAAAGAAATATGGTGGCATAGATTATGCAAAAGATGTTGCAAAAAAGTATGGTGAACTTGCAAAAATCGCAGTAGAGGAGAACATGGATAAGTTGCCAAATAATGAATATACTACAATGCTTCTCTCATCGATAAAGGATCTGTATTCACGCAACAAGTAAATTAGTACATAAATCAAAAAGCGTTAACGAACATAGTCTATAAATTGTTGCTCTTTCTATTAGTATGGGTTTATTTCGTGGTAGAGCGTAGAATTCCTAAAAAATCAGCAATGCAATTAAATGATGTGGCATTGGGACGATCTAATTACATTATACTCATTGCAGCCATAATTATTGGTTTTGGCATATTATGGACGCTTTACTATGCGGCATTTTTGGGGTATATTCTGCAATGGATACTTGCTATACTCTCTTTAGTAATAATTGGAATAATTATCAAGCGTGTAGGTCATTTTAAAGGAATATCCGGATCGTATGGGATTGGATTTATATATATAATAGGGACTAAGCGCGGTATAAATTTCATAGATAGAATATCAAAAATATGCGGTAAATTTTGGGAAGAGCTTCCTATGTGGGGGCTGGTGCTGGGATTTGGACTTTTAAGCTATCCGCTCTTAAAGGGGCGCATAAATAAGAAAACATACATATTTGGAATAATCTCAATTATACTAATAACAGAATTTGTATTACCTTATCTTGCCGTTGCAATACAGTTTATACAACTGCCGCAGATACAATCTGCTCTATCTAGTAGTGCAAGCGCACCGGCGCAATATGGTATAAATTATTCATTAATCGCCCTGCTAGTTATATCTATAGTTACGGGCTTTTCGGGATATCTATTCTTCGGATTAATATATAATGCGGGCGTTGTGGTAAATGGTATATTTTTGTTTTTAACAAGTGTATCCGCAGGATCCCCACAAACCTCCTATGTTACAAATAATGTTCCTGGCGTTGCGCCTATAATTCCTGGAATAGATCTGCCTCTAGCTGCTGGAATAATATCTCTTGCTATAATATTGATAGTACATGAGTTCTCCCATGGCGTTCTTGCAAGGCGTGCAAAGGTTAAATTAAAATCGGTTGGCATAGTGCTTTTAGGTATAATACCTATAGGTGGATTTGCCGAGCCTGATGATAAACAGGTAAAGCGTCTTGATTCAATAAAGCAGACAAAAATATTTGCTGCGGGCATTTCATCTAATTTTGTATTGATGATAATATTTTTTGTTCTTTTATTCTTCACATTTAATTATGGCCTTCCATCTATAATGGTAAATAATGGTATATTCATATCCTCAGTGTCGCAGAACTATCCCGCATACGGCATATTAAAGCCGGGTATGCATATATTGAAATGGAATGGATATTCAATTAGTAATATTTCATCACTTGAGAATGCATCCGCAATGGATACACCAGGTTTTATTGTTAATGTAACTACAAATAATGGGTCGTACTTAATAAAAGCAATAGCTGTGAATGGCACAAAGCGTGGATTAATAGGGGTTAATTTATATCAGGATACCGCAATAGCAAGCGGTATATACCCATCAATTCTATACTTTTTGTATACATTGTTTGCGATATCGTTCATGCTAAACTTTTTGGTCGCTGTAATAAATTTGCTGCCACTGCCACTATTTGATGGGATGTGGATATATAATGCTAACATAAAAGATAAGAGAATTGTGAAAATTTTGTTATATGTGGCATTAGTCACTATACTAATAAGTGCATCACAGTGGTTATTTTATATATAACTAAATATGTTTAAAAAATAGAAAGATATTTAGATGATAATTGTAATAAAAAAATGTTTATATGGAAATAATTAATAGATATTCGGGCCGCATTTCGTTATTGTTTGTGGCAGCCATGTTCTTTAGTGTAGGCATTGCGATGGCTAGTAGCACTACTACATTTAATACTGCGTCTAGTTCAAATGCTACGCTTAATACTTCAATAATTTTAGCAAAGAATTTTATAATCTCAAAAGTCGGTTCAGCGTATTTTGATAACTATATGTTATATACTAGTGCGCATACTGTTACGTATAATGGAATAAATATAACATATGTATATTTTTCTTATAATATACCATTTACTACAAATTCTACTACTGTTACTGGAATTATAATGCCTAATCTTCCATTTTTGAGGCTTAATACGTATGTTGGCATAATAAATAATAAGCCCGTTACATATTTTGGACCTTCAATGCCCTATTATATAAGTATATCCGCATCAAATGCAAGTGCGTTTGCACGATCTCACGGCTTATCTTATAACGGATTGACCTATTCATATATAACATATGGATATATGCAAAATGCGACAAACCAATCGGGTTACATGGTTGTAAGGGCAATTTTAAGCAATAAGCCTCAATATGGTGCTGGTACGTATCTTTATGGCATGTATCTTAATATAAACAATAATTCAATACTTGGCGAATACCGTATATCAAGCAGTGCTAATTATTATAATCCTACAAATTATATACTGGGTAATTTCTCAATATTTAATATCAATGAAACCCATCAATATATTGCTTATAATACTGTTACATCGCCAAAATATTTGGGCAATTATTCAACAGGTTCAACTATTATGTATACAACAGCTCCTAATGCTATCGGCATGGAGCTGATATTTATGATAATTGCGTTTGGATTAATAGGCACATATATAATAAAGAACCTCTCAAGATAAAAGAGGAATCGCATGATTACAATAAAAAGACCGATAATAGGGCGTATTGTCGGTATGCTAATTTTACAGTTATTGTTTTTATCCTCCATTTATGCACTTGCGTTCTCACAAAGTACTCAGAATCAATCTAAAAATAATTCTTCAGCAGCGTTAATTAGCAATAATCCAATATCGGCGCTATTATCTGTTGTAATTATAGTAGTGTTAGTTATAGTATTTGTGGTAATAAGCATTTATGATAATAAATCAAAAATGGTGCGTTCGATAAAAGATGCACAAATAGAATCTAAAACTAAAAAGATACCTGTGGGTGTTTTAAAATATATACAAATTCGTATAACAAATAATCAAACGACAAGTACGCTTCAAAATTATCAGCAAATGCTAAAATTGGATATGTCATACTATAAAAAATATATAAATAAAGATGTGAATAATCTGCTCTTTTTTGATTCTGATGGTAACGTGTTAAAGTCATGGCTTGAATCGTATTCAAAAAAAGATCTTAAGAATATGGTATTTTGGATATTTATAAATAATCAGATTAATGCTTCATCATCTCTTAATATAAATCTTGGTTTTTTGGCTATAGATTCAAAAAGTGATAATAGTTATGGCGTTGCGCCAAATTTAACTGAAAAATATGGACGTATGGATAATGGATCCTCTATATTTGATGAATATTGGAATTTCGAGCTTAATTATCTACAGTCTGAGTGGTTAAATTCACCTAAATGTAATTATGCATTAAATAAAGGGCTTACAATAAAAGGTGGTTCTGTATATACAAATGAATGTATGTACAATCCATCAAATTATGTTTTAGAGGCATCGGTGCGTTTTAGTTATATAAAGGATACGGCATCCTCCGGTATATCCATATCTGGATCAAGACATATGGGCGATACAAAGGCAATCACAAGGCCCGTTGTCATGATGTTATGCAATCCACTATCAAAAAAACATGCAAATTTAATGGTACTTGCATCAAACGGTGCTGAAGATGGCAAAAGTTTTAATATACAAAATGAACATAATATGTATAAAATAAATTATGATAATGATTATATTATCGGTATATCCGCAACGCAGGAACAATTATTCGAGTACATAAATTATGACATGCGCTCAAGCGTATATGCTGTTATGGGTGGCACATACTATATAATACTTGGGGATCCATCTGCAATAGAGAGCAAGGACAATCCGATACTACCTATATCTATTAATTGGGTAAGGGCAAGAAAGTTTTTACCAAATAATGAAATGCCAAAAACAGAGATAATACTTTAATAGTGTTTAAATTTATAGGTTATAATATGTCTAGTATAATATTGAAAGAGAAACAAGCAAAAATACTTATCATATTAAGTGATAATACACAGAAATGGTATATATCAAATCTTGCCAAGAGTGCAAATACTACATATGTCCATGCATGCAATTTTATAAACACATGTGAGCGGTTAAATATTGTTAAGAGCGAAAAACATGGAAAAATAAAAACATTAAGCCTGACGGAGAAGGGTGTCAAGATTGCAGGTTATATTTCAGGCATATATGGCATAATATCCGAAAGGCAGAAAGCTGATGAAGTCATTATACAAAAAGAGCAAATTTTAAAATCTTAGACCACACCTATTAATGTTCTTTTTCTAACAGAATTTATTACGTGGCCATAATCTAGATAATGTGCTATTGCGGTGAGATTTATCGTATAATCCCCCGTATCCGCATCAATACTACTAAATATATCCATATTTAATATTTTCTCTTCGTTTGGGTTTAATTTTCCAACTCTAATCTCTTTTTGTTTTGCAACTCCAACCTGGTCGAATCCAAGTTTTTGGGGTAGTTCTATAACCATAGAGGTTAGTAACGCTTCATTTGTATTGTTTTTTAGTTTTATTGACATTGTGGTGGAACTTTTTTTATTCGCATACAATTTATACGGGGTAAATTCCGTTGCAATTACATAAGGTACACTCTTTGTAATATCACTACTAACATCCTTCTTTCCAAATATATTGAAGATCGCCACTAAATCACAAAGAGCAATAACAGTTAAAATTTAAATTCCTTGCTAAATTACAATATTAATGGAATAGTATACATGTACTCATCAATAAAAAATGTGCAAATACCTTAAAATTATTTTAACGAGATAAAATTTAGGTTTAAAAGAGAAAGATATAAATACTCTTATTCTGATTTTAGTATGAGGACCTTTGAGTGATAACTCATAATGGGTTAATGTTATGCCTATAAAACATAACTTAACAAAATACGACAAACTAAGAGACCAAATCCACAGACTATCGCAGAAGAAGGAAGGGGAATACGGGGATGGGGATGAACTTCTACGCAGTACTGCAGTGCTGATTGCAGCTTTTGCTTCTGGCCAATCATGGAATACGCATCGTGCACTTGAGACTGGAAGTAATTTTAGAGATCCTGCTATTACAAATGAATTCAGGGCTGCAGAATCTTCGAAATGGAAGAACATTAATGCATTCGACATAAGTGAGGTTATATGCAAGGATATATCTCATCATGTATTTATGAGTTGGATGTACTATAATGTGGAATGCAATAGGCATGAAACCTACAAAAAAGCCTGGACTAATCTCTCAAATACCCTTGAACGACTTGAGAACGAAAGTACTACAAGTGTGCGATAATAGCGACCATAAAAATTTAAATCTACACTCTATAATATAGCTTTTGCTCTCGTAAAAAAATCACTTTCGACATAAAAAACAATTATCTATGTATGTAAATATTTACATACATCTAAAAAAGTAATGGCACTATTTATAAACTTATTTTTCAATCAATAGTCTGGAGTTATATAAAGGGGGTAATATGGCGATACAGTTTGTAATAAAAAGAAATGGATCTAGAGTTGGTTTTGATAAGACCAAGATATCATCTGCTGTGCAGCGCTCGTTTTCTGGAGTATATCCTATGCAAGATGAGGAGAAGCACATAAATATAGCATTATCTGTCGCAGATGCGATTATCTCACAGCTTAATAGTATGGATAAGAATGAGATAACAGTAGAGGAAATACAGGATATGGTCGAGAAAGTACTAATGGAAAAAGATCCTAATGTTGCAAAGGCATATATTCTATATAGAAATAAACATTCAGAATTACGATTATTAAAAAAGTCTATGGGTATACCAAGTGATGATCTTAAAATGCCCATTAATTCATTAATAGTGCTCTCTGCAAGATATCTATTAAAGAATGAAAAGAAGGAGATAGTGGAAACGCCAAAACAATTATTTAATAGGGTATCAAATGCAGTTGCCTCAGCCGAATTAAATTATAATAAGAGTAAAGAGGAGATGGAAAAGATAGCTAGCAGTTTTTATGACGCAATGGTTTCATTTAAATTTATGCCAAATTCTCCAACACTAATGAATGCTGGTACAGCATTGGGTCAACTCAGCGCCTGTTTTGTGCTTCCTGTGGGGGACTCGATGGAAGAGATATTTGATGCGGTCAAATATACTGCAATGATACATAAAAGCGGAGGTGGTACTGGATTTTCTTTCTCAAGATTAAGACCTGCAAATGATATAGTGCGCGGCACAAGCGGCGTTTCATCAGGACCTATATCATTTATGAAAATATTTGATGCTGCAACCGAGCAGATAAAACAAGGAGGTAAACGCAGAGGAGCTAATATGGGCATTTTACGTGTTGATCATCCAGATATACTTAATTTTATAATGGCAAAGGAATCTGAAGGTACTCTTCGCAATTTCAACATATCTGTTGGTATAACGGATAAGTTTATGAAAGCGCTTGAGAATAATGGCGAGTATGAACTTTTAAATCCAAGAGATAAGAGGTCTGTTGGAAGATTGAATGCAAAAGCCGTATGGAATCTTATAGTAACGATGGCATGGAAGACAGGAGATCCTGGTATAATATTTCTTGATAGGATGAATGCCACATTCTCAAATCCTGTTCCTACATACGGACCTATAGAATCCGCAAATCCATGTGGCGAACAGCCATTATATCCATATGATTCATGCAATTTAGGTTCTATAAATCTTGCAAAGATGGTGGCAAGAGTGGATCATCATTATGAGGTAGATTGGGATGAGCTCAAAAAGACCGTACGCCTAGGTGTAAGATTTCTTGACGATGTAATAGATGCTAATAAATATCCAATAAAGCAGATAGAGGATGTATCCCGTTCTATACGCCGAATAGGTCTTGGCGTTATGGGTTGGGCGGATATGCTAATAAAGTTGGGTATTCGTTATGATAGTAATGAGGCTATTATGCTTGCTGAAAAGATAATGGCATTCATATCAGAAAATGGCCGTCGCATGAGTGAGGAGCTTGCGGAAGAGCGCGGACCATTCCCTGAATTTAAGAATAGTATTTGGTATAAACTTGGCAATAAACCACTAAGAAATTCAACAGTGACAACAATAGCTCCTACTGGTACTATTAGCATAATAAGTGGTGGCGCATCGCAGGGTATAGAGCCTATGTTCTCTGTAGTTTATATGCGAAATGTTAAGGATAGTTTAGGTTCAAATCTAATAGAGATAAATAATGAATTTGAGCGCTATTCACTCGAGTATAACTTCTATTCGGAGGAACTTATGAAAAAGCTTGCTGGAATGACATCAATACAGGAGGTCGAGGAGATACCAGAAAAAGTGAGGGCGCTCTTTGTAACAGCACATGATATAAGTTCAGAATGGCATGTACGTATGCAGGCTGCATTCCAAAAATATACGGATAATGCTGTTTCTAAAACAATAAACTTCCCAAATCATGCAACACCGCAAGATATTGAGAATGCGTATAGGCTCTCATATAAACTTGGCTGTAAGGGCATAACTGTGTATAGAGATGGAAGCAAGTTTGTACAGGTTTTGCAAGCAGTAGACAAGGATAGAAAGCAAAGCTCATTAATTGAATCTAAAAGGCAACATGAAAATAAGTCCGCCGAGGTATCAATGTCTACTATAAAGGAGGGTGCGCCAAGTTATGTTTTTGCTCCAACAAAGGAAAAGGATTGTGAGCAGTGCGGTTCAAAGATGGTTGCATCAGAGGGATGTTTTACATGTCCAAAATGTGGATTTAGTGAATGCAGCTAGTCCTATTCTATTTTTTGCTTTTTTTATGTTTTTATTTTAATTATCAAATAACGCTTACTAGAAGATATATTAAGAGCGCAATGCCCATTGCTGCAAGGCTTAGATTTCTGCTCTTATTAAATAGTTTTTGCGTTCTGAGTTTTTTTCTTAAATATATGATGCTAACATAAATAAGCATTATATCTATAATGCCGATTGAAATTATGTAAAATATATTATTATAAAAAGCGCCCTTTATGAAAAAAAGATATATGCTTAAAATAATAGCAATCAGATGTAAAAGAGCGGAGATAATTGCGCTATAGTACACGCCAATGTATTTTGGCAGGCTTTTAACGCCCCTTTTTCTATCGCCTCTATAATCTCTAATAGTTCCATGTATCTCACGTGCAAGCCCACTTACAAAAACTGTTATTGATATTATTATTATAGGATAGCTTATTGTATAGGATGCAACATAGCTTCCATATATGAATGGTATCATCATAGATAATCCAATATACATATTTCCAATTAGAAACATCTCCTTTAGTTTATAACTGTAAAGGAAGGCTAAAATTGCAAATACAAGTGCAATTGCAAACGCGCCGCTACTTATAAAGAGGCTTGCAAATACTCCTATAATAAATGATGCAATTGCAATATAAAAGGCGCTTTTTAGAGATATGCTTCCATTTACAAGCGGTCTGGTTGTTTTTTTATTTAGTCTGTCCACTTCAATGTCAAAATAATCATTTATCGCAAATGACCCCATGCTTATGAATATGGGGGTTATAAAACTTAAAATTAAAATAAAATATGAAGGCAATGTTCTACTAGATATCAGCTCTGATGCAAGCACAGCTATTATAAGCATTATACTATGCTCTATTCTTGTTAATTTTAATATGGCCTTAATTCTTGAAAACATATAAATTCTTTCTATGTTGATTTTAAATAACCTATCGTTTCTGGTGCAAGAATGTATAAAGCAAAAAGACTCCAATCGGCAATAGAGCTAATATCTGTATACTCCTGGGCATTTATAATACTTGGAATATTCGTTGCAGCCGTTCTTGTAATAACCTCAAATCCGCCTCAAAATTATGTTTCCTCCAGCTGCTTTATAACCCCATCTTTTAATTGTCAGGGTACAATATTAACTACGTATTCAAGAACAAGCCCTATAACATATATGATATTGTTCAATAATGGGTTAGGTTCCCCAATATATTTTGCCCAGAATGCAATAAATTTAACAACAACTAATATTGGATATATTGGAACTCAATATACAAATGGCACATGCTCACCAAGACTTGCATCTGTCGGTGCAAGAGTCTTATGTACTGTAGATATTTCAGGAACTCAGGTACCGCCACTTGGTTCTATGACCTCTATGCGATTTTTAATAACCTACGCGATATGTAATGCAAATAGCATTTCAAAATGCCCGAACGAGCAGTATCAAACTACAGGTAACTCATACCAAGAATTATCCGATTCTACTGCAAATTTTGAGAACATAACACTCTATACAAGTCCTGGAAGCGGCTTAATTTATATGAATGGCATTGCATATGTGAATAATACAACTATTGAAGTTTCAAGCGGCAATTATATAATATACGCAAGCCCCCCCACTAGCTATACATTTAATTCATGGAACCCATTTGGTCTTATTGGCGTTTCATCAGGTGCCTCTCAAAATACCACGCTTGTTGTAAATGGGTATGGAAGTATAACGGCAAATTTTATAAAATAAGAATATTAAAATTTAAATTACAAATTAATTCCATGTAATAGTTTAAAGACACAATCAGTAAAAAGCATCTAATTAATTTGATAGGTGGATATTCTAAGAATTATTTCTTCTAACAACTCTATCATACTTTCTTTTTGTTGCGCTAAGAACAAGCCCTACCAGATCATTAGGGTTATCTATATTTACTACCATACCTCCGCTTTCTTCTATTTTGTTTGCAAAATTATCTCTTGAAGCTATTTGCAATAAAATAAACTCATTGCCCTCAGTTATTATCTCATTACAGGACTTAAGTGCTTCATCACTATTCATTATCTCACCGTCACTTATCATAACAGCCATAAATTTATCTCTTTTGGTTTTTAATGTTTCATCTAATATTTTTGGGTCTAATACCGTTCCATTACCTTCATAGCCCTCAAAAAGGTTT
The DNA here is from genome assembly GCA_021828345.1 of Microcaldota archaeon. The sequence goes on from JAJZJI010000012.1 coordinate 19,600, forward strand.
CTTTTTATACTACTCAATTCGTAGTAACTGCGCCATCCAGACCATGTAGTATTATCACTAAATTGTATTAATCCATAATTAAGGAAAGATGCTTTTTTTACTTTTTCCAAATAATCTATCATCGAATAAAAACTCTGTAGAGATAAATCATATTTGCTATTATCAAATGGCTCTCCAGACCACCCCATGCTACGAGATGTATCTACAATAAATAGTATGTCTTGCATGTTGCCCACAAGTGTATTGCACTCAAAATTCATATTAAATGGCAAAGGTTTTTGATTAAGTAGCAACTGATTTCCAACTATTATTGTACGTGGCCAATATATAGAGGATAGACTATTTTTATTCGCTTCACTAGCGCCCATTTTAAATACAGTTAATGATTGTCTTTCTTCAGATTTTCCTTCCGGTTCTATTACTATAGTTCTAGCCTTTTTTTTATATTGTTCGTCATAACTCTCAAATTTTTTAATATACTTTAATCCCGATCCTTTTCCAATACCTGTCTCTATTACCTTTTTTCTATAATCTTTGCTTTCTACAAATTCTTTTATTGGCCCTGACAGTGGACATATATCTTCTAAATCCTCATCATCTACACTATTTAATAATGGAGCTAATAATTTTGCAACACCATACGCCATAGGTGCCCATTCACTTTCCTCCTTAAATCTTGATAATAACTCATTCATGTTTTTATCGTCTATTTTTTTTGAATAAATTTCATTTGTCTGCTTAAATGAAGATAGTATGGAAAGAAGGTTTACAACATAATCTTTTACTTTGTCATAACTAACTGATTCTACCTCAACAATCTGTCTTTCATTTTTGGTATTTCCAAAAATCTTTGCTTGAACATCACAAAAAATTTCAAATATTATCTGAGAATCAGAAGAATTTTTACTGCTAAAAAATGTATTAGCTTTTTTAGATATAACGTCTAATCTATGTCCATACGCTAAAAAGAATCCCTCTGTATAATCCTTATTAGTACTTGCGATGCTATTTATTATTATATCTGAAAAGAAGTTTGCTACATAAGGTGTTATCGCAGGTATATTTACCTTTTTTAAACCGCCGTCCTCCAAACCTTTGCTTACTGAATCCATGATCATTTCAAGGTAGACAATATCTCCAGGACAAATTCTCCAATGATTCATTTCATGTTCTAATACCATCTCTATAGTTTTTTTAATTGGATTATCAAAATAGAAACCTTTTTTAGAATTCTGATTGTTTACTTTTTCTTCAAACCTATTGTCAAATTCAACTGTAATAATCCATTTAAGCATATTAATGTTAGCATCCATTAAATCTTTATCTAGGTCTTTTCTTACTATATTTGATTGATATAAAATATCCCAATTTTTTTTTAATAAAAATTCCCTAGTTATTAATTCTGTACTTATCGATTCGGTACCTATAACTTTATTTTTAAAAAACATTTTACTACACTCTTAATTAAATTTATAAAATTGCTTATACTACAAATTGTAATCAATACGCTATTTATCTCAAAATTATGGTTTTCTATAGTATTCTTTGTTATGTTCTTAATATAATTACTTTATGTATCCATCAATAAATTGTCGTTTAGTTCTTTTATTTTAATTTTATTTTAGTTGATTTTATATAATTAATCCTTTCTGCTAAGCCTCTTTGCGCTCTCATCCGCCCTTCTTACAAGCTCATCTATATCCATGTTCAAAATGTCAATATCCTTGTTGTAAATTCTATCATATGTTTTTTTAGCATTTTCAATCAATTCCACAATCTGATAATGTTTATTTTCTGTTGCAATTTCCTGCGCCGTCCATCCATCATCACCTTTCGCATCCACATCCGCCCCATTCTCAATCAACATCTTCGCAACATTAATATGTCCATTCATAGCAGCATCATGCAACGCCGTCCTCCCCCATTTATCTTTTGCATCCACATCTGCGCCCTTCTCAATCAACATTTTTGCAATTTCAACACTCCCATTCCAAGCAGCAATATGCAGCGCCGTATATCTCTCATTATCTTTCACATCTGCGCCCTTCTCAATCAAAATCTTCACAATTTCTACATGTCCTTCTCTAGTAGCAAGATGCAGCACCGTTTTCCCTAATTCATCCTTCGCATTAACATCCGCCCCATTCTCGATCAAAACCCTCACACTAAGAATATCACCATCCCTCGCAGCACTTATCAATTTATCATCTAGTCCTTTCTGCATCGGTGTTAACTTTGTTACATTTGCCATAATATCACTCTTTTCTACAAAGTCTCTTCGCACTCTCATCCGCTCTTCTTACAAGCTCATCCATATCCATGTTCAAAATATCAATATCACTACGTTTGGCAATTCTAACCTCTTTTTCAGAATCTTTATTTTCCACTACTATTTTTTTAGCATTTTTAATTAGTTCTACAATTTGATAATGTTTATTTTTTGTTGCAAGTTCTTGCGTCGTTTTTCCACCACTATCCTTCGCATCCACATTTGCCCCATTCTCAATCAAAATTTTTACAATGTCAACATTTCCTTCCCAAGTAGCCAAATGCAGCGCCGTCCTCCCCCATTTATCTTCTGCATCCACATCTGCGCCTTTCTCAATCAACATCTTCACAAAGTCAACATTTTCATTCTGAGCAGCTTCATGCAGCGTCGTTTTCCCTAATTCATCCCGCGCATCCACATCTGCGCCCTTCTCAATCAACATCTTCGCAATTTCAACACTCCCATTCCGAGCAGCAATATGCAGCGCCGTCCTCCCTAACCAATTTTTTGCATCCACATCTGCGCCTTTCTCAATCAACATCTTCACAATGTCAACATTTCCTTTCAAAGCAGCGTCATGCAGCATCGTTTTCCCTAATTCATTCTTCGCATTCACATCTGCGCCCTTCTCAATCAAAACCCTCACACTAAGAATATCACCATCCCTCGCAGCACTTATCAATTTATCATCTAGTTCTTTCTGCATCGGTGTTAACTTTGTTACATTTGCCATACTCTCACTCTTTTCTGCTAAGCCTCTTTGCGCTCTCATCCGCCCTTCTTACAAGCTCATCTATATCCATGTTCAAAATGTCAATATCATTATTGTAAATTCTACCATCTGTTTTTTTAGAATTTTCAATCAGTTCCGCAATCTGATAATGTTTATTTTCTATTGCAATTTCCTGTGCCGTCTTTTCATTTTTATTTTTCGCATCCACCCCCTTCTCAATCAACATTTTTGCAATTTCAACACTCCCACTCCGAGCAGCAACATGCAGCGCCGTTCTATTATCTTCGTCTTTCGCATCCACATCCACCCCATTCTCAATCAAAACTTTTGCAATTTCAACATTTCCTTTTACAGTAGCCCAGTGCAGCGCTGTCCACTCCCTGTTATCCTTCACATCCACATCCGCCCCATTCTCAATCAAAATTTTTGCAATTTTAATATACTTATACCAAGCAGCTTCATGCAGCGCTGTTCTTCCTAGATTATTCCTCGCATCCACATCCGCGCCTATCATGATCAATTCTTTTACACGATCAATATCCCCATTTTTTGCAGCCGTTATTAATTCATCATTACGTTCTTTCTGCATCGGTGTTAATTTTGTTACAGTTGCCATAATATCACTCTCTTCTGCAAAGCCTCTTCGCGCTCTCATCCGCCCTTCTTATTAATTCATTCATGTCTGTATTCAAAATATCAAAAGCTTCGCGTTTTTTGATTGAATCCTCAATTAACTCTACAATTTGATTTTGTTTGTTTTGATTTGCAATTTCTGTTGCTGTTTTATTTTCTTTGGTCTTTATGTTTAAATTCGCCCCACTATCAATCAAAACCTCCGTAATTTCAACACGTTCATTTCCAGCAGCAACATGCAGCGCCCT
>JAJZJI010000107.1 GCA_021828345.1 Microcaldota archaeon
AAATGCTGTTTTTGGAAATGTTGGAACTTTGATAAGTTTTAAGGTTGGTGTATCAGATGCAGAATTTTTAGAGAAGGAATTCGAACCTGTATTTAATCAAAAGGACTTGATTAACCTAGAAAATAGGAATACTTATGTTAAAACTATATCAAAAGGAGAAGTTCAACCACCATTTTCAATGCAAACAGTAATGACTGATATGCCATCAGATACTGAGGTATGTAATGCAATTATTAGACTTTCTAGGTTGAAATATGGAAAAGATGTGAATGATGTTGAATCTGAAATAAAGTCCAGGGGAGAGATAAAGAATACAGCAAGGCCTGCTCAGTATGGAGATACTCTAGTTCAGAAGTAAGTGTTGATTTGATTTATATTGGTGTGATAACATCAGGCATCTGTTGTATAATTAGTTATTAAGGGCACATAGCTCAGCTGGTTAGAGCATCGTTCTTATAAAGCGGAGGTCGATGGTTCGAGTCCATCTGTGCCCAATGAAATTACTGTATTTGCTTTTTCCATGGTGTCCCGAGAATAGGTAATAGTATTCTGTCTAATCCTATCCATCCTGCAGTTCTCCATGCTAGTATTATGAATAATTCAATCAAAAACATTATTGGGTTGATGCTTACTGCTCCTGCAAACAGATAATTCATATTCATAAAACTTCCAAAAAATGCTGCAATTCCTGTGAATAATCCTAATATTAATGTTATTCCTACAAATAGTTCTCCATATGTCACAAGGTAAGAAAATGTTATTACATGAGGTAATACTATATGCATGAGAAACCATGCATACCATTGAGATACATTAGGGTGTATTCCTCCAGAATTTTTTATTGCACCTTGTATAAATCCTTTTAGTGCAACTCCTGCTTCTTTTCCTATCCATGTAGATTGATTTAACTTATCTAAAGCTGCTACCATCCATTGGTATCCAATATATAATCTAAGTATTAACCATACTATTGAAAATCGTGTATCTGAAAATAAGAATATGGATATAGGGGATTCTTGTACTTGGATGCGGGACTTATTTGTGATTTTTGTGTTATCCATATACTTTAATGTGTATATGGTATCACTACTATAATATTTTTCAATATTTATCTTTCACATTAAAATACTTAATTTTTATTTGGAATTATAGTTCTGCAAGAGGCATTAACTTTTCTGCACCCATTTTGATCTTTCCTATATATTTTTCAGTTGTAGATATTCTTTTGTGTCCTATTATTTTAGATAGCTGGAATATATTTGTCCCTTTGGATAAGTGGTGAGCTATAAATGTATTTCTTAAATCATTTACCTTGGCCTTTTCTATTCCTGATTTTCTAAACATATTGTCTATTGTTGATCTAACATTTCTAACAAGTAGGGGATTCCCATTTTTTGTAATAAATAATTCTTCTGTTTTTGCATTCTTTGGTCTAATTTCTAAATATTGTTGTAATACCTTAACTGCAGATTGATTTAGAGGTATTACCCTTTCTGGGTTTGATGCATATGCAGTTATTTTTAATGTTGGGTTTTTAGGATCTAGATGAATGTCTTCTACTATTATCCTACATAGTTCTCCTATTCTTATTCCTGTTTGAAGTAAGAGTTCAATAATGATAAATGTTCTTGTATCAGATCTTGCTGTATCTCTTAACGCCCTATATTCTATTTCTGATAGTATTCTTGGAGTATTAGACTCTATTTTAGGGTGTGATATGGAACTTGCAGGATTCTCTTTTATGATATTTGAATTTTCTAAGTATTTAAAAAAAGTTCTTGTGCTATTAAGTTTTCTTGATACTGTCTTTATTGATAGTGAATTGTTTTGGCTCGTACTTTTAAAGTAGTCTCTTAATTTTTCTTCAGTTACATCACTAAAGTCTTTAACCCCATTTTGAGAAAAATATTCCAATAATTGCTCTATATCTTTTTTATAGGCTATTATTGTATGTATTGATTTTCCAGAAGATTTTAATTCTTCTGTAAATTTATTAATAACATTTTGCATAAATGCTTGTCTTATAATGTATTTATATATTGAAATATTATCATTTGTGGTTGTATTTGTCAATGCAAATATTGTAGTATATTAATTAAATTAATGGCTATAAATAAAGAAAAAAATAACTTAGGGTACTATCTTATAACAATAATAACATTATTCTTCTTGGCTATGTTATTATTTAATTTATTTTCCACATATAATCATTATGTTGCAGTGAAAGGAGAAATTTCTAAAATTTCCGACTTAGTTTCTCAAGTGAAATCTAATAATAGTAAATTAAAGAGTGAATATCAATACTATAATAGTAATTATTATAAAGAAAATGTTTCTAGTTCTGATTTAAACTTAGTAAAAGGTAAGAACTCTACTGAAATTGTTCTTCCTGCAAATTCAGTAAATTCATTTGTTAATGTTAATAATTCCAATAAACGTTCCAATCCCGTGTCTGTTGTACATAATAGCCCATCTTTTGTAAGTTGGTTAAAATTACTGTTTTAAAAAGTTTTAATTTTATTGTAGTATGCTTTTATTTTAAGAAGCTATTTGAATTGACTATAAAGCGTATTTATTGTATTATTTATCATTACTGGCTTCGTGGGGTAGAGCAGTGGTAGCTTGTCAGGCCCATAACCTGAAGGTCGTTGGTTCGAATCCAACCCCCACAAGTTTGAATTATCTGTTCTTTGAATTCTCTTTTATTTTAGGGCGATGTAGCTCAGTAGGTAGAGCAAAGGACTCATAAGCCTTAGGTCACAGGTTCGATTCCTGTCGTCGCTATTACATTTAATTTTTAAAAATATGTACAACAATAAAAAAAATCATTCTAAAAATGCTCATCGTGGAGGACTAAATGGGTTTTGGGTATTTATTGCACTATTAATATTGTTTTCTCTCTTGTATCTTTTTATGCCTAGTTTTAATAATGGTACAAGTGTTCCATTAAGTACATTAATACATGATATAAAAAACAATGAAGTTAAAAGTGTAGTAATTTATCCTAATTATGCTACTGCCGTCTTGAATAAAGGTTCCAAAATATATGCAAACTTAGGTACACCTACCAATCCTGTTGAAGAATTTACTTCTAGTGGAATTAATCTAGCAAATTATCCTAATATTTCAATTGCTCCAAAGTCAATATTTAATTTTAGTGACCTACTTACCCTCTTATTTATAATTGTTATAATAGTATCTACTTGGTATATGGTAAGGCAGTTTAGATCTGCTGGGTCTGGTGGTATATTTTCGATGGGAGAGTCCAGGGCGAGGTTATTTATAGGAAAGAAACAGTCAGTTACTTTTGGTGGAGTTGCTGGTGCTAAAGAAGCAAAGGAAGAAGTTTTTGAAATTGTAGATTTTTTAAAAAATCCCAAAAAATATACAAGCTTGGGTGCACGTATACCTAAGGGTGTACTTTTTGTAGGATTACCTGGTACAGGAAAAACATTGCTCGCAAAAGCTATTGCTGGTGAAAGTGGTGTTCCATTCTTTTCCACTTCAGGATCTGAATTTGAAGAAATGCTTGTTGGTGCAGGTGCTTCAAGAGTTAGGGATTTATTTATGAAGGCAAGAAAGACTGCCCCTTCTATTATATTTATAGATGAAATTGATGCAGTTGCAAGAAAAAGAGGAGTGTCATTTACTTCAACTCATACAGAACAGACTTTAAATCAAATATTAGTTGAGATGGATGGATTTGATAGTACAACAAATGTAATTGTTATTGCTGCTACAAATAGGCCAGATGTACTCGATCCTGCTATACTACGTCCTGGTAGATTTGATAGGACAATAACTTTAGATCTACCTGATTTAGAGGAAAGAAAAGAGATTTTATTATTACATGCTAAAAATAAAAAAATGGCTAGTGATATAAGTTTTGATAAAATTGCTAAAAGAACAATTGGTTTTTCAGGTGCTGATCTAGAAAATATGCTAAATGAGGCTGCTATAATAGCAGCAAAAACGAATAAATCCCATGTTTCCGAATCAGATATTGAAGAGGCAGCAACTAAGGTTGTGATGGGACCTGAAAAGAAAAGAGTAAGATCTGATCATGAAAAACAAATTGTTGCTTACCATGAATCTGGGCATGCCTTAGTTTCAAAATTTTTACCTGAGTCTGATCCTGTACATCGTATATCTATAGTTCCTAGAGGTATGTCTGGTGGAGCTACAATGTACCTTCCTTCTCAGGAGAATAAATTGTAT
>JAJZJI010000108.1 GCA_021828345.1 Microcaldota archaeon
ATTTTTCGGCTTTCGCGCGTAAAAGATTTGCCACCATTTTATTTTCAGGTTTTATATGAATGCTCTCTCTTACAACCTTAATACCTAATACCTCAAGCCCATTTATCTTTGAAGGATTATTTGTCATAAGCCTAACAGATTTAACATTCATTTTTTTAAGTATCTCCCCCACTATTGAATAATCACGCGTATCCGGATCCATACCCTGTGATTTATATGCTTCATGAATATCTATTGGCATACCAGTTTTTTTATTTATACGCATAACTACTTTTCCATCTTTCCATTCAAACATTTTATTATATGCCTTTATCTTTCCAAATATACCATTGCCTGCCCCTTCCTGATTTAAATATATTATAATACCATTTCTCTCTTTTGATATTTCAGACATCGCCCTTTCGAGCTCCTGCCTACACTCACAATTTGATGCATAAAATATATCACTTGTCCGGCATGAAGAATGCATGCGCATTAGTATATTTTCTTTGAATTTATGGCCCTTCTTAAAATTGCCATACACAAGCATATCATGCTCCGCTCCACTTATATAATCGCCGAAAACAATATATGTCCAATTGCCATATTTTGTGGCAAGCGGACAACGTCCAATCTCTATTACCCTATTTTTAATTTTATTTTTGAGTATAGAATTTACCTTTGGAGCATTAAACCATCTCAAATCAGATATATTAGTTATAAAATATTTTACATTATTAGCCATAGAATCAATTTATATCATAAATAAAATTTATTAAATTAATGATTTAATTGATGTTTTAATGTTAAAGAAGTTTTAATCCCAATGTAAATTCATTAACACCTTTACTATCCCAAGGTCCAACACCCAATGCAGTTTTAGATCCTGGGGGTATTTCTGTTAAGCCCGCATCTGTAACAAGGGCGCACGGTATCTTTCTAAATTTAAAAGCATTATATAATTTTATAAGTGACTCTTCATCCGAAACCTTTAGCACAATTTTTTTCTCCCCACTATTAAGCCAACGCTTTGCCTTTTCTGGATCAGATCGCTCAGCCTCGAAATAGCTCATAAGTGATGCGTGCGCAGCCTGCGCAGCTATTTTTCCCCTGCTCATCTCCAAATCGCTGCGTATTATTATCGCTTGCTTTATCTCATCTTCCATAATAGATATTCAACATATACATTATATAATTATTACGCAGTATAATCAATATTATAAAAGTGATGCATTGCTTGACCAGAGAGTTGCAGATCTTGCAAGGCTTAAATTTCATGAGTATTATCAGAATAATGAGGTATTGATAGATCAAATAGAAAAAAGAGAATTTGGCTTTGGAGATTTTGAAACTAAGATAAGAAGAAGGCACATGACATTTAGAAGTAATGATGCATTCAAAAGATATCTGCTCTTAGATGTTCCGCCATTTATATCTATATCAACTGCATATTATAGGAATCCTGATGGAAGGCCAATGGAGAATAAAGGGTGGCTTGGAGCGGAACTCGTTTTTGATTTAGATGCAACAGATCTTAATTTAAATTGCCAACAAGAGCATGGTAGAGGCTGGATATGTGATAAATGTTTAAGCGCAGTTAAAAATGAAGCATTAAAAACAATAGAAGAATTTCTCATCCCCGATTTTGGCATTTCAAAAAATAATATAGAAATAAACTTTAGCGGTAATCGCGGCTATCACATACATGTTAAAGATAAGGATTTTTTTAGTTTAAATAGCAATGCACGAAAGCAGATAAGCGATTATCTTAATGGAAAAGATTTGGATGTACGCGTGTTATTTCCTACAATAGGAGAGCGCTTAAAAGCATTAAAGGGTCCAAAACCAACAGATGGAGGATGGGGCGGAAGAATTGCAAGAACTACAATATCGGCAATAAATAGTGGTAAGGAGCAGCTTGTCAAATTAGGCATAGATGAGAAAACAGCGCGTAAATTAATCAAAAATAAGGCAGAAGTTATAATGGGTATAACCACAGGTAATTGGGATAGTATAAATGTACCAAAAAAAGCGGATTTTTGGGGAAATATAATAAATACAATGACCGTATCTCAAACAAGCGCAATTGATAAGAATGTTACAAACTCCCCAGAGCATTTAATACGCGTCGCAAATACAATACATGCGGATAGCGGACTTGTTGCAAAAAAATTAAAGAATGTTTCTGATCTAGAAAAATTTGACCCAATGAAAGACGCCATTATATTTAAAAATGGAAGGATGCGCATAAATGTAAGTAATGCCAATAGGCTCTATATGAATGATATGGAATTTGGACCATATACTAATACCATTGTTGAGGTACCTACATATGTGGCACTCTATCTTATGTTAAAGCGATGTGCAACTTTAGCATAATTTTTTATTAATTATCTAAATGTATGGTAACTCCGTTAAGTATTATATAGTAATTTAATAGTAGCTAACGTTTAAAATCTTCCACTCTAATTTTTTAGTATAATTTTTATTTAATAAAAAATTGCAGACATTTTACCACAATAAAAATAATCGATTGCTACTTAAATCAATTTTAAGTAATATGACAAAATACTTACTCGATTCTTATGCAATGTTATAAACCCGTTAATCTTACGGTTTGAGAATTTAAAAATAATTTATAGGAAGGCTTTTATTTTTGATTTATGTTAAGATAATGTGTTGCTTTGGCTGAGAGAATATTAGTATTGGCTACCGACATAGACAATGATCTTTATAGAAAAACAAAGATTGTCGGCCCAGTTATAGGAAGAGAGGAGAATGTACGCGCAGCAACCGCACTTGCAATAGCCGATCCTCAAGACTCAGATTCTAATACAATGTTTGAGGCTGTACATAAATATGACGAATTAAAATCCATGGGTTATAAGGTATATGTAGCAACCTTAACAGGAGCGGAGAATGAGGGATTTATTGCGGATACAGAACTTTCAAGGCAAATAGATACACTGCTTGATCGATACAAAATAGATTCATGCGTTCTTGTTAGTGATGGTGCAAGCGATACCACAAGAATCGTTCCGTTAATAAAAAATAGAATAAAGTTAAACAGTGTTGATATTGTAAGAATAAAGCAGGCAGAGGACATAGAGAATACGTATTTTACCATAATAGAAAAGTTAAAAGAGCCGCATTATGCACGCATCGTATTTGGCGTTCCCGCAGCCATAATGCTACTTTTTGCAATAAGTTATTATTTTAATTTTGGATGGCAGTTGCCTATCGCCCTTATAGGTGCGTATCTTGTCATGAAGGGTCTTGGAGTAGAAGAAAAATTAATAGCCTCATTTAGAGGCTTTGGATTTAGCATTGAACGCTTTAGCTTTATCTTTTATACAGGAGCAATACTTTTCACAATAATTGCGCTTGCCCTTGGATATCAAAGCTATTTACTCGCAGCAAAAACATATAATAATCCTTTGACCATTGCATCATTTGCAATCGAAGGATTTTTACTAATATTTCCAATAAGTTTGGTATTATATGTTGCTGGGCGCATATCAGATTTAGAAGGCAAGAGATTAAGATATAGAGCAATAAAGCAGGGCACATATATTGGCTATGGTATGATATCAGTCGTAATGCTATATCTCATATCTGCATGGTTTATAGGACAAATATACTTCTACCAATTGCTTTTGTATAGCTTCATATTCATACTATTAGGATATGGTGTATCCATCTTTAGCGCGCAGCTTAGAAAGAGAGCAATAAAAAGGGCAAAGATGCGCGATAAGCATGTTATTAATGATGTCGGCTCATACATTGGAAAGGTTATACGCGTACAGCCAAATGTAGGTACTATAACTATAAAAACAAACCATGGCAGCACAATAACATATGATATAGACAGAGTTACAAGCATATCGGACAGAATTATAATAAGGTAGTATCACACCAATTATACAAATAATGTATTGCCATTTATCACATACCAAAAAAGAAAGGTTTATTTATGTTGGGCTATAATAATAAGAACATAGTATTGCATGAGCTTATCGGATTGAAGGTCCGAGTAATTGAGTGCAAAGACCCATCGCAGAAGGGATTAACAGGCATTGTTTTGGATGAAACCAAAAATATGCTTAAAATTATGACAAAAAATGGAGAAAAGACAGTATCAAAGAAAATATCAAGGTTTAAATTTATTTCTGCTAGAAATATA
>JAJZJI010000109.1 GCA_021828345.1 Microcaldota archaeon
TCTTGATACGCAGGCAACTCCAACAACTCTATATATAAATGTGATAAAATACAATAGCACTGTAATTTCTTCAAATAATATTACACCTCCAAATTTGTCAAATAATTATATACCAATTCCACCAACACCACGCCTATTAAAGATAAGTGAGATTAATAATAGCATAAATGGTATAAATGGAGCTAGATTAAATTTTGGGAATGTTACTGTTTTAATACCTCCAAATACATATATATCAATAAAAAATAAGAGTTATTCAAATTACAACTTTTCAATTATACTCTTCAAACCTCAAAATATGTCTATTGCACCGTTGCCATATAACGTATCATATGCCTATGGCTTTGCAGTTAATGGTCAGATAACACCAAATATAAAATTTATAACACCAAACGGAAATATTCGTAATATAACAACGATATTAAAAGGTAATAATACCTATACAGCCATGCAGTTCGGTGGGGGCAGTTACAATTCTATAGCATATAATTTTGGCAACTATGCTAGTTATATGAATTGGACATTTAATTCTGAAAATAATACGATTCAAAATAATACTAATTATCCTGGAGCGTGGGTTGTATTTCATGCGCCGTTTGAAATATATTATAATCATGGGCTTATAGATATGGGTATACCTCCACAAAACATTACGTCCAATACATTGCCATCAAATGCATCAATACCTAAAACAACAAGCGTTACTGGCGCTACAACTACTATTCCAATTACAAATGCAAATGCTAACGGAGCATACTCAAAAAGCGATATACTATCATATTTAACATATGCTGCGCTGGCCATAGTTGTAATTGCGATAATATTTTTGGCATATAAAAGAAAGAGATAATTATGTTGCAACCTACAACTACAACATTAGGCTCTTCAACGGATAGTTTTGCAATAATACTTATAATAATTGCAATTTACTTGACACTAAGGATGTATAAGAATTTTAAAGGCACAAAATTCAAGAAATCAAAAGTTTATAGACTGCCTATAATATATCTACTACTAACGTTTATTTCACTCTTTATTTTAAATCCATCTATTGTAGAGATAATAGCGGTTTTGGTTTTTATTATAATAGGTTATTTTATAGGTTTTTGGCTTAGTAATTTAGGTCTAAAATTCTTTGAAAAGAATGGAGAAATACATTATAGGCGGGCTCCATTTATACTTTTATTGTGGTTGATATCATACATACTTAGATTTTCAATCGAGTTTTTATACCCATCAAATGTTTTATTTGGTTTAGTTACTGAAATGCTTCTAGCAGTTACATCTGGTATGGTGCTAGGAGAAGCAATACATATAATCAAAAGCCATAAGCAATATAAAAATAAATAAAATATTCTTAGTACTTAATCTATAGCAAAAGTTTAAATCAATAATTTATAACTGTTTCAAATCCAAAGAAATTTCCGTACCTTTTTGCCTCTTCTTTTGCTTGTTTAATTCCATCATTGTCTATCTTTACATACGGCTTAAGAGTTATAACCAACTTATTCTTTACAATTTTTCTACTCCACGCTCCGACTACCTCACCATCAACAACTATAACTGGAACGAATATGCCGTTGCTATGAATTATCGATACCTTTCTTGTTTTGGGCGTTCCATTCAATGCCCGTTTCATCTGGGGATTCCCAAGCATTGCTTCTCTATCAGCGTAACTTACAAGATATTCATCAAATGCAGGAAGCAGATGAACCGATTGTTCATTATCTGGCTTCGAGATCTTCTTTGACATGTAATATGTCTTCCCATCTATTGTTTCTTCTCTAATGTCCGAACCCACATTTTCTATTCCTGCCTTTGCATCCTTAACCGTTAATCCAGACCACCATATATAATCTTTAATTGTTGCAGGGCCGCGGCTTGTGAAATACTGCCGGGCCAGCTCAGTTTGAGCCTGCTCTGCAGATAACAAATACTCTTTTCCTATATGATCATCCATAAGAACGAATGTCTGCTCCTTCCCAGAATATGGCCCAAAGCATATCAATCCGTCCCATGCTGCACGGTAAAGCATGTGGTAGCCGAGATTGTTTTTTGATGAAACTCCACCCTTCTCAAGTATATTGTACATCTCCTTTCTTGTAAGCTGTTTTTCTTTCTTTAATGCATTGTAAAATAGCTTTTTTGTATTTTCTATCACATTATCGCTTAAGCCAAGATGTCTATCTCGCATCATAGAGGTGTTTAAAAGCCGTGGTGCAAATAGCTTCATCATCCAACGTATGTCTTTTGAGGCTGCAAAGTGTATGGTGCCACGCATAAGCCATGTTCTTGTTATTCTCCTTTCGTTTATTGCCTTTTCAATATCAGCTGCTTTGATGCCTTCCTTGCATCTTAGTCCAATCGCCCAAAGAGATGCAGTATAATCCTGAGCTTGGATAGCCCCCATAGATTCGAGCACCTGTTCAGGACTATTCAAATCCCCATTTATATGCTGAGCTGAAATACGATAATTAGTTATATCGGAATAATCCATGATAAGAATAATCCCTAAACATATTTATTTCCCACACACACTATTAATCTAAAAATATGCTAATTATAAATACTATGTTTATGAACTTGGCGTCATGAAAGCTTCAAGCAGGCCAACGAGAGTTTTATATGCTATTACTGCCTGCTGTTATGTTTGGAATATTGTTCTACAATAACTTTTATTCCTAGCAATACTCTATCCCAAAAACTTTCTGCATCTTTGTATCTATTTTCGTCCCCATTAAATTTGTCCTCTGTAACAGTTAACACTGTTCTATTAGATTTCATAGATAGTTCGTACGTTATCCTAGTGTAATTAGCTTCTATATCTTCCAAACCTGTTTCGAGCCCGAAGTCAGAGATCTGGAGAAACCTTTTAGGTTCTATCTTAAGCACGTACCCTTTATGGATTATCTCCTTCCCATTAGATACCCCCTTCCACATTACGGAACTGTTTACCTTCCAATCAGACGAAACTTCCAATCCCATTATCCATAGCTTGGTAATATTTGGATCGGTCATTGCCTTCCATACTTCAGCAGGTGTGGCATTTATTTCCACACTTCTATGCACCACTAGGTTCATGATATATAATATACAAAACAACTTTAATAAATAAGAAGTCCGTTGCGTCACACCAAGAATGAAATGTTAATGGACACGAAGTAGCCGCACTTTCTTATCTATACTATCTAACATTCTATTCATAACGAATACAAATAAGTATTTATACTTAACTTACCTAATATACTTAGGTGATTAAATTGACAAATATGACACTAGCTGTTCCTGACCAACTCATGGTGGTTATGAAGAAGCATAAGGAGATAAAGTGGAGCGAAGTTGCTAGAGAAGCTCTTGCAAAAAAGGCGAGTGAATTAGAGCTAATGGATAAAATACTGGCAAACAGCAAGCTTACAGAGAAGGATGCTATAGAAATTGGTAGAAAAATAAAGGAAGGCATAGCAAAGAGACATGGGTTGCTATAAATGTTTGTTGTAGATGCGAATATTGTCATCGCAGCTCTACTCAAAGATAGCAAGACTAGGCAGATAATAGTAAGTGGAAAATTTGAACTGGCATCCCCAGATTATTTATTAGAGGAATTGGAGAAAAATAAAAACTACATAACTAAGAAAGCCAAGATATCCATAGAAGAATTTCAAATCGTTACAACCTTATTGTTAAGACACATCAAGATTATTCCACACGAAGAATACAAAGACAAACTTGTACAAGCAAAGAAGGACATATCAAATGATGTTAATGATGTTGCATACGTTGCCTGTTATCTCTCATTTAATTGTGAAGGTATCTGGACTAACGACTTTGACTTTGAAAACAAAGAAGGAATAAAAACATTCAACACTGCTCATTTGCTTAAGTTGATGTAAATAAAGTGGACTCGGAGAGATTCGCATCAACTATATTTTCTTTGCGAATGGTTACGAAGACTTTAGCTTTCTCGTCTAGCTAATACAGCAGATTTATTTTTGTTAAATGCGAATGGATGAGTGCAAAATATTTTATTAAAATATTGGATCGGGCCCGGCGGGATTCGAACCCGCGACCTACTGGTTAAGAGCCAGCCGCTCTACCAAACTGAGCTACGAGCCCAAGAATACTAAATATTCTATATGAAAAGTATAAAAAGA
>JAJZJI010000013.1 GCA_021828345.1 Microcaldota archaeon
TATTGGCTTGTTAAATGATATCTGATATGCACCATTTGCATCTAAGAGTGCTAGACTATCGACACTGCTCTGCTGATCATATACTGGGAATCCTGTTACCCACAATGCCTCGCTTTCACCATTGCCCCCATAGTTATTTAATAAACTTGGAAGATTTGAGGATGTGACTCTCAATATGTTATCACCAGAATTTGCAAACGTTGTAAATGATACGCCTCCTCCATTTGTACTTGCTGAAATTGTGTTAGGAAGTGGTATATAACCAACATCTGTGTATGGTGAATCCTGTGGTGATGCCTGTGTATTATAGTTACCTATTCCAGGGTTTGTATATGCATATGAGCTAGCTGAAGTCTGTAATGCCTTTGTATATTGTGGTGAGCCCAACTTTACTCCTCTGTTCAATACTGAACCGATGAGTGCTGTGAACGAATATGCACCACTTATTGTAAAGCTAGAGCTCTCATTCAGCCATACCTGCTGGTTCTTTAATGTGTATCCAGCTGAACTGCCTGATGCTGTAACATGGAGCATGCTGCTTGCCTGTGTTGCATTTACTGGTACAGTCTTCGTTGTTGATGTATATGCTAGGTTTCCTATAGCTGCTGCTATGTTACCTGCTGCTACACCATCACTTGGAGCTGCTGCATGACCTACAACTACCTGCACGACTGGTTGTCCTGCATTATTTATTATAGGTACACTCTGGTATATTATTGGACTTGCGAACGCAAGACCGAATCCCAACAATGCCGCGCCTGATACGACAGCGGCTATCTTCTTCGCGTTTAGACGTTTCAATTTCTCACCTAAATTTCAATACTTCTTGACATTATCTAAAATGTAAAGTATTTAAAGGCATATGTGATATATAATCATTTTTTTATAAAATATCTTTTATTATTCGTTTATTGTAGTATATGCTTTCTTTTATTGACGCATGGTTCACTCGAAAATGATTAAGATTGTTAAAATACATTAGTACTCTTTAGTGCTATAATTAAAATAAGCATTATGCCAAATGCGCTTATTGCCATTGATAGATATGCAATCCACTGCTGTTTATAGTATAGGATGAGCTTAAAATCACCCATTTTATTCACATACCATGCATTAGCATACCCATTTACCATAATATGATTTGCTGCTGTTACTATACTGCCATTTTGATACATCGCCTGCCAATTACTATCATAAGTATTTCTTAACACTAAATAAAACGGCGTTGTCGCGTTGGATATGTTTACACTTATATAGGTAGGATTTTCATTAATAAATTTTATATTTGGATTTTTAAAATTTGTAGTAAGAGTTGGTGTGATATTATCCGATCCATTTGAAGATATATTTGTATACACAATGGTATTAGTATTAGACGAATTTGAATATAAAAAAAACGCTTGCATTGGCGCACTGGGTGTATTGTTATACAACCCTGCTGCGTATACAAAAGGCACATAATAGTTATCGGTATATACACTGCTATTCGAATATTTTATATCATATTTAAAAGCTTTGGACTGATTTAGATTATTATAGATATAACTAAGGTTAAATGACTCGTAATTATTATGAATTGTATCCCCTTGTACTATAACATATTTTATACCAAGCATACCAAGCGCCTTTGCCATTTGAGTGCTATTTTTAAGAATATTATTTTGTAGATTTCTTGCGATATTAAAATATTCGTTCTGCGTTATTGGAAAAAATAATTCACCTTGGGTATTATAACCTCCGGTAAAAACGGCATGCTTTATCAAATATGCATATATATCTGTTCCAGAGTACCATGAAGATTGGTGATCAAACGGAGATTCCGCCGGAATTGCGGCTACATTAAAATTTCCACTTTTATTATTAATATAATTTGCTATTTTATACACATGATTTGGTATTGTATTAATTGATATGTTCGTAGTGTTTGGTACATAATCGTAATAATAAATATGCAATATGACCACTGCAAATATTGCTATTACAATTGTACATCTTATTATGCGCTCTTTTCTAAACCTGTTGAGCAAATACCATGAACCTACGCTAAATAAAACAGCGTATATCAAATAAATTATGTAGTACAAACTTGATCCTGAATATCGAAATACAAGGAGCTCGCTAAAATAGTTTATTAAAAAATTAAAAAATATCCCGAAGGGTGGACTAAAATTCAAATAATAAAAAATAGTAGCAGCAAAACTAGAAATTAAAGCTATTATAAGTATGGAGCTTTTCCCTTTTTCTTTAATCACATAGAAAATTGAAAACATTGCAATTATAAAAAAAAGTAGTTCATACACATTGTAGTATATATTCAAATTTACCAATTGTAGCCCTGAAAATATAGTTTGTTTGTCAATATTCTGTATAATCCATCTAGATACTGGATTAAAAAAATTGCCATATTCAACTTTTGTAAATAAATATGTAGTTATTATCCATGATGCATTTGTAATAATGCCTAAAAGCACTATTTCTAATGAGTACAATATGAATCTGGCCCTATTTTGGTTTAATGCTAATGTAATGATAAACAATACGATTAATATCACAGTAACATTTTGTATTGCATAAGATGGCCCGCCAAAAGCGAATAGTGCGGAAAAACTTATTGCGGATAATGCTAAATATTTCCATCTAACTTTTTTACCTTCCTCTAAATTTAAGTATAATTTATATATAAATAATAGTGTAAACGGCAAAAATACCCCAGTTGTCTCATAACTAATGCCATTAGGCTGTGATATAAACATTGAAAATAAAATTGCTGCGATAAATGATATATATATATTTAATTTGCTGTTTTTTGGCAACAATTCTTTTACGAGCATAAATATACTTATACTCCCTATGGATATTATTATACCATAAAAAATTTCTGCGCCATAAACATAACCAAATAGTAAAACAAATAGATATTGTAAAAATGAAAAAAATACCCCTATAATTGAAGGCATCGTATTCATAAGTCCCGTATAATTATATGTGCTCCATGAAAAGAATTGTGCGTATATTAGGTGCAAGGCCACATAATTACTAAACCCGCCATCAACAAAATCGTATAGACCATTTTTAAAAAACCATATAGATTGGAACATTGACAATGCAAATAAAATCAGCACATAAAATCGCAGTGGATAACGCTCAATTGACGATTTTAGGTATAATACTTTGTTATGCATATTACTTTTTTTGTAAATGTTTTTATGCGTTATATAATCACTTATTTAAAATAATTTTTTTAGAGCGATCAAAAATAAACAAGACAACTATCCTAATATATCTATATTAATATATTCATTTAAATTTGATTGATTAAATGAATAAAAATTTGCTGCGATTTTTTCCTGCGATTTTTGTATATATGATTATCGTATCTTTCGTAATATTATATTTTATATTAATGAATGACTTATCATTTATATTTTTTTCACTTCCAGCAGTTATTCTTTTTATGACAATATTGCAATTAAAAAAAAGATTGTTTTATATTATAGTAAAAATTGGGATAATACTTATTATAACTGCGACCATTGTATATTTAGGGTTGACAACCCCAATATATATTTATGCAACATTAGGAATTATTGCATTTACATCATTTTTACTTGTAGATGAATTATATTACTACAAAATTTACATATTAAGTATTATAGTATTACCACTATTATATGATATATTAAATTTTGATGTCTTAATTTTTCCCCTTATAAATATAGCCCTACTTGGTTTTTACATTGTGATCGCCAGTGCTTTATCTGTTTTTCTTTTTGATAGATTACCAGATAATTTTAGCACGCATGCGTATAAATTTATAGAGCAGGTCAAACGCAACACCAAATATATTATAGTTATAACGGGCATCGGAATTATTCTAATCCTAATTAATATATGGCCAATACACCCAACAGTAAATATAAGCGCGCTTCCGTATATTAGCATAAATATTACAAATAAAAGTAATAGTAATTTGTATAATTTAAATCTCAATCAGTCAAGGTATAGTAAATTCGAAAATTTATATTCAAGCAACATACGGTTGTACTACAAAAATGGAACTGCAATAACTTCGTATATTTACAACAATAATAGCAATTTACATTTATTATTCTATTTAAATAATACAACAGCACAACACAGCTCAATGCGCATGTATTTTTTCCCAATTAATTTTAGTTTTAATAATAAACTTATAAATTTAAACACAAACAAAACGGCCTCTAATTTTATTTTATCAAGAAAAAATGTGATTACCTTAAATTTTAATGGCAGCGCGCATGCGTATAACAACCAGTACGATAATATTTCATTTAGTTATATTAAACCTGAAGTTAAAATTTATAATTCCAGTATAAATAACAGTATACATTCCGATTACTTAACCCAAACATTATGTCCAGATGGCATGAATAGTAGTTATAGTATAAAAATTAATTCAGATAATAACTTTGATTTTTTTGTTTTGAGTAATATATCGTTATTATTAAACATTGCAAACAAGCTAAATGCATCAAATTACGATATATCAGTGCTAAAAATTAGCAGATATGGTACTAAAAAAATAACTAATGTAAAAAATCTAAGTACAGTTATTTGGAGCAACAATTCGTGCATATATTATGGCCTCTTTTTCCGCAATTATTCTAAAATAAATATAGAACAGCAGGAGCGTTATTTTATTAATGTGAGCGCATTAGATAATAAAACGATATTAAGCATTCTTGCGGGTAACGCCACAATAAGTAGGTATGGAAATATATTCTCCGGCTATGGTTATATATCAAATACAATTCACAATTTATATTATAAAAACAATTCTGATTTTAATTATTTGCTAAAATAACAGATAGTATTTTAAATATAATATACAAACTCTCTATTACTGTTCTTTTTCAGGGATGTTATGGTAGAGGTATTAGATAATAGCAGAGATGAGGAATTTAAGCGCATAGATAAGGATAAACGCGAAATTATAGACAATGAGATATCAGACATAAAAAGCAAGCTTGAGCGTTTAAAGGATGAAAAAAGACGAGATGAGGGCAAACTCAATCGCAATAAAATTGAACAAATATTAGATAATAAATATATTATATGTGGCATAGCAATAATCATAATAATACTGAGCATTTATCTAAGAATAGATATGTTAGGCTTTCAGGGATTCTTCGAACCTGATGGATTCTTCCATTATTCTGTTATAATGCAATCGATAGCAAATAATTTTATTGTACCAATGCACTCAATATATTCTGGATTTTACCCTAACAATAATCCAATAACCGAACCAGCAGGATTATATTACGTTACATTGATACCATATTTCTTCCTAAGATATTTTGGCATTAGTGCGTATACAATTGAGCGATTAGTACCTGTATTATTTGGAATTCTTGACACTATTGCAGCATACTTTGTTATAAAATATATTAGCAAAAGTAGAGTTTTGGGATTGCTTGCTATGCTTATGGTTGCAGTTTCCAGTGGGGATACAGCGCGTACAAGCGCGTTAGTTTATAGGGGAGATGGATTCATAACAATATTCTTACTATTTGCTATATTTTTAATATTCAAAGGGCTTGAAAATAATGTTAATAAAAAGAAGTATATTTATTTCATTGCAGCTGCCATAGTGCTGGGTGTAGGTACTGGAGTATGGAATGGGGCCCCTTTCACAATAGTTGTTTATATATTAGCAGTTCTGCTCCTTATAATTTATGGATTTATTAAAGCAAATATTAAACTTATCAAAGACACTGTTATCTTATCACTTGTGCTCTTAGTAACTATATTTATACAACACCTTTTTATGGCAGTCAATATAATACGCGGTGGGCAAGCACTCTCCAGTATACACATATTAATATTCTATCTGCCCATTCTTATCGGTAGCATACTTAGCTATATAATATTATCAGGCATTGGACCAAAAAAACTTTTTGAAAGAATAAATGAGAATGCGACATCAAGAATAATCTTTTTGATTGCCATTGCAGTAATAAGCGTGCTAATAATGCTATCATTATTCTTTAACTACATAGTAAGCATAGCGACAGGACAGGGACTTGTGGTTGCAGGAACACCATTGACTGTAACAATTGAAGAGTTGCAAAGGCCGTCATTCCAGTTTTTGTGGGTGAGCTTTAGCCTTGAATTATTTTTAGCACCAATAGGCGTTCTTCTCTACATAATATTTAGAATGCATAAAATTGAGGCATTTGAAGAGATAGATACTAAAATTATGGATTATGCATTCATTATAATACTAGCTTATCTTCTTGCGACTGGCTATTTGCAAGCAAATGCGGTTAGATTTAATTCGCTTGTTGCTGTACCAATAGCAATATTCTCAGCATATGCAATTTATGTAATTGGCAGAATAGCTTATTATTATTCGATAAAAAAGCCCACCAGCTTTACAGATTCCAAAAACATTAAAATCGCACTATTCGCAGTTATTTTGCTTATTATTGCAATAGTATCCGGATATACCACATATATGGCATACCAGCAGAGCAGTACATTATTCCAGGCAGACGGAATAAATCAATATTTCCTAAATGCAACGCTATGGATTAAGAATACAACAAATACGCCTGCAAACGCTACATTCCTCGCAGTATGGCCTGACGGAAGCGTTATCGAGGGGTTTGGGCAGCGCCAGAGTTTAATGGATAGCGTTGGAGGCCAGAATAGCGCAGAGATTTATAATTTCTCTGATTTCCTCTTTAATGATACGCCAGACACGCAGTATTTATACAAAATAGGCAAGCCTAATTATCTTTTTGTAAGAAATTTCTGGTATCAAGAGCTCGGAGGCATTGCCATAGAGGGCTCGGTAAAGAATACAACAGCATATGGAATTGATGCACTGCAGGGATACCAACCGCAGTATAATAGAACTATTAACCAGACTGTATTTCCATTTGAAAGCTATCCATATAGGGCTATTGTAGTGACTAGGGGCAATTCCAATAAATATAATATGAGCGCATACATTAGCTACCAAAATAGTAGTTTCATACCGCTTAGAAATATATTGCTTTATAGTGAGTTAAATGGAACCTCATCAACAATATCGTTAAGCCCAAATAGCATAAATTATACACTCTTTGTGCAGTATACATTAAATGGGAATAGTATTGACGTTACCGGAGCAACGTTATTGGGACCCTCACTACCTAACAGCAATGTATTCAAATTCTTATCGCTCTGTAATAGCAACTACTGCCCGTATGACAATAGCAATGTTTCATTGCAATTAGTATACCAAAACCCTGACAGCAAGATATTCAAGATTATTTATAAATAATATTTTCATGGTTTTATATCTATAAACAATTTGCAAGGTTATACACATATTACACATGATTAATAGCAATATATTATAAATTTGGCAGATATTTCTTAGCGGTGGTATTATGGAAGAATGCGAACTCTGTGGAGAGAATATAGATGGCGTCTATGTCGTAAATGTTGAGGGCGTTGAACTTAGAGTATGTGCCAGCTGCGCAAAAGGCAAACGCGTTATTTATACTGAAAATAATACCAAAAAAATAGATAGAAGCAACAAAGCATATAAACCAGTTAGCAGGAAAAAAGAGGAGGAGCTTGAACTTGTAGAAAATTATGGTGAGCGCATACGCAAGGCAAGAGAGAATATGGGGCTTCCACTAAAGGTATTTGCGGAGATGATTAATGAGAAGGAGAGCCTGTTAAAATTAGTTGAAAAGGAGCAGACACTACCTACAATACCGCTTACAAAAAAGCTTGAAAAAAATTTAAAGATAAAATTAGAGCAGAGCGGCGAAATGCAGATAGATAAAAGTGGACAGAAAAAGAGTGGAAGTGCAACGCTTGGTGAATTTGCCTAATTCTTTTTTTATTTTTTAATGTTGATATGTTATGGCTGTTGATCTTAGCAAACTTGTTGTAAAGAAAAAAATATCTATTGAAGATCTTAATGGAAAGATCGTTGCAATAGACGCATATAATGTCTTTTATCAATTTTTAAGCACAATTAGGCAGCAAGATGGTATGCCATTAGTAGATAGCAATGGCAATATCACAAGCCATTTATCTGGATTATTTTATAGGACAATAGAGCTGCTTGACAATGGAGTAAAACCTATATATGTATTTGATGGCATACCATCAATATTAAAAGAACGCACTATACAGGCACGAATAAAGAGGCGTGAGGATGCGTATAAAGCGTGGAAAAGCGCAGTAGATGAAGGAAGAATTGAGGAGGCAAAGGGATTCGCCCAAGCCAGCACGCGTATAACAAAGGATATAATAGCTAGCGGGAAGGAGCTGCTTGATGCAATGGGTATCGGTTACATAAATGCGCCAAGCGAAGGGGAGGCGCAGGCAAGCTTTATGTGTAAAAACGGCTTAGTTGATATTGCGGTAAGTCAGGATTATGATACTATGTTATTTGGAGCGCCAATTGTTGGACGAAATATCACAATATCTGGGCGGAGAAAGCTCCCTAAAAAAAATATTTACATAAATGTTGAGCCAGAATTGATGTATTTTAATGATACACTAGAGGCGTTGCAAATAAACCATGATCAATTAATATGGATAGGCCTTATGCTGGGAACTGATTTTAACGATGGCATTAAAGGTATTGGACCAAAGAATGCGCTCAAAATAGCAAAAAATTCAAAGAGTATTAATGAGTTAACGTCATTTATAAAAAATAAGTATAACGCAGAATTTGAATTGGACATAAACGAGGTAATTGACCTCTTCAAAAAACCGGAGGTTAAACAGCTAGACAAAATCGAAATTGATGCGCTCATAAACATAAAACCATCATCGGAAAAAATTATAGATATTATGTGCAACCAGCATGGTTTTGATATGCAGAGAGTAGAAAAATACGTAAATAAAATTATAGATATAAAGGGCAGCCCAAAGCAGAGAAATATAAATAACTGGTTTGAATAAGCGAATGTAAACTATTTATATTATATAAAACATAAATTGCGTATGTTTAATCGCAGCGTAGAGGCGGGTAGAGTTTATTCGCACCTAATAAGAAAATCTATATACAACGTAATAATTGACATTGGAGAGGCGCGAATGCTCAATGAGATAATTAATAGCGTTAATCAAAATATTTTTTATGATATAGATACAATTAGTGCATTAAAGAGAAAACGGGAGCGCAATAGGAATAGAGTATCGTTACCAGAATTAGCTACCGCGGCAACAATAGTAAGCAACAACATGATAGGATGTTGGGAACAGATAAGAATATTTCCGGAAAGATATGATAATAGAAAAAGCATAAAACCGGATTTCTTTACTAATATGATGATAAATGATAAATTGCTTGCAATAGAATTCCACTCATTAAAAATGCATTTTAGGATTTATAGCAGACAGTTACATAAAATAAAAGAGGACCTTGAAAAACGCATTGCGGCGCATAAAAATAAGGGTCCTTTCTTTATATTTACATCAGATGTCGATGCAGAATTTTTATCCAATTTCGGCTATAATGTTATGGATTTTTGCGACTGTTATCTCAATATTTCTAATAATAGGGCAATTTATGATAACGATGAGTATTCACTCACACATGATAGTAAGGCAGATGCCAAATTGATAAATGATTTTTCAAAACAATATTACAGACTTTTCTTAAGGGACTTTGAAGGGATTAAAGATATGGCAAGATATAGTTTAGGATTGTCAAATCTTTTAAATATAGTATTACCTGAAGAGAATACCATAAAAAAACTTTATTATAGCGAATTTGTGGAGTATTTGTATAGCTACGTAAGAAGGCAAATTAAGGAGGATATATTAGGAGTTGTTGAGTTTAATGTTAAAAAATAATAAAAAATTAATTGAAGGGAAGACGCTACTTTTATTGGACTTTGATGGGGTTGTAGTCCCAGGTCCAAATAGAAAAGAGCTTGATGAATTTATAAATAGATCTGCCAGCATAATATCAGAACATAAAAAAATTCCAATAGATGCTGCGCAAACTTTGCTCAATGAACAAATGATTAAAAATAATTACGTTACAGTATCACAACTTTTTTTTATGGAGTATCCAGAGATAGATGCTGAATATGTAAAAGAGCGCATTTTTGGTGAGTATAATAGATATAAATATAGGCATAATGAAAAGTATAACTTGTATGTTAGTTGCGCTCTTAATAAAATAAAACGTAATGGACTTGACATTGCGATATTAACCAATAATTCAGAGGATGTTGTTAATGAGGTATTGCCTTCTTTAAAACTAGATAACATTATTAAAACAGTTATAGGAAGCGAACGGTTAAATCCATTGTTAAAGCCTGAGACAAAAGCGTATAAAAAAGCATTAGAAATATTAGATCACACGGCTAGCAAGACCTTATTTCTTGATGATAGTATAACTAATGTTATTGGCGCAATGGTAGCAGGCATAACTAGTGTTTATATTGGAGATAGTGATGATAAGGATGCAGCTATAAGATATAAAACGCTACACTCTTTCCTAAGAACAAATGCCTAAAATCAATAAAATCAAGCCATAAGCACTTATACAGAGTGTTCTGATAATAATTCTAACATTTCATTTGGATCTAGTGGCCTATGCGTCGTAAGAGGCGCATTTTTACCCGTCTTAAGCGCCATATCCTGATCCTCATATGTCGGTCTATCCACCTTGTAGATTATTCCAGTTGCAAGTTTATTTGGATCTAATTCATATTCTAATGCCTTATCCATCGCAACTCTAATATCGCTAGGATTATAAGTATTGTCCAATTTATATACAACCTTTCTTGCCCACTCGTATGTATTTACCTTATTGAATGAAACACAAGGGCTTTCCACATCTATTATAGAAAAACCTTTATGCTCAATTCCTGCTTTAATTAATTCTGCTAAAAAATTTGGGTCTCCTGAAAAACCCCGTGCAACAAATGTCGCGCCTGCAGTTATTGCGGTAGTTATAGGGTTTATAGGGCGCTCTATTACACCATCAGGCGTTGATTTTGTTTTGTGCCCTATACTACTTGTCGGCGATGCCTGACCTGTAGTTAAACCATAAATTTCATTATTCATTATAACATATGTTATATTTATGTTCCTTCTTGCGGTATGGACAAAATGCTGCAATCCTATCCCATAACCATCGCCATCGCCTCCTGCAACTATAACATTAAGCGAACTATTTGCAAGCTTTACACCCTCTGCTATCGGCAACGATCTACCATGCAATCCATGAATGCCATAAGTTCTAAAATCGTGCGGCATACTTGAGGAGCAACCTATTCCGGAAACTATTACAGTGTTATCCGGATTTAGCTGCATTTCGGCAAGCGCCTTTAACATAGCAGCATCTACGCCATAATCCCCACATCCGGGACAAAATATCGGTTTCACATCAGATTTATATGATTGTTGTGTGTACATATCAAACGCCTTTTTTTAATATTATTTTTGCACGCTCAGCAACATCCCTGCTAGATAATGCTTCCCCGTCATAGCTTAATATCTTATCTTTTATTAGTACGCCCGTATACATCGCGATTAATTTTGATAGTTGACCAGTATAATTACATTCCACATCTATAAGATTTTTATTCTCAAGCAGTTGTTTGATTTTATCTGAGTTAAATGGAAGCATATATGAGAATGATATTACGCCTATATCCACCCCCGACTCCTTTAAAATATTCATCGCTTCTATACAACTATTTGTCGATGACCCAAAAGTCACAAAAAAGGTTTTAGCATTCTCATTTATTACCTCAGGAAGCGGTATGTTATTCTCCTCAAACATCGTATCTATTTTTCGCATCCTTTTCTCATGCATCTGCATTCGAATTGATTTGCCTTCAGGAGTTCCAGCCCTTGTATCACTTACCAAATCTCCGTATTCATCATGCTCATCGCTAGGAGCTACAAATGCCAAACCGCTAGTTCCTGGAAGTGCCCTCGGAGATATACCATTTTTTGTAATTAAGTATCTTTTAAACCGCTTGCCATCCTTATTCTCCATCACAATTAATCCTCTATCTATAACAATGCGCGAAGGATCGATATCAACAGTCTCAACATGCTCTGATAAGAATAGATCTAAAAGCACTATAACCGGGCATTGATACCTTTCTGCAATATTAAATGCATTCGCCATTTCATAAAAACATTCCTCCACATTTCTAGGAGCTATTACTACACGTGGGAATTCCCCTTGTGATGCATGTGATACGAATAGAAGATCGCCCTGCTCTGTTTTTGTAGGAAGACCAGTACTAGGCCCTCCGCGCTGCGATTCTATAACAACAATTGGGACTTCAAGCATTCCTGCGAGCCCTAATGCTTCAACCATAAGAGAAAATCCGCCACCACTCGTACCGCACATGGCGCGAACGCCTGTGCTTGCAGCGCCAATTGTCATATTTATGGCAGTTATCTCATCCTCAGGCTGCTTATATAGTATTCCATGATCTTCATGTGATGCAAACCAATCCATTATACTGCTAGCAGGAGTCATAGGATATGCAGCATAAAATTTGCATCCAGCTGCGGCTGCACCAAGTGCAATTGCGTCATTTCCTGATAATAAATATTTATCCCCGCGTTCACCAGTAGCGATAATTTTAAACCTAGATATATCATAGCTTATGGCAGTATCGTATGCCGCCATTGCAACATCTATATTTGTTTTTACAACCTCCGGTTTTCTTTTAAATACCTCAGTTATTGTCGATTCTATCGATTCTTTTGATAACCCAAGCATTTTTCCTATGATACCGATAACAAATGTATTTCTATATATGCTCGTACCACCAACCTTCACCGCAACGTCAAGCATTGGAAATGGCAGCGCAATTAAATTGCTGCCTTTTAACTGCTCTGCAACATTTGGTATTTTTTCATCATATAATATTATGCCCTTTTCATTCAAAGAGCTTATGTTGTTTTTTATAGCATCTATGTCAAGAGCAACAAGTATATCTACGTCATTCCCTATTGAAAGAGGTTTTTTGTTACTTATTGATATCTGAAACCAAACATTGCCCCCACGTATAACAGACTGATAACTTCTAAATCCAAATAGATGAAATTTATTTTTACCTATAGCTTTTGCAAGCAGCATCGCGGCAGATTCAATTCCATCACCATTGGCACCAGAAATCCTAACATTTACAAAATCAACCATTATAACACATTATAGCATAACAAAAGAAAGTATAAAAATTGTTATATTTTAAGATCCGTATTTCTATCAAAGGCCCTCTATGTAAATATATTTTTCTCTACTTTTGCTGCCTTTTACTATAGATATTTTAGATGTTTTAACGCCAAAATATTCTGAAAGTATCTCTGCAAGCCGCGCATTTGCTAGTCCATTTACCGCTGGCGCATCCACCCTAATTTTATAATTATTTTCTCCCAGAGGGATTACTAAAGCCTTTTTTGCATTTGAAATAATAATCGTATTTATATACATAAAATCATATCAATCGTAAAATATACAAAATATTGGATCGATTGTAATACACTCAGCTATTTATTCTTTCTTTTTGATTTGAGATATAGATATAATGCTTAAAAATAAATGTAGAAATATGCAGGGGCAAATATCGCTTGAGTTTCTCATAGTATATGTAATGGTATTGACAGTATTTGTCATTATTTTTGGTTTAATAGCATCGCAGCGCGCACTCACAATAAATGAGCAGCAGGCATCATATTTACAACTAATAGCGCAGAACATTGCAAGTAGAATAGATCAAGCGCTTGCAGCTGGAAATGGGTATAGCGTAACGATACCACTTGCAGGAGTTGCAAACAACAATCCTTATAATTTATATATAACTTCTACAGGAACGATTTTGGTCAATGCGACTTCAAATGGAGAAGCACTCAGCACACAGGCATTTGCAAATGCGCGAAGTATTATAATAAATGGCACACTACTAACAGCTAGTACAAACGCAATAAAAATTTATAAAATCCCCTTATATTCAGGGGTAATAACACTATCAAATTATTATGGAACCATATATATTGACAAAGAAGCACCAAACAATAACAATCTTTCTGTCTATTCAAACTTAAAAGATATTGGAAGCAACGGCGCCGCAGCTCTTATTTCAAAATACAATGCTCCGGCATTTATAAATACGACATTTTATAGAAATATAACATCTAGTGGATGGACAGAAAGCGCATGGGTGTATATCAATGGACCTGCAGCTACTTTATCTTCAGGGTATCAAAACATAATATTAGATGATAAAGGAGCTGTAAGTAGTGGTGAATCGTTAACATTAGGCGAAGACCAAGGAGGTTCATTAAATTTTAATAATTTTAATCTGTTTTTTGGTCTTGATTCTAGTGGTATAACCCAGATAGCTACAACAAACACAATTTATTTGTATAAAAAATGGTATTTGCTGACGGGAACATACAATTTATCATATGGATTAAAAACATATGTAGATGGAAAGTTAGCCGCATATTATACTAATGGTGGCGTCTACGGACCTGGTAGTAGTGGTACAACAGGACCGTTAGGCAGCCCTCCATTTAATTCAATTACTCCATGGTATTTTGGACGTGATAGTGACTGGAATACATACTTCAATGGAAGTCTATCAAATGTTCAACTTTATAATAGCTCACTATCTGCGAATCAGATATACCAGTTATATAATGAGGGCATAGATGGCGCTCCTATCAATACAAACAGCCTTATTGCATGGTGGCCGCTGGATGGCAACTTAAATAATTATGCGACAACAGGAGGTTCAGAAATGCCACATAATCTTACATATATAAATGTGAATGAATTAACCACACATGCAAATTTGTATAACGGTGCTAACGCAAGCAATACAATAATTGGGTATATCTCAAATAATGGGAACTTGAGCAGCTATGGCAAAAGCGTTTCAAATATTACAACAAACAATGGAAATTCTTATGTATTTATCAATACGCCAGTTGGATATGGATCAAGCAACATCTCGGAATTTTTACTGAACCAGAATAGAAATTTAAATAATAATGTAGTAATATGGGCGCCGATTACACCAATTGAAGGCAATATTATCTATGATCTGTCTGGTCATTACAATAATGGTATTTTCAATAATTATAGTTTTTCAAGCAATTTAAGCAATGCAACAAATATTGAAGTTGGAACATTTAACGGTATTAATACTTATATTAATGGAAATTTAAGCGCAATTTATTCTAAAAGTGTTACTCTATCAGCATGGATAAATGAAAGTGGAGTTATTGGAAACGAATGGCAAAATATATTACAAATAAATGGAACGCCATTAACCAGTGAAGTTATGGATATTGGAATAGATGCAAAAACGGGCAATGCAATAATGCGCTGGACCAATAATGCAAATACCATACTTAATCAAATTAATGCAACGCCTATAAAACGCTATAAAGAATATTTTATAACTGGAATTTGGAATGGAATTAATAATACGTTAAGCCTTTATGTAAATGGCGCATATGATGGCCAAGTAAATGGAAATGGAACTGCCGATACGATATTAAATAAAATAGATATCGGCGGAGGATATTCTGGAATGCACCAGTTCAATGGAAGCATATCGAATGTGCAGGCATATAATGGCACACTTAATAAGTATCAAATAGACACATTGTATAATAGAGGACCTTATGGAAATCCATTGTCAGGGCTTGGGCTTTTAGGATGGTGGCCGCTTGATGGCAATGCGAATGATTATAGCGGAAATATAGCAATGGTAAATAATCAGGTCGTATTTGCAAATAGAATGTTTTACGGACACAACACATACATACCCGCACTTAATATCTCTAACAATCCTGTATATGATATGAATACACCTATAACAAACATAGGATACAATTATTCTGTTAATATATGGTTTATGATAAGATCAGAGAATGGGAATACACCACTAACAAATAACCCATGCTGCACACTTATGAATCCAATAATGAGTATATATGATGGTAGTTCAAATGGTGGCATTGGAATAAATCAAAATTTTAACTATGGATCAATGTTTGCAGGAGGCAAAACACATGCGCTATCTTGGATATATGATATGCCACTTGGAAGCGGCAGCACAATATGCTCCACTCCATCAGATATAGTATACCCAGGAATTTGGTATGACGCAATTGTTTCAGTCTATAAATACTCAAACATTACTATCTATTTAAATGGCATTAATTATACAAGATGCATCAGTGGAGATGCGATACCTACATCAACGCTTACATCAGCGCTCAAAACAGATATAGGTATAATGCCAGCAGCATCTACATATTATTTAGGCAACGAAAGCATTGCAGATATGGAAATATTAAATAAAACATTAAATCAGAGTGAGGCAATTTCTATATACCATAACGGATTGCCACAGATACATTATATAAATGCACCGACATGATTTTATGAAAAACATGAAACTACAATTTTGGAGTTTTGATATTATATTTGCAGTTGTAGTTTTTACAGTCACTCTTACAGTTATATCCTTTGTATGGTTTGATATAACAAATCAGCTATCACTATCGTATGGCGGCAGTTCAACAATAATGCAGATACAAACGCAGACCCTTGCATATACATTGCTATCCCCCGGATCCCCATCATATTGGGAGGGCACAGTAAATACAACAAATTCAAGCACATGGAACAATATAAGCGTAGGTCTTGGATCTGGAAAAGGTTTATCTATGAAAAAAATATATACGCTTATGGCAATGTCTAATAATAATTATCAAGCTACAAAGCAGGCGCTTGGTATAGGATATGATTATTATATAAAAATCTACAATAACAATATTAACATAACAATAGGCAGCAATCCTATAACAAACAACGGTTATACCGTATATGTTATAAGAAAAGTATCATCCATAAATGGTGTGCCCGTTACAGTTGAGATAGTACTTTGGACAGGAACAGCATTTGGTGTTGCATGATGAAAAATAATTACAAAGGATTCCTTTTTACGCTAGATGCGATATTTTCGTTAGTTATAGCAAGCCTTGCAGTATCTACGCTCTTATATGTAAGCTTTGTAACGCCTGTTGCGTCAAATAGCCAAAATGACAAGGCAAGCAGTGTGTTAAATAGCATGCTTGCTTTAAGTACGGGAAGTGTTATAGGTAATGGGAGTATATCTGGCGTATACTCCAATCCATATATAAGTTATAACCCAAATATAAAAATGCCAATATTAACATCCTCTTCATATATACGATACAACAAAAATATACCTAGTACAAGTGTGAATGCCATAACCATATCAATATGGATATATCCCACCGGTGCTGGAAGCGGAACTGGTGCTGGAAATATTGCAAGCGCGCTAAATGGCAGTGGCGGAATGATATTATCAAGCGCCAATAGTTATCAGCTTGCGCGATTCCCAAATGGCCAATTATATTATTCGTTTAATACTATAGGACTTAGCTGGATTGATACCAATCACTATATACCAATGAATAAATGGAGCAATATCGTCCTTACGTATTCAAGGGCAAGCGGCACGTTAAATATATATGACAACTCAACGCTTATATCAACTGCAGGCTTCTCTGGTCCTTTGACTATGAGTTCAAGTCCGTGCATAGCAGCATTTTCAGTAGGAAGCAACTGTTATGCAAATCAGAATTTTTACGGCAGCATAATGAATGTACAAATATATAATGTGACATTAAATCCCACAGATGTACATTACCTGTATAGTGAAGGTTTATTTGGGCTGCCAATTGGGAAACATAATCTTTTAGGATGGTGGCCGCTGGATGGAAATTCGAATGATTATAGTGGTAATAATCAGGATTTAACCTATAACAATGTTACTTTTTCGAGTATAAATAAAACGGCTTTCGGAAATCTTAATTTATCAGATAGCGCACCCATTCTCCAGACAATGGCAAATTTATATTTGAATGGATATGGTGGTTACGCATCAGAAATAATGTACTCTAGCGCGAATATCAGCGACTATGGACTGTTCATAAATAACAAATATGCGCCCGCTCTTAATATAGCAGATTTCAATGGTACGAATAGTTACATAAATGTGACTGGACCAATGAATCTACAAAACTTCACAATATCAGCATGGGTTATGACAACCAATTTAAAAAATGAGACAATAGAAACTGGCAACCCCACCGGATCCAATCACTTGCTTGAAATATTTTACGGTAATAGTATATGCTCTAATAAAATACCAATAAGTGGATATTTCTTTGTAGGTGCATATAACAACGTACATGTATGTTCTGGATTATCAGTAACTCCAGATAAATGGTATAATGTAGTAACAACCTACAATCAAAACTCCATAGACATATATGTAAATGGTGAATTAAATGGCACCTATCTTAGTAGTGGGATCCCAGGAGCATCATCATTTGAAACAATAGGTGACTGCTTAACATGTGTAAAATATGCCTTTGATGGGTATATAGCTAATTTGCAGATATTTAATAGTACATTAAGTGCCAAACAGATTGCTGCTGCTTATAGTTTTGGAGTAGGTAGCATCCCCATATCTACAAAAAGAATAGATGGATGGTGGCCGCTGGATGGGAATTCGAATGATTATACAAATAATTACAATATTGGTGTGCCAACAAACGTTATTTATCAAAACACATCCTTTATTCCTATAGCACTTACAAATTCATATCTTGTAAGCAGAGGAGCTACATCAATGGAATTACATAACGGAAATTATATATCAATAGATAATGTAAGTATTGTGGTGTGGAAATGAGTTTATTTAATAAAAAATCTAAAAAGGGTTTTCTACTTACGCTTTTAACCTTAGTCATATTTATACTAATGTTAGGTGAACTCGTAACATACGTTTTAGTAAGCTCCAATTATTATTCACTTGCGGGAGATACCTCAGTGGCTCTTAACTCCGGAAGCGCTACACTAAATCTTAATACAAGTATGGGACAATTTCTTTCTGAATCTTTAAGTCACGCAATAATTGCAATAAATAATTATGAAGTAAATTCATCTCTCTATAATGGCACATTCATAAATAATACACCTTTAACAATAAAAATATTGATGGAAAATGGAACATTTGAAGGAAATGTAATAGGATATATGAGTAGTTATACGATTAATAGTTACATAAACAGCGTTAAAAAAAGCTCATCATCCGAACAGATATTTATTAACATAACAAATGCAAGCCTTTCGATATATCAAACTAATCCATTTTATGTAAATGCAGCTTATACAGCATTTGCTAACATTACTTCAGCGTCTGGAAGCACAACATACCCGATACATGTATTGGCACAGGCGCCCTTATCATATGCCAATGACTTGTTTGCATCAGAACATGGCAAACATATCGATATTATTCCAACAAATATAACACGTGCAGTGCCAATAACTGAATCTAACGTCATAAATAATGGGAGCACTTCACCATTCATGTTTGAATATGGAAAAATATATTATTATCCTGGAAAACTTGCTCCAACGAATGGGTGCAGTACATTCTCTAGGTCCTTTGAAAATAATAATTATATTCTTGTAGCATATAATGCAATCTCAATAAATAGCACCGCTTGTGGATTTGGGGGTTTAGTAACTAACATGTTAAATAACACACCCCCATACAAGCCATATTTGCAACTTAACATAAGTGTCAACAACTTAACTATTATACCAATAAGAAATGGAACGTACGCATTATTAGACGGACCTGCAACATCACTTTTGGATATATCACCTATAGTGAGCGCACTCAATACAAGCTATTTGTATCCTTCAATATATAGACCGTCATATATTAATAGAGCGGATGGATCGCAAATTAATTCTCCTGGCGGCTCATTTTATTTTTATACGCCAAATATCAAAGTCGCAACAATAACCGCGCCATCCACCCTTCCTTCAAATATAATAAACCAGAATGGAACGTATAATATGAATACTACATTATCACGATTAGGGTTCAATTATACAATTAGCATGTGGTTTGATCTTAAAAGCATATCTAGCAAGGCGTCATCAGGAGCAGTTTATGGCGATAATTTTAGAAGCCCAATTTTTGATATATATAATAAAACGGGTTTTGATTTTGGGAGCGCATGGGCTGGTGGAAATTTAACTTCAATTGGTGGTGAAGAAAACTTTATGTGGAGTGAAAATTACTCTGCAAATGCAACATACCAACAACAAAATTGCGTTACAGAAAATGGAACAATTCAGAGCAACACATGGTATAATGCAGTAGTAAAGGTATTTGATTATAGTAAAATAAATATTTATCTTAATGGAAGATTAATGAATACATGCAACATCGTAACAAATACAATATTTGTTGCACTAAATAGCACAAATCTTGCATTTGCATATGGAATGAATCCTGGAAGCACAAATGCTATAGCAAACAGCAGCATATCAAATATACAGGTATATAATAGAACACTGAATAATACGCTTATTAATGAGATATATCAAAATGGCATTGCAGGGTTGCCAGTTAGTCAAAATTCTCTTATTTATTGGGCGCAGCTCAATGGCAATATAAATTATTACAATGGGACTAAAGCAACTAGAACGCTTCAGCCAAAAAGCATATCAAATAATGTCAGATTTAATAATATAACAAATTATTCTGTAGATTCCACTGAATTTGGCATAAATAATATGATGAATGCGAGCAGCGCCTATGGATTTGGATGTAATAATGCAAGTAACTGTACATATAGTTCGCTTTATTTAAATAATGGAAAATTATCAAGCGGAAAAATTGCATATTTAAATGCAAGCGCAAATGATTATATGACTGCGTATATAGGCAATTGGATTGATTCTAATACCAATTTAACTATAACTGCATGGTTTGATGGTACAAGTCTAGGCGGACCGATATTTGGGTTATATAGCCCGTCTAGTGGTGTTAATGAAGCATTACTTAGCATGGACAGCAATTCTGCCATAAGCGCATATCTGCCCGGATCTGGAACAACTACATTATATGCCAAGTTTAATACATTATATTTTGCCGCCCTTACTTATAATTCAATATCAGGATTTAATACATTTTATCTTAATGGAAAACTAATTGAAAGTGGAACAATTACGTATACACCAATTGGAATGAATGAGTATTTCACGAATAAAATAACTGGGACAAAACCAGCATTTACTCCAGATTATTTCAATGGTTATATTTATAGCTTATCAGTATATTCAAAAAATCTGACTGGAACGCAACTATCAAATCTTTATAATGAGGGACCATATGGAAACCCACTTTATGGAGTTCAAGATTGGTGGAAGACTAATGGCAATCTTTATGATTATGGACCACAAAACAACAACGGATTTTATAATGGAAATTTCATAAATAGCACTAGAGCATTTTCAACAGAGACTGATGCATTTGGCATATATAAAGGGATTATGCCTACATACTTTTCATTTACCCCAGATGTAAATAATGGTAATATAGCATATGTAAATATACCGACATTAATGCCAAAATCGTATAGTTCATTTTCTTATTTTGGATGGGTTTATGCTACAGCAAACGAAATTGACGGACGTGTATTTACCACATCTGCGGGGGATAGTGGGACTATAGAATTAGCAATTAGTAATTATACACATCCAAGATTAATGGTTAATGGTTATGGGTTCTCAGGATGGACAGGAGTTGGAGCTCCATTTAAAATGAACACCTGGAACTTTATAGGTGTGGTATATAACACATCAGGAGCACACATATTCCTCAACGGAATTGATGATTATAATAGTAACCCTAGCGAGTCTGGAGCTACATTGGGCAATATGCAAATAGGAGCAACATCCTCACTAGTTAGCGCAAACAATCAATTTTTAGGTGACGTATCAGATTTCCAATTTTATAATACTGGACTTAATAAGAGCGAGGTTAAAAGTTTATATTTAAATAACACAGTCAGGTATGTATTACCTTATGCTTATTTGCCATTAGGCATCCCAAATAATAGCACACTTAACCAAACACCAGATATAACTGGTGGGAATTCAATAGGCTACTTAGTAGGAAATATTAAGGGGCGCACCTGCACTGCAGAAAATGTTAGTGTTGGATTATGTTTTGTAGTTTATAAATGACCTGAGGTAAAATCATTAGTTAATCATTTTATTAGTCACTACTTAATACTTAACCTCGCCAATTTGAATAGCGATATCTCTAACCTTTTACTCTAAATCAATTCGCCAAATTGACTTTTACCAGCACAGATTAAGGTTTTTATCCCCGCTGAAAAAGGGGCGATAAAAGTTGAAGGCAAGAAATACATTTGTACGAAGTTTACATCACAAAGAAAGGGAGAATTCCTTTACATGTTTTTCTCTAAGGATCTTTGTGAGGATCAGTTGCGAAAAGAGGCGGAGAACTTCGAAAGGATGAAAAAGAAGGGCGATAAACTGCTAAAGAAAGCCAAAAATCACAAAACGACTCAAACGATACCGTCAAACAACGGTTGGATTGTGCTCTATCCGAAACTGCAGCAAACATTCGGTGACATAGAAAATCCATACATCAACAAATTAGAGGGTTTCTTTATATTGGAAAGTTCGGTTGACACCACTCCTGAAAAAATTCTAAACGTCTACAAAAACGGGTGCAGAGAAGCTTATCCGTTCGATGAAGGAGGGAGGGAAACTGAGGCCCATAAGGCACTGGACC
>JAJZJI010000110.1 GCA_021828345.1 Microcaldota archaeon
GTATCGTTTGATTCAAATATATGTGTGCTTCCATACCAAAGTATGGGCGCACTGAAATTTTTAGAGTACACAGAATATGCGCTTATGATGAAGCCTTTATTCATGACTCTGTTAATGATATCCTGGGAGCTACTTGTATTAAGTAAATATATATTTGTTGGATATATTAATGGTACTGCCTTGGAATTCTGATACAAACTAGTGGTATTGTAGTCTTTTAGGAATACTATACTATTTGAGTTGTTTAGGTTGGCGTATATAGCTTTAAACGAGTAAGGTAAAAGGGGGTTATTCGGACTTAACGTGTGGTTTGAGGTATCGCCTTGAACTATAATATATTTTATGCCAAATATTCCCAAACCATTAGATATGCTTAGGTTTTTTATCTCTGCGTGTTGTATCATTTCTCCTATTGATTTATATTCGTCTTGCGATGGCGGGAAAAAGAACTCAGAAGCTGCAAACCCTCCGGTATAAACAGGATCATTAATCAGCCCAACATATACATCAGGTGCATCATACCATGTAGCAATGTGCCAATCATCATCTACTGGCATTGTAGCTACAGTGAAATAGCCACTTTGATTATTTATATAACTAGATATATTGAGAGCATATAGTGGAATCTGATGTACGAAAGGTAGCAGAGTTGCATATTGTGAACCCGTATCGTATGGTATGCCAGGTATGCTTAAAGTTAAAATAGACCCTACATATATATAGTATAATAAAAGTATTGCCATTACTACAAAAACAATAGCATACATAACTTGCCTGTTATTTTTGTGGCAACCCTCCAAGAGTTTACCAAATGCAAATCCGGATAGGGCAGACATTAAAAATAAGACGATAAAATGACTGTTACTGGCATATCTGAAGATTATTAAATATGGTATTACTTTGTAGAGAGTTAAGAATATGCTACCAAATGGCTTATGTATTGAAGCCATTGCAGTGAGCACTATCAATAATGTGGCAACCATGCCAATAACAAATGCACTTCTACCGGTATCCTGTAATTTGTTCTTCTTTTGCAGGTAGACTAATGGTATAAACGAAATAATAGTAAGTATTATGCTAAAAATTATGTTAGATGCAGCAAAAACTCCAGTGGTAGGTAAAATATCATTATCATACCCAACTACTAAAGGGGCATAAAAGCTTACAAAGTCAGATTGCGAGTTAGAACCAAGCATTTGGATTTCAGCAGTTGAAAGGCTTGTGGCCTCATGTAAAACTAATATCCATGACAAATTGATTGCAATGGATAGTACTAATATGCATGCAATATATATGGCTAGTCGAGATCTTAACTCGCGTTTTGCGAAAATAACTAAAAAAATTGAAATTAAGAGTATAACAAGAAATCCTTGTATTATATACATGTAGTTTAGAAACCCTAATTCCAATGATATGCTCAGTACCGATAGCAGAAAATATCTAAACCGGAATATTTTAGAATATGCACTTCGTGCAAAAAGAAACAGAAATAGAATACTGAATGGCATAAGCGAAACACTTATTATACCAGTACTAAATTCCGAAAACAAACCGTAATGGATTGTGAATAGAATAGAGGCGAATACGCCAGCAATTGCAGCGTTTATATTAAATTTTTTTTCTGTGTTCAAGATAAAATATACTAAAAGAAGCATCCCTATGCCTCCTAAAATTTTGGGTATTATAATATTCAAAATGTTATTTAGTAATGAGCCAAAATTTAAACCACTCAAGATAAACAGTACAATTTGGTATAAAACTGCAAGCGGGTTAGAGAGAGCTGTTGTATTTAGATATCCTGAGTAATTACTGTAAAACCATATGGAAAATGGAAATATGATCTGATTAATATTAGTACTCGGCAACCCTCCGTCAGCGCCAAATTGGTACGCAGAATGACTTGATATATATCCAAAGGCAACATTAGCTATTAGGATAATCAAAATCAACTGCATTAGTCTATTTCTACTAACATGCCCCAAGTATTTTATATAAGACAAAGCACCACAGGATTTAAATTATAAAACATGCAATATAATTAAAAGTTATAACCTTTAAGTACATTAACCCTAAGTACCATTTTACCATAAGCTCAATCTATTAAGTATATTCTATAATATGCTACCTTTAGTAATAATATGAAAATTCTTATAATAAGTACTATCAAACCATATAATGGCAGCGGTAGTGGAATTACTGATTATACCTATCAGCTGATAAATCACATAAAGCCACTACTAAGTAAAGACGATTCTATCAACAACCTCTTTGCACTGAAGGAAGCAAAAAAAGCCAATGTTTTAGGGCTTATGAGTGTAAATACAACTTTCAAGAGAGAGATAAGTGCCATTCCAAAATCTGAGTACGACGTTATACACATAACAGATCAAGAGATAGGATTCGTAGCTAAATTGTTGAAGGAATCGCACAACACAGCATATATAATAACTACAATACATGATTTAGCAAGATTTGAGAACGGTCTGCACAAAGGAATCAAACAAAACATATACAACCGTTTAGTTATGGGCAGTATTGTTGATGCCATAAAATATTCTGATTTATTGTTGTGCAACTCTTCACGAACCTATAAGACAATAAGACAGAAATTTCCAGATGCTATTAAAAAGCTTAAGTTAATACACCATGGAATAGACGATAAGTTTTTAGGAACAAAGAGAAAAAGTAAAATTATTATTAAAGAGAACAGGTTTGTTATAGGTTATATAGGTGCATTAGCATATCATAAGAACGTAATATTTGTATTAAAGGTTGCAAAGGAATTGAAAAATGACCCCAAATATATATTAGAAATATACGGTAACGGTCCAGAAATTAAAAGATTAATGAAATTCAAAAAGAGATATAACCTTAATAACGTTAAATTCAAGGGCTTTGTCAATGAAAGAGAAAAAATGCGAGCATATGATAATTTTGACGTATTCCTATTTCCAAGTTTATACGAAGGCTTCGGTCTCCCAATTTTAGAGGCACAATCCTTTGGATTACCTGTAATAATACTTAAAACTTCTGATATTTCTAAAGAAATAACAAAGCATTGTTTAATTATAAGCTCACCGAGGAAAGCAGCAGAAACTATCAGAAAGCTAAGATTAAAACGCATGAATATTAGACAAAAGAGAATATTAATAAAATATACAAACAACTTTGATTGGAGATACACTGCAGAATTGACTTTAAAGGCATATAAAAAGGTAAAAGCATGAAGGTTGCATTAGTGGGGTTAAGAAAAGATTTTACACAAAATTCAGGTAATGGGATACAAAGGTATATATTCGAGTTATACAACAATCTTAAAGTACTTATGAATGGAGATATAAGAAAAATAGGGTTCAAGCAAATA
Organism: Microcaldota archaeon; assembly: GCA_021828345.1. Next base: position 3,365 of record JAJZJI010000110.1, read on the forward strand.
AGGTTTGTTGGAGATATTAACTCGTTTATGCTTGGTTCTTTAATAGAAAACTATAATGGTTATGATATTATACATAATCCAACTCAGATTAGACTCTTCAAGCCTAAAATTTTAATGAATAGTATACTAATTTCTACGGCTCATGAATTTAGGCCTATATTATACCCAGAATATGCTATTACTGGTACGGCTGCAATGAAAGATAAAATATGGTTGAAATTTGTTGCAGAACCTGCATTAAAGTATATCCTATCCTCCGATTATCTGTTTGCAAATTCTACACAAACAAGAGACGAGGCAATAATGTTAGGATTCAATAAGAAAAAAATATTAGTGATAAATCATGGCATAGACAAACGCTTTACTAAAGTACGACATGAAAAGAATCATATAAAAAATAATTTTAAAATTGGTTATGTTGGTGCCTTAAAAGAGAGTAAAAATATAAGTTTTGCTATAGCTGCGTTTAATTTAATAGAAAGAAAAGATATTAGCTTCGAAATATACGGTAACGGCCCAGACCTAAATTCACTATACTCACATATAAAAAATCGGAACATCATTTTTAAAGGATTTGCTCCAGAGAAGAAATTGTTAAAAATATATGACTCATTCGATATTTTTGTTGCACCCAGTAAATACGAAGGCTTCGGCCTTCCTATTCTAGAAGCCCAATCCCGCGGCCTTCCAGTAATAATCTATAAATACGGAAAGATCCCAAAAGAAGTAAGAAAATACTGCATAGAAGCAGAGAGCCCAGAGCAC
>JAJZJI010000111.1 GCA_021828345.1 Microcaldota archaeon
GGTAAAATTATAAAAAAAACAAATACGATTGCTAACAGGAAAACCGCTGAACCCAATAAAACAATTTTTCTATTTTTTAAATCTTTTAAATATAAATTAATATCCATATTGTATAGAATTAAAGTAAAAATCCAATATCAAACACTCCGCACAATAAATATCAAGAATTTTTCAAAACTTTTTAAAAAAAATTATTGATGATTGCAATATTTTTACGACTAATATTCATTTATGATATTATTATATTCAGCTTATGATGTCAAATAAAATAAAACCATGATGAAGGCGGTAAAATATGGGAAACGTAAAACACGCTTTTAGTCTAAGGGTTAATAACATTGAAATATATGAAAGTTTGAAACAAATATCAAAAAAAGAGGATATCGAAGCGTAAATAAACTGATTAACGATATTCTAAAGGAAACTGTCAATAAAGAGGCTCTTACCCTGCATATTTTATAAAACTAAAGAAGTAGATAAGTATATAAAACTTAAAAGAGAAGATATTTATGACAGGTTCTAAAAAGGTATTTATCTTGAATCCCCCGTGCTATTTAATGAGGTCGGCGGTTCTGGAAACGGAAATATTTATTTATATCCTGGAAAAAATTGAAAATAAGTTTTATGAACTTATTACATCGGAAGCCTTGTTATATGAAAATATGAAAGATTCGGATATGGAAAGAAAAGAGTGGGTTTTTTCCTATTTTGAATTATCAAATAAGTTTATTGAGATTGCCGATAAAGATATCTACAGGGGCAGGTTTCTTCAGGAAAAAGGATTTTCAGGAATAGATAGCCTACACATAGCCCTTGCGGAAAAGGCCAGGGCGGATTATTTTATTACTTGTGACGACGGTATTATAAAGCTATATAAAAAATATAAAAAGTTAATAAATATAGAAGTGCTCAGTTTAGTTGAATTCATAGGGAGGATAAATAAATGGGATACGCATTGCCTGAGATTAAAATTAACGGATGGAATGCGCTCGTTAAAGAGCTTGGTTATGCCGGAGCTACAAAGTTTATATTGATTTATGAAAGCGGCAAGGGTAATTATACCAGAGAAAGAAAAAAATTATTTAAGAACGTAGCCGTCGAGGATATATTTAAGGAAATAAAAAAAAACCGTTCCTGAAAATTCTTTTTTAAATTCTTTATTTTCTATATGCAAAAACATGTCTTTTGCGGGCAATACAACATTGTTTATATTTTGCGAAACAAAAACTCCCGACGGCGTCAAACGCAGTCAGGAGTAAAGAAATATATAAATCTGACACCTTTTTTCCATATTTTTTTGAATAAGACGTCTTTCCTTTTTCAAAAAGAATATGCGTTCAATTCACTTGCAATTCCATTTTCTTCGGCTCTTGGATACCCTGAAGGGAAAAACTCATAAATTTCTACTGCATAATTTAAATCAGAACTGTTGATCGTATACGAAGCTATGGCATTTCCGCTATTCATAGCAGACAAACTATTAGAGCCTATTTGTATTCCATAGATACTACGTGTGTTTGTGGTAGCGGTAGTAGCGGTAGAACTGTCTATATAAGCTACTATAGGAGGTTCGTTATTGCAGACATTTTCAAATTCGTTACAGTAAACTAATGTCATATAATTTTCATCAGGATTCACTTGAAATAATAATGCAGTAAATATTGGAAAATTAAGAACATCGCCTAAGTTTTCTATGCCATTTAATGCCATACTGCCGTCAAGATTAAAACTGCCGCTATTTTCTAAGTAGTTATTTAATGTGCCTACAGAGTTGTTATAATCAAAAGTTATTAAATCTCCATCCCCTAAATAAGAATCTCCTGCGTTTTCAACTTCTGTAGAACTTATGGGATTACTTACATCAACTAATCCGTTAGATGGATTAACAGAATATGATATTGTATTGCCGTTAGCTGTAACGACTGAAGAAAAAATATAATTATAAGGATAAAAGGTGTAAATGCTTCCGAAATAACTTGTTGCCGATGTTCCTGTGCCGCCTATTATTTCATTGCCTGAATCTAAAGTTAATGAACCATTACTGTTGTTAATTGTAAAAGGGAATAAATAATTAGTATATCCTGACGTTGAGGTCAGAGTGGCATTGGCATATAATGTATTGCCTATAAAAAATAAACTTTCTTGTCCATTATTTACCGAATATCCGGAAGGCAAAAATGAAGATGTAGACTCGGCTTCAGAGCAATTTAGAGTCGAAGAAGAAGAATTATTGCATACGTAAATATTGCCTATGTTGTCGGTATAATACAAATAATTAGCGTTTGGAACGACTACGTTATTAAAAAGGCCTGTGCTTCCGTTAGCCGTGTCGATACTTCCCTGTTTGGCGGTGAGGACGCCGTTTTGGTTAAAAGTAATATTGTAAATTCCAGCCCCTCCTGGATTATTGCCAAAAGTATAAGCAAAATAAAAACCCGAATTAGGCGCGTAATGTATATAGGTGACCAAAGGAGCAGTATTAGAATAACTTGTAGTTGAAAAAGAAATTGTAGAAATGGGCGTTGCAGAAGATATCATGCCGCTGGAGTTTAAAGAATAGGCGTTTAACTCATAAGCGCCGGCAGTCGGATTATAAACTTCAAGTAAGACATTGTTGAAAAATTTATTAGAACTGTTAAAATTGTAAAAATTATTATAATTATTATTCTCTTGATAATCCTGTATAGCAATTTCGTTTGATACGTCTAAACTTCCGTCTGAATTTATTGGAATTGCTACAAGCATTTCTCCATATTGCGTAGCAGAAGGCAATAATACATATAAAGTATTCAAAACAGTTATTATGTCTCCATTATTATCGGCATAACCGCTTGGAAGAACTGAATAATTTGCAGAGGTTAAATATTGACTCAACGAATATTCTTTTGAGTAAGTCAGAATTCCGTTATTTGCCGAATAAACCCATATATTATCGTTACCGTCTATGGCATAAGCATATGAATTGTTTTCATTGAACGCCACGCCTAATACTCCCTGTCCCGTCGTTACGGTCTGAGGGGTAGAACTTGTTACTACGCCGGTGGTTGGGTCTATTGGATATTCATTGATAACATATGGAGAAGAACCGGTTGTCGCATATTGATACATTACGGCTGAGCTAATTGAAGATGTAGATGAAGAAGTAGATGTTGAAGTTGTAGGAATGCTTGTATTAGTCAATGGAGCAATAGCAGACGTTTGAGCAGTGCCGGAGTTAAATTCAGAACTGCTGTTATAGGCTATTGTAGACAAGCCTGTTAAACTCAATGTTGGCTCGCTACTTGGAGTATAATTATAAACATTCACAACTACATTTAAAATCGTTCCGGTATTAGAAACACCTCCATCTTTCAGCAAATTACTGCAACTGTCTGAAGTGTTAGCGTTAACGCAAGTAGATAATGCATTTGCCAAAGTATCTAATACATTAATCAATGATTCAATCTGTTCCGAATTTTGAGCGGTTGAAGTTAAGCTTCCTGCAGTATAAGTAGTAGAAGAAGTAAAATGAACACTATCAGCTATATTTGTAATATTATTCACTGCATTTTTAATTGCGGTATATGCGTTTGTAGTCGGCGGAGTAGGCATATTGCCGGTCGAAACATTTGTAAATTGTGCTTTCTTTAATGCATCCGTCGCGGCAACCGTTGTTAGTTCGTTTACTGGTATGATATTGTTTGTTGGCGTGACCAAATTCGTTAAAGATATAGCACTGTTATTAGTGGTACTACTACCGCTCACACTACCGCCGCTCACGGTAATATATAAAGCATCTGTACTTGAAGGCGCGGTAGTAAAAGTGCAGGTATATTGTCCTGAAGTGGGGGTCGTCTGCTGACAAGTAGGAGTTGAAGCAGAAGTATTTAGGTCGTACATAGTAACGGTTGCGCCAATTATTCGATTTCCTCCTTTAGGAGCTACAGTATAAGTTGCGCTGGCTGGAGAAGAGCTTGAAGAACTCCCACCACCTCCGCCGCCGCACCCCGATAATGCCACTGGAACGGTGAAAATTAAAAGTAAAAGGGCTAAAAGATAAAACTTGCGGGATTTTTTGAAAAA
>JAJZJI010000112.1 GCA_021828345.1 Microcaldota archaeon
TACAATAAATATTTAAATATATATGATGACCTATATATTAAATGTGATATGCAATGGAAAAACATATGTGCGACATGCGCGGATTTTTGAGCTTCCAAATATTATGGATTTTATCAAAAAATAGCATGTGCGGCGATGGTATTGCAAAAGAGCTTGAGATCAGACGTGGTGAGAAACCAAAAGCAGGAACCATATATCCAGCGCTTAAGGAACTTAGAATAAATAAACTAATTTCTGGTAAAAAAAATGGTAGAGAAATTGTTTATACAATAACACCTAAAGGAACATTTGAATTGAAAAAAGCAAAGGTATATTTTTTTAGGAGTTTTGGTGATATATTAAAAGAAACATTTTAATTAATAATAAAAAATGATTAAATGGAAAAAAACAATAATATAGTAGATTTTGGCATAATAGGAGGCACCGGTGTTTATGATCCGTCAATGATGGATAACGTACATGAAATCGATATTGAAACGCCGTTTGGCAGAACATCGGACAAAATAGTAATTGGAAATTATTTAGATAAATCAATAGCATTTATACCAAGGCATGGAAGATCACACCAATATCCACCACATAAAGTACCATACAAGGCAAATATATGGGCGCTTAAAAAACTTGGAGTGCAGCGAATAATAGCGCCATCAGCTGTTGGTAGTCTAAATGAAGAATTAGTTATGGGAAGTATTGTTTTACCCGACCAATTTATAGATTTAAGCAAAAATAGAAATTACACATTTTATGATGACCAGGCAGTACATGTTTCTATGGCGGAACCATACTGCAGTAATCTTCGATCTCATTCAATAAAAACGGCCAAAAATTTAGGGATTGATATTAAAGAGAATGGCACGTATGTATCAATAGAGGGACCACGATTCTCTACAAGGGCGGAATCACTATTCTATAAAAATGTCATGAAGGGTGATATTATAGGAATGACCGCGATCCCAGAGGTAATATTAGCTAAGGAAATGGAAATGTGTTATATGACACTTGCAACAGTTACGGATTATGATGCATGGAAAATTGAACATGTATCTGCAGATATGGTTTCAAATACTATGAAAAAAAGCGTGGATAAAACCAAAACATTTATATTAAAGATTATAGAGAGTATCCCAAAAGAGCGAGAGTGTAAATGCATGCATTCATTAGAAAATGCCAAATTATGATAGATGATATTTTGAGCGACCCTATTACCCCAAATGTTTTTGTCTCTACAGATGATGCTATATATAGTGCATTTTCATCCACATTAGATGCCATAAATTCTTTATCCTCAAAACTATTAATGAAGGAACTAAGACGTCTTTTGGACAGTAAAAAAATAAAAGAGAATATCAACAATGGAATAGCAAAGTATATTTATACGGCAGGTTTTCTTAGCATTGTTGGTAAGGAGATAAATCGCGAGAATATGTATTTTTTTATGAGCCTTCTAGGGATAACACCAGATTACAAATACATTGATATGATATTAGATATGAACATAGAGAGCCATTTAGTTTATATCTATGTCTACTACTTTTTAATTGCGAGTGGAAAGGATGTTACTGTGGATAATATGGTAAATATACTTGAAGGACTTGGATTAAAGCCGAATAGATTACGCATGGCATTTGTAATTAGATTTATACAAAAAGAAACACTAGAGTAATTATCTACCCATATTTTTAGGATTTAAGAGTAATTTCGAGAGCGATTCTGTATAAGGATATTTAGCTATTCCCAGCTCTGTTATTATAGAACTTACAAGGTTAGGAGGCGTCCTATCAAATGCTGGATTTATAGCACCCACAGAATCTGGTGCTATCTTAACCTTTTCCATTACAACTTTGACCTCTGATTCGTGGCGCTGCTCTATTTTTACATCAGACTCCTTGCTTTTGAAATCTATTGTTGAAGTTGGGGCACAAACATAAAATCCTATATTTTTGAAATAATGCGCAAGTATAGATAATCCAAATGTGCCTATCTTATTGTATACAACACCATTTGAAAGTATACGATCCGCCCCTGCAAAAACTTTAGTTACCCCATTTCTTTCCATTATATGTGCAGCTGCATTATCTGTTATTACACGCGTTGGTATCCCATCAACATTAAGCTCCCATGCAGTAAGCCTAGATCCTTGTAATAGCGGCCTTGTCTCTGTTGCTATAACCTCAAATTTTTTCCCATCAGCCCATGCGGCCCTTAAAGGCGCAGTAGCAGTACCTATACCATCACATGCAAGCACACCGGCATTGCATACAGTCATTATGACATCTCCATCTTCTATTAGAGATTTTCCATATTCTCCTATTTTATAGGTAGCTTCTATATTTTCAAATTGAACCTTTTTTGCAATTACTATAGCCAATTCCCTTAATTCATTTATATTCGTCCCACGCTTATAAGCATTATTTATTTCATTTAAAACATGATTTATTCCCCAAGAAAGATTGACTGCTGTGGGCCTCGTATTTGCAAGCATTTCTGCTGTTTTATTTGTATAACTTATAATTTCACTAGGGCTACCTTCTGCAATATTTATTGCTAGTGCAACGCCATATGCCCCAGCCTCGCCTAATACAGGTGCTCCACGAATTTCCAAGCGTTTTATTGCTAGTGCAAGCCTGTTAGGGTCTTTAGTAGATTCATAGGATGTTTCTATAGGTATTTTAGTATTATCAAGCCATCTTATCTCTTTTAAATCATCCAACCAATTTATTGGCACTATTTTAGAAAAATTGCCTTTCATCAAACCATCAATTATTAGCAAATTCCTTTGGATATATAGGCTTTGCTATTTTATACAGTATCTTTGAACATATATTATTTATCACATCCTTTTTCTTAAGTATTATGTAATAGAATATTATACTAAGCACAACCCCAACTATAACATCCGTCAAGTAATGTGCACCAAGATATACCCGTCCAAACAATACTAGAACTACCCAAATTATATAAAGAACTCTTAGATACTTATATTTTGCAAGAAAGAATGAAAGCCCTGTTAAGACCGTCGCGTGATTTGATGGAAATGAATAGCTTGACTCGCAGCCTACATGATTTATCCATTGCAGATCCGAAACGCTACATGGTCGTGGCTCCATCACAATCATTTTTATTATATCTGTTACTATAAAAACAACAACTGCGCCAATTACAAATGAAAAAACGCTCTTATCCTTTTTTAAAAATAGATATATTGCAACTATAGGTATTATAAGATAATAACTTTGCGCTAGAAGACTCATCACTGTATTAAGCCATGGGCTTGCAATCCCAAGTACGGCATGAAAAGCCAAGATATTAAGCGAATTCACTATTGAAGACATTTATACACCATTAATAAATCAAGTATGTATTATTAAATAATTATTTAAACTGTGTTGGTATATTTAAATTAAACAGCTATATCAAAAGTTATTTTTGGATAACTCTGATAATTTTCAATTATAGTATCTGTTGCACTCCATTCGAATATGCTACTGAATTTTTCTGTACGTATTTTTGGTGCGTTATATTTTCTTGCATCACGTTTTAATTGCTCTATTGCACCACCAAGATGATTTTCATATATATGTACATCATTTAAAAATCCTGTAAGCTTTCCTTCATTTAAATTGGATTCTTTTGCCAATAAATGCAATAGTAATGCATAACTAGTTATGTTAAATGGCAATCCCAACATAGTATCTACAGATCTTTGAACCCATGATAAATTCAATTCATTTTCTATAACAGTAACTTGAAAACTATAATGACATGGTGGAAGCGCCATTTCCCATAATTGTTGTGGATTCCATGCGGAAACTATCATACGTCTATCATTTGGATCTGTTTTTAATTTTTTGACAAGATTTTTCAATTGGTCTACACCCTGTCCTTCATAATCAATATCGGGTCCATCATATATAGCATTAAAATGCCTCCATTGAAATCCATATATCGGGCCAAGATCCCGCTCGTTATACAT
>JAJZJI010000113.1 GCA_021828345.1 Microcaldota archaeon
AGGAAGTTGTTATTATGGATTTTATTGCGAAATGGTTTGTAGATAAAAACATAAAGGGATATATCGGGTATAACGTTCACAATTCATTTTATAAAGAGTTGCAGTTTATCTTTAAATATACTCATATAGTTTTGTTAGAAAGGTATGATAGTTCTATAAGTATACTTAAAGATGTTAAACAACCCGCATTTGATAGGGAGTATAAAAAGATGAAAATTGGATTAAGATTGGTGGAGGAATGAGTATGAAAGATGATGTAAAGAAAGTATATAAAAATAAAACAATAAAGAATATACAAGTAGATCAGTACGGTTATTATCGTATCATATTTAACGGTATAATCCTATACTACAAAGGTGAAGGTTTTAGTGATTTTATATTTGATTTAATTGCAAGATGGTTTGATAATAAATCAATGAAATGTAAAATTTATAGTGATACTTATTTAGATGGTGAAGAATTATATTTGAAGTATGATAATGATGAGATTAGTGTAAAGATAAAATATAAAGATACTATGAGTAAATGGAAAGATATAACTTATGAGTTATTTCATAAAGATTATGATAAAGCTAATAGTGCGTTGAAACTATGGCATGAGGTGAAAGATGAAAATAAATAAAATGTATGAAGATGAATTTGGTATTCTAAAAATAGTTATGGGAGATAAGGTAGTATATTCCAACGATACTGTAAGGGGTATACAGCGGAAGTGGAAAGAAGATCGCGATATGGAAGTAATATTAACCGATTTTTCCACTCACTTTTTTACATTGGAGTTTAAGGGTAATTTCATATATTGTAGAAAAGAATATGATGAGAGTGATAGTGATTGGGTAGAAGTATAATATTGATGTCAGGGGGATTAGATTCAACCGCGGTGTTGAGTAATCTATCCCCGCCGGATGTTGTGGGGGTAACCATAGATTACAATCAAAAGAATATCCGCGAGCTGGATAGCGCGAAAAAGATCGCAAAATATTATGGTATAGAGCATCATATATTCAAAATCGATTTGGCACAGATTGGGGGTTCATCACTCACCAGTGATACCGAGGTGGAGAATGGTATACCAGATTGGTTACCGAATAGTTATGTACCCGCGAGGAATATTATATTTCTATCGATAGCCGGGGGGTATGCAAGGAAGATGGGTATCAATAGTATCATAGTAGGAACGAATGGTAATACAAAATCAACCCCGCCGGATAGTACCCCGAAATTCTTATTTCATATGCAGGGAGCATTGGAAGCTGGGTTGGATATGCGGGGATTAGGTATACTATCTCCGGTACAATATATGAGTAAGGCGGAGATAATAAAATATGGATTGGTTCATGATGCACCATTTCATCTTACTTATACATGCTATAGAGGGGGTGAAAAGGCTTGCGGGAAATGTACAGCATGTATGAAAAGATTGGCGGGGTTTAGTGAACTTGGATTAAGTGATGTGATAGAATATGAAAGTTAAACCGGTTAACCTTGTGGTTATTAAACCATTAGATGAGATGTTGGTATCCTTCTTTAATGGGTTTAATGAGGTATATGGTAGGGTACATATATTCGAGGTAGCGAAACTTGAGTTTGAACATAATGGCGGGTTCATTTGGTTTGATTGGTATGATAAGAGTAATTCGGAATTTATTGATTTTTCATTAGGGGGTATTGTATTTCGGGTTTCGATTATGAATAGGTATTATAAGGGGTTTGAAAAGGATACAGAGTATTGTAACGATGATTATTATTTTGAAATATACAGGAGGGTAACATGAAACCACAAGTGGTTAAATTGGAATGCTATATTAATTATGATTCATCTCTTGAAGCATTTATATATGAGGTTGATGAGGTTATTAGAATTCTTAATGCTAATGTTATTGAAGCATGCCAATGGATCGATGAAAGAAGTTATCCTAAAATTATAAAATCAATTGTAGAAGATTGGGTGAATATAAAATTAGGTGGTAAGGAATATGTATTTTCAAAAACCAAGCACAATTTTATCGGTTATACATTGATTAAATATAATGATGATTATGCTGCATATATTAGGGTGAGGTTATGAAACCGCACATTGTTAAATTGGAATATTTACCGCAATCATTAGATTTGTTTGATTTTGTGAGAGATATAAATGATGCAATGGATATATACTATGAAGATTCGTTTAAACGAGAAAATATAAAAGATACAGTATGGTTTGAAAAATATTGTGTTGATTATTTAGAGTCGCATAATGTAATCATACTTCGGGGTAATAGTTCATTGGGGTATTTCGGTTTTAATATAAATGGTATTAATTTTATTATTTCATTGAATGAGCGGGATTTCTATGGTTATGAATTAGATTCTTTATCACGGTTATTTTTGTATGTTAATTTATATAAGAGGGTGAAATGAAAACAGGAAGTATTAAAATAGATTATATATATAGTAAATTAAATATTGATGATTTTTCTAAAGTAATAGAAAAGGGCATCGAAGATTTTGGGAATGGATATCCGATGTTTGAGGATGATAGTATTGAAGAAGATTTCGTTGAGAGATGTTTTAGATATTTGGATAAGTTTAATATTTATCTTACAGATAGAGATGAAGAAAGGGGTTGGGTTGAATTTGAGGATAATGGTATAAAATATTTCGCGGTTTTATTTGGGGTAAGTTTGGAGGATGAAATCGAAGATAATTTAGTATGTGTATACTCTAATAATTTTGAATTGTATAGGAGGGATATATGAAAACAGGGGTTATTAAATTGGATTATTCGCATAATAAAATTGATTTAGATAATTTTATTGCAATAGCAGATAGATGTGTTGAGGATTTTGAAGATGGTAAACCCGCATTTAGTGATGATAATCTTCAAGAAGATTTTATAAATGTATGCCATAGTTATTTAGATCAATTTGATGTAAACTATATAACATTAGATGAGGAAATGGGTTGGATTGGATTTACTAATAATGGTATAAGATATGTAGCATCTCCATATGGATTGAATTTAAATGATGAGTTTGAATTGGGGGGAAGATTAGTGCAGATATATTTCGGTATGTTTTCTTTATATAGGTGGTATATATGAAATCGAAATTAGTTAATTTAAAGATTGTGTTAAACGCAGATTCTATAATGAATTTATTGATGGTTTACATTAATAAGAATTATTGGGATCATATGGATTTGTTAGATTGTGTTCGTAAATTTAGTGATGAAGAATATGATGCATTTAATATTTTAGAGCATTATAATGCAAATTACGATAAGCAAGAATTTGATGATGAAGATAGTTTTATACCAAGTCATCCTGATAGTGAATGGGTTGAATGTGAAATTTTTTCTACAAAGTATATTATATCATATTATCCAGAAGATTTTAGCTGGTATAAGTTTACGGAAAAGTATGAATTAATGAAACAATATGATGCAAGTTATTTATTTTATGCTTATAAGGGGATGTAATATGAAGGCAAAATTAGTTAGATTAACTTATAAGTGGGATGGTGATAGTGTATTAGATATATTAATAGATTATATTTACCAGTACTGTGATGGTATCGGGTATTTACAGGATTTAGTAGAGGGATTTAATGATAAACATAATGTAGTTGATATAATAGATTATTATTATTTTAATTCTAGTGATTATGAAACCGATGATTCTGATGTAGATGATGATGATTATGGCGGTACAATAGATAATGATTATGAATGGATTAAATTTAGTATATATGGTAAAACATATATAATTTCCGCATTTGATGATGATTTTAATGGGTTTAAACAAATATATAGCAAAAGTAAAGATGGTTATGAAATTTTTTATGTATACAAGGAGGATGTAAATTGAAACCTAAATTATGTAAATTGGATTATGGGGAGGATGCCGATACTATATTTGAGGTATTGCTGAACCATGTTTATGATACATATTCTAATGGATATAGTTTATCTAGTTT
>JAJZJI010000014.1 GCA_021828345.1 Microcaldota archaeon
ATGGAGTGAGTGTATGTTTAACTTAATTGTATCATTTTTAATTGGTATAATAGACATATTTCTAATAATAGCTATGTTTAACTCAAACGAGATGATGCATGCCGCGCTCTTTCTTGCAGCAGTATTTTTCATGAATGCAATAGCATTTCTAATACTAAATCAACAATTACTTGCAGTAATACAGCTTATGATAATGGTAGGGGGCATTGCAACATATATATTCGTGAGTGTTGCTCCTGTTAAAAAGCCATCATTTAATGGAACAAATATGCCTGCACTCGCACTGCTCTCCATACTAATATTCATAGCTATCGCATACCCATTAGTACAGAAAGGATACATCTCGAATAGTACTACAAATTACTCTTTTGACGTTACAAGCATGCTTAATTATGTTACGTTTAATGTCAGTATATTTTACATAATTACTATTATGCTATTTACAAGCGCATTGGGTGCCATAATAATAATGAAGATGCCGGGGCTACTTGAATGATAATATTATATATGATGATTATAGGATTTGCAATCTTTGCTATTGGAGTAAGCGGTATAGCCACGAGCAAAAATTTTTTGGTCATAATGTTCTCAATAGAACTAGTAATAATAGCAGCATCGCTTATAGGATTAGCACTGTATTCATCATATAATGGCGATATAATATTGCTATTAATTTCAATATGGAGCATTGCAGCGGTTGAACTGGTTGCTGCAATAGCGCTGTATAGATATCTTGTAAAGTCCGGTAATGGATTAGACGTCTCAAAACTATCAAAATATAAAGGTTGAACTATGATAATAGCTATTGTTTTATTTCCAATGCTGATTGCAACATTCTTGATCTTATTATTCAAAAATGAGACCATTGTCAAGCTATCAGCAGCTCTTGGCAGCATAGCATCACTTCTGCTCTCCATTTATATTGCAATCTTTGATAAGAATATTTCAGAGCAGTATAGATGGTTTAATCTCATAAGCTACTCGTTTGGCATATCATTTGCCACATATACGTTAAATATCATACTACTTTTGCTTGTAGCAATTATGACACCAATTATTGTGATATATTCAATAGGCTACTTTAAGGGTAAGAACTATGGAATCAAGCGCTTTTACATTGAGATGCTAATATTTGCAAGTGCAATGATGCTCTTTGCAATTTCTGAAAATTTAATAACAATATTTATCGCCTGGGAGATTTTAGGCATAACAAGCTATATGCTTATAGGATTCTGGTATAATAAGGAGGAGGCGCAGGAAGCTGCGCGTAGATCCATAACAACAATAGTAATTGGAGACATATTATTCTTATCAGCTATAATAATAATTTTTGCAACGCTTGGCACAACAGAGATATCGGGTCTTATAAACACTACAAATAAGAGCGTACTTTATCTGCCTATGATACTTATAATGATTGCAGCATTTACAAAATCCGCCCAGTTTCCATTTAATGAATGGCTAGCTGATGCAATGGAAGCGCCAACCCCAGTATCGGCATTTCTTCACTCCTCGACTATGGTAAAGGCTGGCGTATTTTTAATTGCACTGCTTTTACCTATATATGAATCATTGGGCCTAAATTACATACTTGTTGTAATAGGAATTATAACAGCAATAGTAGCTGTTACAAATGCACTCTCTGAACACCAAATTAAAAGAATACTTGCCTATTCAACCATGGAAGATTTAGCGTTGATGTTTATTGCACTTGGACTTTTAAATATATTTGCAGCTATGCTACTTTTTATTGTTCAGACATTCTACAAAGCGCTTCTTTTCATGAATAGCGGCGTTATGATGAATGCAAATAATGACAATTCTGATATTTACAAGATACATGGACTTAGGGATACTAGAATAATACTTATAACTACAATAATTGGCGTTGTGTCACTTGCAGGTATTATTCCATTTGGATCATTCTTTGCCAAATCCATGATTGATACTTCATCAAATAGCACAGTTCTTTATTTTATATTACTAGCAATTGAACTCGTATCAAGCACATATATGTTTAGGTGGATGTTCATACCATTAAAAGACAAAAATGCTTCGAAAACGCGTAGTAACAAATATAAAAACACATCTAAATTAATGATAGCACCGATAATAATAACGGCAATTCTTGCGCTCTTTGCACCAATAGCCCTGCCATTGCTTGGGGGCATATTTGGTACATACAACATACTGGGCAATATTCTTACATATGTGATTAATAGCATAATAATAGCAATAGGCATTATGATTGCATATGTATTCTTCATGCGCGGCGCTAAAATCAAAATTGGCAAGAATAGCATTCTCTATAAAGCCGCATATAACAGCATTTTAATAAATAAATTTTATAACATTTTTGGAAATACGTTTGTTTATCTTAGCGATTTTTTTAACACAATAGATTATTCGATATTAAAAACATTCCAATCATCAGGAATGTATATCTATAAATTTGGCATGAAAATAAGAAAGATGGTCAATGGTAATGTAAATGATTATTATGTTGTTGCACTGATAGGATTTGTATTTCTTGTAATAATTTTTAGCTTTATTGTTTTTGGTGTTTTTTAGATGATATATATTATTTTAATATTGTTTGCAATGCTCGCTGCAGGAATTGCGCTAGTACCAATTAGCCCTAGGGCTTTATGTAGAAGAACTGCGCTCATATTCTCAGGGGTCGTATTTGCAATAGTATTGCACATGATATTTAATCTGCTCGTTTATAACGTACTTCCATATAGCGAATCATTAGCGTATATACCCGAATTAAATACGCGCGTGCTATTTACAGTAACACCCGTATCTATGATACTTATGCTTATGACCTCCATAATATCCATTGCGGCGCTATTGTCTATTAGACCCATTTTAGAGAGAGAGCGGGGTCTATCCTTTTTGATAATGCTATTCCAATTATCCTCAATAGGATTATTTTTATCATATAATCTGTTATTATTCTTCATGTTCTGGGAGATGGGCGTAATAACAGTCTTCATGCTAATTAACATATTCGGATCATCTGAGAGTAATAATGCTTCTATGAGATTTCTTATGTATTCTATAGTTTCAAGCTCATTATTACTTTTAGGCATAATACTTATCTATCTATACACCCCAGCACATTCACTTAATATAGATACGATAATAGCAAATAGCGCAACAATACCTTACACAATAGGAGCTGTTATATTTGCGATTATGTTTGCAGCGTTTATGATAAAAATACCACTATTCCCATTTCACTCATGGGTTGGAAGCGCATATGCGGAGGCGCCAACAAGCGGATCTGTAGTTATATCGGGCATATTATCAAAATATGGACTTTATGGAATATTTATGTTATTTGTGATGTTTAATACAACTCAGAGCATGCGTATTAGCATTTTAATAATTGCTGCCATATCAGCATTCTATTCAGTTTTTGTTGCGATAAAGAGCAGAGATATAAAGGTACTATTAGCATACACAGGCATGGTTGAGAGCGCTATAATAATAATAGGCATAACGTCTGGAAATGCAACAGGCTATTATGGCGCGATATATGGAATGTTTGCGTATGGCTTATCCATTGCCCTATTATTCCTTGCAGCAGGAACAATAGAGCAGATGTATGGATCTAGAAACGTTGATAATATTAAAGCAATTGTGAAGAACTCCGCATCAACAGCCTATGCGTTTATATTTGGCGTATTTGCAGCAACAGGACTGCCATTAACCGGAGTTTTCATAGCGGATATATTGATATTCACTTCAGGATTTGAGGCCTTTGGTATACTGGCATTGATCCCAATAGTTACAATAATGATAATTGCCGCATACCTATATAGAATAGTTTCGAAATCAGTTCTAAACTCAAAAGAACCAACACTTGCAATAAGAGGTCTTGAGAGTGATAGGATTTTTGCGTATATAGTAATAATTGCTGCAATAATTTTTATTGGTGTATTTCCATCAATAATACTTAGTATATTTAGTGCAAGTTGAATATGATGATAGATTTTAACCTTATGTATATGCTTATTTTAATACCAATTATACTTATAGTATCTGGAGCGCTTGCAATACTACATAGAAAAAAAGAGTCCGCATTCATAGTACAAATAATATTGCTCGTAATGAATTTGGCGCTTGCAGTATTATTTTTTGTGACGGGCGGGCAAACAATAGCATTTAGCATATTTACAATATATAGTTTCTCTGCGCTATTTATTGGACTTTTTTCTATTCTATTTTTATTGATAGTCATATTGACATACAAACATTCGATGAAATTTAATTATGTCTCACTGCTCATTAGCATGGTATATTTTGGCGCAATTGCCGTATCCACGTCAGCATCGCTTATAATAACAGTAATCGGTATTGAAATGGTATCGATAGGATCAATATTTATGATCCTATTTGAGAAACGCGATTCTATAGAAGCAGCAATAAAATTGTTTATATTAAGCGGCAGCGCAATTGCGATATTGACAGTTGCATTAGCACTTATCATACCATATGATAGCACATTTGCAATATCAGCAATAATAAGCTCTGGACCATTAAATTATATACTATTATTTTCACTTCTATTATTTGGAATAGGCCTCTTATTTGAAGCGGGCGCATTTCCTTTCAGTTTATGGATACCAGATATATATGAGGAGGTGCAGGGCAATATAACCGCAATGCTCTCAGGTATAAACAAGAAGGTTGCATTTGTTGCAATAATAGTAATATTTGGGATTGTTTTCGTAAGATATTGGTACATATTCTCAGAGTTTTTTAGCATTATAGCGATATTCACAATGTTTTTCGGAAATATAATGGCGCTTATACAGACCAATATAAAGCGCATGTTTGCATACTCTGCAATATCGCAATCGGGTTATATATTAATAGGAATTGCTAGCGCATCACAATTTGGCTTTGAGGCAAGCATATTCCAAATTATTGCTCATTCTTTTATGATAATTGGAACATTTGCAATAATAATGCTATTAGAATTTAGAAATATAAAAACGCTTAATGATTATTCTGGATTGATGTATAGAAACGGATTTATCGGATTCTCTTTAGCCATATTTATATTGTCTATGATAGGCATTCCAGGACTTATGGGCTTTTATGGTAAATTTTTACTCTTTGCAAGCGCAATAAATGCAAATATAGTAATATTGGCGATTATTGGTCTAATAAATAGTATTATATCAGTATATTATTATGGGCGGGTTATTGCAGCGATATTTAAACCAAGCAATAAGAATAAGATATTTATAGATAAATACAGCTACTTTGTTATATTAGTCGCACTTTGCCTTATAATCGTATTTGGCATATATCCAACACCGCTAATAATAGCCTCGCAATTAGCTTCCAGTTCACTACTCTTACTCTGAAAATCCTCTTAAAAAGAATCGTTTAAGCATCTTTGTAGGTCTATCCATATCACCATATTTACTAAAGAACCCATCAAAGCCTAGCGCCTTTGCCATCTTTATGTTAATATCCATCGTAGTATTGCCTAAAATTGAATAGTATTTATGAAAGAATCTATGCATTGTTAAATCCCGCCCATTCATTTTGCGCCACTCGTGTTCATAGTTAGATAGTGGCGCCGCATGCTTAATGTGTTCATATATTGATTTTGCGGCAATTTTTGCACAAATACCCCCAAAAATTATGCCGCCGCCTGTTGTCGCCTTTACCTGTCCTGCAGCATCTCCCACTAAGAGCACATTTCCATTTACCGTTTTTCTTCTAGTTGATAATGGTATAATACTCGCATACGCGTTATTCATTTTAGACCCTTTTAATATGCCTTTTATGCGCTCGGTCTCTATAAACTTTGTAAATGCGGCCTTTGAACTTGTTTTATTATTAGAGAATATACCTATACCTACTTCTATACTGCTTTTAGAGTAAGGAATGGTCCATCCAAAAAAGCTCTTTAGTATATTATTGTTAAAATGCAAACTAACCATATTCTTACTTGATACATTTGCATTTTTGTATTCAGCTTTATATGTGAGAACATAATGCTTGATTTCGGAAAAGTTATATGCGCTTGCAACATTAGATATCGCGCCATCGGCGCCCACAATTATATCAGATCCATTATTTAACGATAGTATTTCCGATTTTGAGAGACGTTTGCCTAGAATTATTTTTGAACCGCTCCTTAATGCATCCTCATACAATAACTCTGAGAGCCTTCCCCTATCTAAAACATAGGCTATTGTTGAATTAGATTTAACGCGCATAGATTCAAATTTACCATATATATCTGCGCCGATTAATTCATTTACAATCGCATCCTTATAATCAATACCTAATGCGCTAAGACCGCTCTTTGATAGCACTCCAGATGCCTTGGCAGAATTATCGGATATTTTTCTTTTCGAATCGTATATAATATTTTTTATACCCATTAACGATAGCTCCTTACCCAGTATAAGGCCCGCGCTTCCACCACCTATTATATGTACAGTATTACTCATAAAATATGCCACATTACATTTTTATATATACAAATATGCTCTTTAGTTATATTAGTTAAAATTAACATATATTTATAAACCTTATATAACTATACTAAATGTGGTGATTTGACGTCTTCTGGTAAAAACCCAAAGGAAACACATAGTGGCAAAATATTAAGGCCCACAATACGAATAGAGAATATTGTGGTTAGCGCTGAACTTCATGCTGTTATAGATTTGTATGCATTATCAAAAAATGTAAAAGCTATAGATTATGAGCCGGAGCAGTTCCCAGGAGCTATATTCAAAATCGCTGAGCCAAAGGCAAGTATAATACTATTTAAGAATGGAAAGATGATATGCACTGGAACCAATACAAAGGCGAATGTTGAACGTGCCTTAGAGTATGCGGCAAATGTGATATCAAAGTATGTTCTTGAAGTAACGCCAAAGTAATTTTGGCCCTTTTTATTCATAAAAAATAGCAAATCGTATTTAGTTACTAGTTTTACCTTTTGATATTTGCCTTGCACGCTTATCAAATTTCTTAAAGAATAACGCCCACGAGAATTTTTCAGCCACATGTTTTTTTCCTATTTTGCCCATCTCGCTTGCGATTGATGGATTTTCAACGATATAAACCATGCGCTCTGCCATCTCCTCTATGCTATTTATTAAAAAGCCGCTCTTTTTATCTATTATAGTTTCTCTAGGTCCGCCCTCATTTATTGATATCACAGGCTTACTAGATGCCATGGCCTCCAATGGAACAAGACCATAATCCTCATTTATCGGTGGAAAGAGCACAGCGGTGCAACGCGACAGTAGATCATTATATTCTGATTCACTCACATTTGTTGCTATTTTTATATTTTTATCATCTTTTGATAGCTCCTTAATTAGATCATAATAATTCTGAAGGGCGCCGTCCTTTGATAGTCCTCCAGCTATTATTAATTTGTAATTTTTTATTTTTTTTGAGAATAATTTAAATGCGGCGATTGCAAACTCCTGCCTCTTATTTGGAGATATTCTAGAGGGATAAAAAAAGAATTTATCATCGCCATTATTTTTATAATTTTTTGCATCTATTCCAGCATACAAAACCTCAGAATCATCGCGTTTATAATATGCTTTAACCCTTGATTGTGTATTTAAACTATTTGTAAATATGAAATCTATTCTTTTTGTTACACTTTTATCTATTAGGCGCACCGCCTTTGCTCCCATTATATATATAGGTTTTTGGTGAGAACGCTTCATTGAGAGCCTATATTTATAGAGATCGTAAATATCTCTAAGCGGCGTATGGCAGTACCACAGGACGCGTTCATTCTTATTTCTAATCCAATGGCTTGGCGCCATATGCGCATTTATTACATCATAATCATCTTTTATTTTCATATTATAAAATCCAAGACCATAATTAATTCCCTGCTTTATGCGCCCATAAGGCAGTATACTTGAGATTGGGTTAGCTTTCAATTTTATTATATTTAAATTTTTAAATTCCTCGAATGTAGTATTTGGGTTATATTCTAATGTATATATTTTTGCATCATAATGCTTTGCTATCTTCAACAAAACGCGCTCTGCTCCCCCAAAGAGTGTTAGATTAGATTGTGTTATTACCATTTTCATATAAACAGATACTACTCACATTTTAATTTTTATATATATGTGCTTTTAACATACGAAATTGCAGTTTACCCATATATTCCAATAAGTTATAAATATATGAAAAATAGATGTCTGTTGATGATTTATGGATTTAGGTGAAGGACTTAGGCATGCAATTGCAAAGCTTAAAGGGGCCACTATAATAGATGCAAAGGTCATAAAGGAATTTACAAAGGAGCTGCAAAAAGCGCTGCTTAGCTCAGATGTTGAGGTTAAATTAGTCCTTAAATTTACTAAAGAGATTGAGGAAAAGGCGCTTAACAGCAATCCACCTGCAGGCGTGCTTGCAAAAGATTATATAACAAATCTTGTTTATAATGGGCTTGTAGAATTAATGGGCAATAGTTATACAATTGAACTAAAGCCAAAGCGCATACTCATGATGGGTTTATACGGCTCTGGAAAGACCACAAGTTCAGCAAAACTTGCAAAATATTACCAAGATAGAGGACTTAGCGCTCTGCTTATATGTTGTGATGTATCAAGACCCGCAGCATATGAGCAGCTTGAAACATTAGCAAAGAATGCTAATGTCACATTTTTCGGCATAAAAAATGAGAAGGACCCTAAAAAAATAATAAATGAGGCGCTGTTAAAATACAAGGATAGAAAAGTTATAATATGTGATACAAGCGGAAGAAGCGCGCTTGATGCAAATTTGATAAATGAACTAAAGGGCGTTGCGGAGGTTTTTAAGCCAAATGAGCGCATATTAGTTATAGGAGCGGATACGGGACAGGTTGCTGGAAGGCAGGCAGAAGAATTTAATAAAGCGGCTAGTTTATCTGGAGTAATAGTAACAAGAATGGATGGCTCTGGTAAAGGCGGAGGCGCACTAAGCGCTGCACATGCTTCTGGAGCAAAAATAATGTTTATAGGCGTAGGAGAAAAATTATCTAACATAGAGCCTTATGATTCTGGAAAATTTATAGGTAGATTGCTTGGTATTCCAGATATACAGGATCTTGTAAATAATGTGCAACGGGCTATAGAGGAGGCGGGCATATCCGAAAGCGATATCAATACAACAGAGCTAAATTTTGATACATTTTATAACCAGTTAAAAACCATGGGTAATATGGGCCCTCTAAAAAATGTACTTGGAATGATGGGTGCGGTCGATCTCCCAAAAGATATGATCTCACAGAGCGAAGAGAAATTGAACACATATAAGATTATAATTGCATCAATGACAAAAGAAGAGAGAAAAAATGAGAAGCTTATGCATAATCCATCACGCATTGCACGCGTGGCGCGTGGAAGCGGAAGAACTGAAAAGGACGTACATCAATTACTTTCTGACTTTAATAAAATGAAAAAAGCCTTTAATATGTTTAAAAATGATAGAGGATTTATGAAAAAATTCTCAAAATTTATGTAAATATAAGATGTATTTATAAGATAAAATATTATTTAATAAATAATAAAAAAAATAAAAAGCAAAAAGTAAAGATCTCAATCTTTACATTACCTCTTCTTTCTCTTAGAGCCCGCCTTTGAAGCGCTGCGCTTTGCGGTCTTCTTTGTTGCTTTCTTCATTTAGGTCACTTTTATTAATGTTAAGTTACTACCAACATATTTAATATTTTTCAATTTTATAGATAGAATAGAAGCACAGTAAAGCCAAATAGGTAATAAATTTTATTTGAGTATAAATTTATATATAAAAGTAAAAGATTTTTATGGAAAACCCAAACATAATAGAGGAGAATCTTGGGCGGATGGAAGAGGAATATGCCAAAACCAAGCATAATAAAGCAACAAATAAGGCTTTAGGCATATTAAGGGCAAAGATAGCCAAGGCAAAAAAAGATATAATAGAGGCAGGAAAGGGTAAAAAAGGCAGTGGATTTTTTGTAAAAAAGATAGGTGATGCAACAGTAGCTCTTGTGGGATTCCCAAGCGCTGGAAAATCTTCCCTTTTAAATAGAATTGCTAATGCAAAATCAAAGGTTGCAGCGTATGCATTCACAACTACAACCATCGTTCCCGGCATGATGCTCTATAAAGATGCACATATACAGATCTTTGATCTTCCAGGTATAATTGAAAATGCCCATGCTGGCATTGGAGGAGGTAAAACAGTACTTGCCGCAGCCAAAAGCGCAGAGCTTATGCTATTTGTAATAGATGCAAAAATACCAGAACAGATGGATATAGTCATGGATGAATTATTCAAATTAAACATATTTATAAATAAAAAAAGGCCTGACGTGCAGATATTAGAGACAAAAATCCCTGGTATAAAAATAGAGATAAATAAATCGGGAATTGATGACAAATCAATCGCAGCAATATTGGAGGGTTTTGGAATACATAACTGCTCTGTGAGAATAAGAAGCATTGTAAATGAGGATGAGATGATAGCCATAATTTCAAAGAAAGCAGCATATATGCCTGCGATTGTTGCGTTAAACAAAATAGATATTGTCAAAAACTATGCAACTATTGCTGATAATATATCAAAAAAATATAACATTGCCGTAGTACCAATAAGTGTAATTGATAATAAAAACATAGATGTTCTGCTTAAATCCATTTATGATAATTTAGGCATAATGACAATTTATATGAGGCCTAGAATAGAATCTGAAAAAAGAGAGCCCATGATACTAAAAACAGGATCTACTGTAGGCATTGCAGCAAAAAAGATACATACACAAATATTAGATCAATTCAAATGTGCATATATAGATGGCCCTAGTGCAAAATTTAGCAATCAGCGCGTTGGGATAACACATATATTAAAGGATGGAGATGTAGTAACATTCATAAATGATTGAATATTTATAGTATACATTAAGATATATTATATGAAGTTGATTTTATGGCGATAAAATATTGGGAATTTGAGGATGCGCCGCTAAAAGAGAAGCTAAAAGAACCTAATGTTAAAACAATAGCAAATATATTCTTTGAAAATGAGACAGAGTCCTATAGATTTGCGCTTCTACTTTTGGAAGCAAAGAAAAAAGACGGCATAAAACTAAAAGATGTGCCTAGTGCCATACCGATAGCAACGGCAAAACGTTATCTTGATTTTGGAGTTCAAATAGGCATATTAAAACATGAAAATAATATATATTCATTAACGGACCGTTTTACAAAACCGCTTAGAAACATTGCACTATACATAAAAGAGTGGATGGATTCTAAAACTGAGGAGGATATAACACTTGAATTCTCTGGTGCAAGAACATCAAAACAGGAGAAGCGCGGTGGTAGAAAAACATTAAACAAAAAAAATGATGATGAAGTATTACAGGAGAATAGCGATAAATCAAGTGAGAATGGCCAATGATAATATGCATTATTTAAAAATTATATGTGTGGCAATTCTCATTGCTCTAATTTTTTTATCGGTTATATATGTATCTACTATATATTTTGGCGCAACGCAAATTTCGCATCAAAACTCCGTACGCTCATTCACAATAAATAATAAAACGTATAACTTTACAAGATACGCATACAATCTTAGCGAATGGGAGCACGGACTAATGAATAGTACAATAAATAATAAAACATTCATGCTATTTGAATTCAATAAAAGTAGTATATGGAACTTTTGGATGTATAATACATATACGAATTTGGATATTATATGGATAAATGCAAGCCAAAATATTAGCAATAATACGTATGGAAAAATAGTTTATATTGTCAAAAATGCGAGTGCATGTATAAACAGCACGCAATGCCCTATATACACTCCTACAAATAATTCAAATTATGTGATAGAAACAAAATTTAAATTCTTGGATAATAACAATGTTATAATCGGCCAAAAAATAAAATTTAACCGCTAATACAATAAAAATTATATGAAACTGAAAGGTTTAGATAAATTTATCAGTTTTATATGAAATGCGGAGGGATCATTAATATTATCGACCATTTCTATACGATCGCTCTTTTGATTATAACGTATGAAACCATTTATATCCCCATCGTATTCTGAATAGAATATTGAGGATATCTTCTGATCGGGAAATAAATTAAATGCTGCAAGATATCTTTGCCCATCTTTTTTAAATGTATATATTGGTTCAACATACTCCTGTGCTGTTGATTTTAGTATTAGCATGCGTATTAGGCTCCTATGCCCGTCCATCTCAACCTTACGTATTTTATTTGAGCTTTTATTACTTTGTGAAAAAGGAGGTGCCTTTAATGGTATTATCTCTATTCTATATTTGTTTATTTCAAGCGCATCGCCATTTGCAATACTCATCTTATTTTCCGATGCGTACGGATTGTATAATATATAATCTGGTATCTTTTCTGTATCATAGTAATAGATTATAAACATATTTTTATCACGCTCACCTAAAACTATAAGTCTATACTTTTTTTGGATTTTATATGAGTAAATAGGAAAAGAGACGTGATTAAACTGGCACGCAAGCTTTAGTATATCCTCGTATGAATCAACATTTATGAATTCAACTTTATTCTCTATATCTACATTATTTGGCATATAATCACGAAATCAAATTAAAATATTAGGCCATACGAGCAAGGACATTTATCAAATACATTATGGCGTATATAGGCTCATATATTATTGGAAAGCCTATGCTTCCATCTCCTATCGCCTGATAATCATTTGGTACCGATGCTATTATAGTAAGATTAACATTATGATGTGCCAAAACTAATGGGCTTGATGATGATACAACAGAGACATTTGCCACATATGCTCCAGGTTCATTCTCGTATAGAGGATATACAAATGTCTTTATATTCTGATGCAATGCAATGACCTGCTCGGTCCTATTCCATACAGGAAGCTTTGATGCGGATATATAAAAGGGGCTATCTGAAACACCAGTATTATTTATGGTAACGTATATGTCAGCCGGCTCACCAGGACCTGTAGATATACTAGTTGGGTATACATTCAAAGTGAATACATCTGGTGTAACATTAATATATGCGGTAAATGTCACATTTCCTAATTTAGAATAATTGCCAAGATTCTGCGCAATTACATTGAATGCATATTCTGATGTACTTGCATTTGCCGCAGGTGTTATTTCGACTGATAAATATTGCGTATTTAAAGAGGAATTTGTAACAATCCAACCTTTTGGTATATGAGTCACATTCAGCTCATTCCAACCTCGAACTATTGTGGTTCCGCTACTATTTTGTGTTGCTGACAGTGCCGTTATATAAAATGGCTGACCCGGACCAACTCTACCCAAATAAATACTGCCATTGTTGTTTATTGTAGCATTATATGGCTCTATTATCTTTACAGATGCAGCACTAACAAACGAAATGGCTCCAGTAAATAAGAGCGCGAACAATAGCAATTTGTATATTTTTAACATGAAACCATTAGTCTATTTATTCAATATATAATTAAAAAGGTATCCTTAGAGATCTTATAACGCTAAGGTAAGTCTAAGTATACTTAGTAGTAAACTCTATTACTCTAGTAACTTGATGTTCTGTGCTCGGAAGTCCAGAAGAGGTATAATTTAACCACACATAGCCCACAAATGGACCTCCTAGTTGCGAGCTAGCAATACCCTGTGAATTATAACAATTTAACCTTAAAGTAAATATATTTCCACTATAAGCGGTTATGCCATTTAGCATCGAGCTATCAGGATAGTATACAGGAGCAACTTTATCACTTAGAATATGTATATTTCCATATTGTGGTGCATTTGTAGTGGTATTTATATTTGTGGAGCATGCGGCTGCGGTAATATTAAGAGTTGTACTAGTATCCTGTGAAAGTATCGTATATAATGTACCATTGGAAAAGACAGCATATGACTCACATCCAAATCCAACATTAGGTGTGCATTGTGATATCTGCAGATTAGGATTGAATATGCCAAGCTCAAATACAATGTATAGAGCAAGTGTTATTATCAGTATTCCTACCCCATACGACATTATAAAGTCTAATGCTGCCTGCGCCCTCATTGGTGTTTTCTTAGTATTAAAGCTATTGCTCCGCATCCTTACCAACCCTCAATTTAACATTATTATTCTCTCTTGTTATTACTATATCAAGATTTCCAGATCCGCCAAGCATCTTGTAGAGTTCATCATATGTATATGAAGTTATATCTCCGCTTTGCGATGCGCTCTTTTCTTTAAGTACCTCTTCACGCTTTGCGATTCTCTCTTTCTTATCAGATTCTATAAATGATATAAATAATTTTGGAGGTTCCTCCTTTCCAAATAATTCTGGAAGATCTAAACTCACAGGCTTATATCCCTGGTCTTGAAGTATAAATGGGAATACATTATCGAACTCCGTTCTTATCTCCTGCACGGTATTTGAAACAATATCCTTTTTGCCCGCTATCACAAATTGCGTGCTGTTTAAAAATCCTACAAAAAGCTCATTATTATACTTCTTTAATATATCCTGTAATAGTTGTGATACAAGTCTTAGTATAACCATTGCTGATTTTTCCCCAAATCTTTTTGCATACGTGCTTATATTATCAACTTTTAAAGTACCTAATATATACTCTGATTCCTCTTTTATAGAGCGTTCAAGTTCTAATGAAAGCCTCTCCTCTCCAGGCAGATCGATTAGTGGGTCGAATCTTTTGCCCTTCTTTCTTAAAAATATATTTACAAGCGCGCTGAGCTCCTTTGGCTCAAAAGGCTTTTTAATATAATAATCAGCACCATATTTAATGCCCTTAAACCTATTGCTTGTTGGATCCATTGCGCTTACTAGTATTACTATTATGTTGTTAGTGCTTTTATCGGTCTTTATTGTTTGGCATATATCTAACCCGTCCTTATTTGGTAGCATGAGATCAAGCACCACAAGATCCGGTTTTTCAGTTCTAATAAAACTTATTGCTTTCCCGCCATCGTAGATCTGATTTATCTCATAATCCTTACCTATTGATATTGCCATAAGCTTGTTTATATTTTTATCATCCTCCACTATAAGCACTTTTCTAAAGGGCTCCTTCTCAAGCACATAGTATGTTAATATGCCACCATTGGCCCTTGACGCTATTGCATTCTCGCGCTCTAGCATTTCAAGCGTTGATTTAAGTTCTATTTTACCTATACCTCTGCTAAAATATATATCAGTCAAATCGTTAAATGATATCTGCTGCTTATCACTTATAGTTGATAGAAGCTCCGTTTTAAGGTCATTGCCATTCTGAACCATTTAGTCACCAAAGATAAAGATACAAAAAGAATTATTATAACTTTTGCAATATGCTATGGTAATGTACTGCTAAACTGTGGTGTTTCTAGTAAAGTTACAATACGCATTTAAACGTATTATAAATGCAAAATGGTAGAAACATTGTATGCAACGTCTCTTAGTGGATGTGCAAAGGTTTAAAGATTTTCAAATCCCTCAGAATACGATTTAAACAGTCATATTAATGTATATTGTAAGTGAAGTAACATGAGAGAGGAGCTTTCTATTATTATACCAGTCTACAATGAAGCAAAGAACATAAAAAAGGTTCTTGATGGTATTAATGATGTAGTAGGAGGTATTCGATGTAAGGCTTATGTTGTATACTTTCTTGACAACGATAATACACTGCCAATTCTTAACAGGATAAAAGATAGTTATGAATTTCAGATCATCATTCTAAAAAGTATATATGGCGGTGGAGCAGCAAACCAAATAAAGACGGGAATTACAAAATCTGCCGGTAACATTGTGCTTGTCACTATGTCTGATCTTTCAGACAACCCTAAGGATATACCGATTATGTACAATAAAATAAAAAAAGGTTATGATGTTGTATGTGCATCACGATATGTAGATGGTGGTGGGCAGGTGGCGCAAAACTCAAAAAGCTTAATAAAAAAGCTACTTTCCATGTTCGTAGGTCTTTCATTATATTATATTAAAGGCATTCCCACACATGATGTAACAAACAGTTTCAGGATGTACAAAAGAAAGATATTCAAATACATGACTATTGAGAGTGATGCTGGCTTCTCTATGGCCATGGAAATTACAGTAAAAGCATATGCTCTTGGTTATAATATAACAGAAGTTCCTACAATCTGGACCGATAGAAGTGAGGGAAAGTCAAATTTCAAGATCGCTAAATGGGCGGGTAGCTACTTTAGATGGTATAGATATGCTTTAGCTAATGGTCGTTCATCCGTGCGAAAGTTACAAAAGATTAGATGAGTTTTTTATCTTTTAGTTCGTTCTGCGCCTGTTCAAATCTATCTTCCGCTTTTTCTTTTTGCGCCCATTCTAACATTTCTTTTATACCTTGTTCAAAATCGGTTTCTGGTATCCATCCAAGCATCATTTTGGCCTTTGAGGTATCTGCAATGCAATGCCGTATGTCTCCCTTTCTATAGATGTTAGATATCTCTATGTGTTCTTCCTTACCTAGTATATGATAGAGTATTTTTGCTAGATCGAATATAGTTGTAGGTTTTCCCGAACCTATATTTATTACGCTATAATCTGTCTTACTCTCTTTCATCGCCATGACACATGCTCGCACGACATCTTTTATATAAACAAAATCCCTTGTCTGCTTTCCATCTTCGTATATTACTACAGGATTGTCATTCTTAATTCGAGATGTAAATATTGCGCTTACGCCAGTATAAGGATTTGAAAGTGACTGCCTTGGACCAAATACGTTAAAGAATTTAAGAGCAACTACAGGAAATCCATACATTCTGCCAGTCATCAGTGCTGTTTCTTCTTGAAACTTTTTGGTCAGAGCATATATAGAGTTTGTATCAAGCGGTGTATCCTCTTTTGTTGGAATGGGTCTTGCCTTAGAACCACATTTTGGGCATATAGGATCCATTCCATAATTCTCAACATCTAACTGACTACGTATCGCGGGATGAAACTCAGCATTGCATTTTGTACATGCATAAAGACCTTCACCATATGAGGTATTGGATGCGGCAACAATAAGTTTTGGTCTTTTTTGCAACCCTATTATTGCTTCAAGCAGCTCTGCGGTTCCGACACAATTATTATCAACAAACTCCCTGATTTGATAATTTGATTGCGCAATACCAACTTTTGCGGCAAAATGGAATATTACATCAGCTTTTGATGTAAGTTCTGTAATCAACTTTCTATCGCGCACATCACCTACAATAAGCTTTGCACCTTCGTTAAGATATGTCGGCTTTTTGGAATCAGTCCCAGATAGATTATCCAAAAGAGTCACATTGTGCCCTTCCTCTATGAGCGCATCAGACACATGACTACCTATAAATCCTGCGCCTCCAGTTATAAGTATATTCATTTTCCATCACTAATTCTATCGACTATCTCACTCATTATGTCATTAAGAGACTTTTTGAGTGACCAATCGGGATAATCGTGCTTGAATCGGTCCATATTTGAATAATAACATATGTGGTCTCCCACCCTATTTTGATCGTTATAAGAATATTCTAACTTTGCTCCGAAGTTGTTCTCCAATAGATCTATTGTTTCTAATATAGATATGGAGTTCTGTTTTGTTCCGCCAAGATTATATACTGCACCTTTCTTAGGATTTTTATAGAAGTTCCAGAATGCATTAACCACATCAGAGCTGTGAATCTGGTCGCGCACCTGCTTACCCTTATATCCGAATATAGTATATGGTTTCTTGTTTACAGCACAGTTGACGATGTATGCAAGATATCCATGCAGTTCAACTGCAGCATGCTGTGGTCCGGTAAGGCAACCGCCTCTGAATGCTACAGTATTAAGCTCGAAATACCTTCCATATTCTTGTACCATTAAGTCAGCCGCCGCTTTTGAAACGCCAAAAATACTATGTGTTGATTGATCTATTGAAAGGCTTTCATCTATTCCATTAGCCCATTTTGAATTCTGATCGAAATCATAACGCTTTTCGTTTTCCGTTATAGATAAAGTATTGGGCTTATCCCCATAGACCTTGTTTGTGGATGTAAATATGAATGTGCCTTCAGGGCTTTGCATCCTAAATTCCTCAAGCATGTTGTGCGTACCGTTGGCGTTAATATCAAAATCCATCCGTGGATCCTTCTTTGCCCAATCATGACTTGGCTGCGCTGCTGTATGAATTATAAGATCAAAAGGACCTTTTTCTTGAAACAATTTAGCGAGTGCTTGTTTATCGGTTATATCTATGTTAAAATTCGAAAAAGACTCTATTGCAGATAGACTTTCGATGTTTTTACTTATATCCCCCATCGGTCCGAAAAAATATGCGCGTTTGTTGTTATCTATTCCAATAACTTCAGCGCCTTTACCCGAAAAGAATCTTACGCTCTCACTTCCTATTAAACCTCCAGATCCTGTAACTAGTACCTTCATTTAACCCACTCGAATATAAACCATACGTTTAATGAAATAGTGTATTATTCTATGAGTGCATGTAAATATTTAAATGTAACGCCGTATATCATCATAGAAACCATGCAACATATCAAATTGTAGTATTAAGAAAACTACCGAACCACTGTTAATATTTTTGCATTCTCCCATGGTGGCATTTCAAGAATTAATTTAAGTTATATTTTACTCATTATAGTAATGCACTGCTAAACTGTGGTGTTTCCAGTAAAATTACAATACGCATTTAGACAATACCCACCCATACAGAATGTCATTATTTCCCTATAAGGAATTGGCTCATATGCAAGTATATCCTCTCTATAATTGTGGAATTGACTAAAATGGCCATTCAAAACTACACTCTGATTTATCGTGTTATAAGCATATGTTTTATTGTAATAGGAATAATTTAGATTTAATGTTGGCCTGCTCATATTGACAAATGGTGTAAAATTGAATTTAATATAATTTCTAGTACAGTTTGTACTGTTTGTAAGAGTAAATGTTGCGGGTATTATTAAATCTTTTGGCTGTGTTGTACCAAATGATACATTATACGCTAAAAGCTGCATCACCGGCACTGTATTATTAATATAGCTAACATTTGAGTGATATGTATAGGTTTCGTTAAAGAATGATGGGTATCCATATTGATTATCCATACACATATATATAGTGCCTGTTGCACTCTTTGGAAGTTGTGAACTATTATATAACAGACTTTGATATTTACCCTGAGGTATGTTTATCTTAAATAGATTACATCCCCTAGAATAAACACTATTTGATCCAAGATTTGTTATGTTAACACCATACAGAAAACTATCATTGAAAAATTCAGGAATTAGAATATTCTCTTCAAATAATGGGCTTGTCCTATTTGATATTTGACATGTAACACCGCCATTAAACGTGCCATATGTACCACAATATGTTGTAGTATTATGCACATAATACATAGCAAAATATGTAGGATTGCCGCTTGTAAAGAGTACTTTCGAGTTATTCCATAATTTATAGTAATTTTCCTCCCCAGTTGTTGAAGGAAGCTCATATGAATATTTAACCACAACATTCTTTGTCTGATTGAATTTTTGAAGATAAGATTCGAATGATGAACGTGCCATTGAGCCAATAGATATCGTTGTAGTTGCATTTACCTTTTTCTGTACTATAGTTGTTGTACTAATAGTATTTGAGGTATGTGGAGCGCTAGGGCTAGCAGAACCATTAGTAACCTCTATCGCAACAACCACTATGACAGCAAGTATTACAACAAAAACCAAAATAAACTTCAATTCAGGCATGTTATCATAAGCATCTTATACATTATAATATTAAAATGTTAGTCTAAACTATCTCATTGCCTCAAATGCCTTCTTTGCCTTCTTAAAGCGCAATTCTACGTCATTCCAATTCATAGCGGATAAATACGCATCTACATATGGCGCTCTTTTAGGACCATAATCTACGTAGTATGCATGCTCATATACATCAAGATTTATTATTACTATAGCATTCCATATGGCGTACTGGTTATGTGCATCGGAGCCTATATTTCTTAACTTACCAATAGTAAGATCGAATACAAGAAATGCCCATCCTCTAAATGCAGTAGATACCGCCTTAAAATCCTGAAGCCATTTTTCATAGCTACCAAAATCCAATTCTATCTGCGCCTTTAGGGCTGAGGGTATTTGAGCACTTCCGTTTGTTAGATTCCCAAAATATATTTCATGAAGCATTGCACCATTATAATTGAACGTCTCCTCTAGCTTCATTGCTCTATAGTCGCTATAATTCTGATTGGCAAGTGTCCTATCGACCTTCTCTAATTTATCCCATATCTCGTTTAACTTGTTAACATACCCTTTATAATGTATATCAAAATGATAATCGATCTGCTTGTCAGATATGCCATTTACGTTCTTAGGTTTTAATTTATCCTTTGCCTCCCACTTTTCTACCATTTAATCACACGTTTATATGAATAACAATTGATATATATTTTATGATTATTTTTATTTCATTTGAGTAGATTTATGCAACATGATACACCAATTATTTTAGCGATGTATGTTTATTAGTATTATATATTATTAAGCACTATATATTCAGTGATGGACAGTTTATTTAATATATTATTTTTGAGTGCTGCACTTTTGGCATTCGTAGTAATTGATTACCCACGCTCAATAATTATACCCTTAATAAAACAGTATAAAACTGTGCGCTTTAGAGATGATGGCTTTTCTGTTTTTGCTGTTTTTCTTTGTGATAATATATCATGGATAATATCTGCGGGTATATTTATGATCGCATACGGCGCATTGCCATATATTCTCTTTTATTTCGGTGCTGCTATGATGGTATTTGGATTTTTACTAAGGCAGTGGTCCATTAGCAAATTAGGCATTTTCTTTTCTCCTACAGTAAGGATAATAAAAAAACACAAAATAATAACATCTGGCCCATATAAGTATGTTAGGCATCCCTCTTATACAGGAATGTTAGTATTTCTTTTAGGTATGGCAATAGCATCCAGATCATTTGATTCAATATTTTTAGGTATGATATTTCCAGTTTGTGGCTATTTATATAGAATTAGAGTTGAGGAGCGATCACTAAAATTGCATTTGGGTAAATCGTATATTAATTATGCAAAAAGGACAAAAATGCTAATACCATTCGTATTTTAAAAAATTATTCACTTAAAGCTATGGATTTTATGTTAGTTATATATATAAAAATCATCAAAAGATTATTAACATATATTTTTTATAATATATAATGTGTTTTTATGGACAATAATCAAAATAACTATGAGGAGCAAAAGTCTGGAGGAGGCTGTGGATGTGGTGGAGGCTGCGGATGCAATGATAACAAACAGAATGAAGAGAGTGGATGTGGATGCGGAAATGATAATTGCAGATGTGGTGATAAGCAAGAAAAAGCTGGGCACCATGGACATGCGCACCAATGTAATTGCTAATTTTAAATTTAATATTATAAACAAGGCGGCAGATGCCGCCTCGCTTTCTGGGTACGGGTTTTACCCCGTAATAATAATACGTATAAAAAATTTATAATGCTTTCTATTTTTGTATCTATTTGTTTACTTAAGTAAAAATATTTTAGTAATATATAAATA
>JAJZJI010000114.1 GCA_021828345.1 Microcaldota archaeon
AAAAGAAATGAACAAATCTCCCTCCCTGCATGTTTTATTTATATTTGGGTGTATGTGGGCGATGGAAATGGTAAAAAATATGAAAAAAACAAAGAATACTAAGAGCAAGGTTAGGGCATCCAGAAGCCCAAGTAATGGGAAGATGTATGATATACCCCATTATCCACAGAGTGAGGAATTTACCAGTTCTGCAGCATGTGCAATGATGGTATTAAAATTTACAAATAAAAATTTTAAGCCAAAGAAGGATGAGGAATTCTCAATATGGCAGGATGCTATAGCTGGAAGTGTATGGTATGGTTCTAGGCATGGACTGGCATACGCGCTTGCAAAAAGAGGAGTAAAGCCGCAGATAATAAGCAATGCAAAGGATGAGGGGTATGAGAAAAAGCTTGCTGTTTTTGAGGGTATAAACGTAGATACGTTGAAGGCTTCGTTTGATGAAGTCAAAAAGAAAACAAAGGAGCTTAACATACCAGAAAGTTTTGGTACAGCATCTATTAATTCTATAAAAAAGCACTTAAACGCCGGCAAAATACCAATTATAATAGTAAATGCGAACATGTTAAATCCATACCTTGAGGCTGCCCCGCATTGGGTTGTAGTAAAAGGATATGACAAAGATTTGTTTTATGTAAACGATCCATATTCGGACAGCACAATAACTATGGAACCAGAACAGTTTAAGCAGATGCTTGGATATGAAGATGAATACAATATAATAGTTGTGCCTGCAAGGCGCAGTAGCAAATGATTGATTTTATCAATCTTTGTCTTTTTTTAAATTTTTATTTTAGCAATTAAAGGATTTTATTCTTAAATGTGTAATCCATAGTTTTGTAATAACTATCAGGATCGCCTATATTAAGCCATTTATCGCTATCCTTCAACATTATTCCATAAACCTTTCCATTATTGTGTATAAGTTTTCTTATGCCTTCTGTCAATTCTATTTCTCCTGTGTTAGAACTTTTGCCTGCCGATTCTATGAATTCAAATATTTTATTAGAAAATATGTATGATGCTGTGGCTCCAAAATTTCCTTTTGGATCATTTGGCTTTTCGACAATATCATCAATTGTATACACATCAAAATCATTATACCTAAAAATATTTGAGACGTTAGCGATGCCAGATTTTTTTGGATTTTCAACCTTTCTTAAAAATAATACAGCATCCGCATTCTTCTCAAAAAATAAGGATACTCCTATATTATAAAGATCACCTGTTATAACGCCATCATCTGCATGAACATATATTGGGTCAGATCCCGCAAATGACTTGCCTTTTAAAACTGCGTCTCCAAAACCAAGTGCCTTTTCTTGTCTTATATAATTATAACTATCTCCTAAATGCCCTTTTAGAACGTTCTCATGTAATCCTCCAGTAACGATGCAATAATCAATAACCCCCGCATCGCCTAGTTTCTTTATTATTATGTCAATTATAGGGACCACATTTTTTTTATCATTTATATGCACATACAAAGGTACAAGCGCTTTGGGCACTACCCTAGAGAATGGCATCATTCTGGTTGCCAAGCCGCCTGAAGTTATTATAGCCTTTTTTATTATTTTTTCTGACAATTTAAAACCATTTATTATTGTTTAGATCTTTTTTTTGTTTCGTTTGAAACTATTACACCAGAACTTTTCCATGAGGTTTTAGGTTCAATTACGCGCATATATCGTTGAAGTCTTTCTTTTTCCTTTGAAAGATCATCTAATATTATATGTATCTCACTTTTTATATCTCTTGTTGGGCCAATAATACCTAATTCAGGCAAAATTTTTCTTTCAGGGTTATAATAATGTGTATCCGCTTCTATTCTTGGGTTGTTAATACTTTTTATTGAAACATTTAATCCAATTTCATTTCCAACTTCTTTGACAATTTCGGCTAGTTGCATTACACTATATGTTTCTGTAAATTGGTTTACGATTCTAAACTCCCCATTTTTTGGTGGGTTTTCTATTAATCTTTTTAAGGACTCGACACTGTCCTCTAAAGATAAGAATGCACGTGTCTGCCCTCCTTTTCCATAAGGCGTTAGTGGCATGTTTAAAACTGCCTGTACACAGTATCTATTTAGTACGGTTCCCCATGTTTCATCAAAGTCAAAGCGTGTATATAAACTTTCTTTTGTTATTTCTTTTGTACGTGTACCATAAACGGGCCCTTGCATTATATTTGTAGCAGTCAAACCCCACATACTATTTGCAAGTCCCATATTATCCGTATCGTGCGCTTTGCTTTGGTGATACCACGATCCAGCTTTTTTTGGTGTTTTTATAATATCCTTCTTTCCATTTATCAAAGCCTTTACATAATGACTTTCAGGTATGTCAAAATTTGGAGTTCCATACTCTCCCATAGTACCCATCTTGACTATATGTATATCCTTTCCAGTTTCCTCTTTGATTACCTTCCATGCATAAATAAGATTCATTGTGCTGATAATATTGTTATTCATTGTATACGCTGCATGCCACCAATTTCTCATTGAATATGGTGCGGATCTTTGTTCGGCAAAATGCACTATAGCGTCCGGCATCTCATCATTTATCAATTTATAAATTTTTGTATCACGAACATCTGAAATTCTTTTAGGATTAAATTCCGCAACGCTAAAATTTTTTATTTGTAGTGTCCCATTAAATATACTCTCCGCTTCGATTTTTCTCTGTGTTGGTGTTAATATTTTTAGTGCTGATGTGGAACCAACTTCATTAACAGCGTTTCTTGTATATAAATTATCTACGCCTATAACATCATGTCCATTTGCCATTAATCTAATTGTGAGCGGCCAACCTAAATATCCATCAAAACCCATTATTAGAACTTTCATAATAAAACCTATATTTATAGATCACTAAGTCTGTGTAATTTAAATATAAATAATGTATGTTTTTGTACCGTTGGCAGAATAATATAAATATATAACGTATAAGCGCTCATTCGGTTTGTGGGATTTTTGATACTTCTAAGCCTTTGTTTGCAAATGCAAATCGTTTTGTAATATAACCAGATTTAATTAATTGTTGATTAATATTATATAAATTGTCGCGATCTGCCATTATAAGAACATGCCCGCCATTTCCACCTCCAAGCAATTTATACCCAAATACTTTATTCATGTTCGCAATCTCAAAAATGCGTTCAATTTTTTCATTACTCATCATGCTGCTTAATAATCGTTTATTTTTCCATTCCTCCATAAGAAGGTGTCCTATTTGTTGGATAGAACTATCATTTAAGATTTGCCTCATTTCTCTAGCTATGTCCCTCATATTATTTAGACAATTTATTGTATTTTGGTCATTTTTTCTAATATTATTTTTTATGTCATTTATAGAATTTTCATTTTTACTTCTAAAACCCGCTTCAACAAATAACATTGAATCCTCTAATTCCTTTAATTTGGTCTTAGATAACGATAATGGTTCGACTTTAATGGTATCAGAAAAATTAATTAAGTTAAATCCACCATATACCGCTGCATAAGCATCCTGTTTTCCTAAATGTACCTGCATGTCTTCTGATTCTATTTTATATGCAAGTTCAGCAATTTCATTTTTATTTAGCTTAAAACCAATAAGGTTTTGTAACGCACCTATTATCGCCACGATATTCGCAGAA
Source organism: Microcaldota archaeon (assembly GCA_021828345.1). Next base: position 3,640 of record JAJZJI010000114.1, read on the forward strand.
GATGATCCCAATCCGGAACCATATGTCATTGGTATATCTATATCTAATTCAAAACCCTGTTTTATATCAAGATTTTTTATTATAGATTCGTAAAAAATACCCAGCGTTTTTGTGTTGTCTATATTTGCATTTAATGGCACATTTGATTTTTTGTTATGTATAATTATTTTTTTATCATTTCTTACATGCACAGCTATATTTACCGAGCAATTTATCGATGCAGATATAACAGAA
>JAJZJI010000115.1 GCA_021828345.1 Microcaldota archaeon
CTTTGAACTCTACGAGTTCAAATTTTGACAGCAAAACTGTCAAAGCTACCGCAGGATATGCGGAAAGATACGCTCAGGGAGAGAATGTAAGACCTCAACAGGGGGCGGTCCTCGAAGAACTGAGAACTGATAAAACACATCCTTTGCAGGATGCAGTGATTACATGAACGCAAAGGAAGCCCACACCGTTTACGGGCGGGAGGATGTCACTTATATGCAAGATCCTTGGGGCTACATTTCGCCTTATAATGTTATGATAAATACAAATATGATAGAACCAAGAGACTATCAAGTCAACATATCACGCACCATTTACAAGGGTGGAAATGTACTTGTTATTTTACCCACGGGGCTTGGCAAAACCTTAATTGCCATAATATCATCCGCAAAAGCCTTATATGAAAATAAAAAAGTTATTGTATTATCACCCACAAAACCATTGAGCACCCAGCATTATAATACATTTAAGCAAATGATGAATCTGGCTGATGGATCTATAATACTTTTAACTGGGGGTACACATGCAAAAGAGCGCAACGCGCTTGCGTCAAATGCAAAAATAATAATAGCTACTCCGCAAACTATAGCAAATGATATAAAAAATAATAGAATATCCTTAGATGACTGCAGTCTGGTGGTATTTGATGAATGTCATAAAGCGGTAGGCAAATATGCTTATACATATATTGCAAACGAATCAAAGTTGCGCGGCGTACAGATATTAGGTTTAACAGCATCTCCAGGCAGCAGCGCCAAGAAGATAAAAGATCTTGTATCCGCTCTTAGTATAAATGAAATTGAAATTAGAACAACTACTGATTTTGATGTCGCTAAATATGTAATGGATAAATCTACAGAGGTCGTGTACGTTGATAAGAATGAACCTATTTTGAAGATTGAGTATATTTTAAAACCATTAATTGACGAACATATAGGAAAGCTCTATAGTATGGGATTATCTCCGTTTAAAAGATATGAAAATATGCCAAAGCGCATGCTGCTTGAAATAGGCGATAAAATAGGTAAAATACAATCTGAAAGCTATAAATTCAATGCAATAAATCATTATGTATATCTAATAAATTTAACACATGCGTACGATTTGCTTACTACTGAAGGAATAACACCATTTTTAGATTATATAAAAACATTAAGGGAACGAGAAAAAAAGAGCAGGGCACTAGAGCGCGTTTTAGAAAATAAATCTTTAAATGATTCGGTAAAAATAGCAGAAGAGGCATTAAGTAAGGGCATAGAGCATACAAAGATGTTGCGTTGCGTTAATCTATTAAACAGTACGCTCAAAGGTAAAAACGCCATAATATTTGCGCAATATAGGTCTACTGTTACAACGCTTGCAGAACTGTTAAATAAAAATGGTGTGTCGTCACGGGCTTTTATGGGGAAAAAATTTGGTGTGAATCAGGCATCCCAACATAAAATACTTGAAGATTTTAGAAGCGGCTTATTTAATGTTTTAGTTGCGACATCTATCGGAGAGGAAGGACTTGATATCCCAAGCGTCGACGCTGTTGTATTTTATGAACCTATTGCAAGTGAGATACGCTCTATACAAAGGAAGGGCAGGGCAGGTAGGTTAAAAATTGGATATGTTATAATACTTGTCGCGCGTGGGACAAAAGATGAAGCATATCTAATGATATCAAATACGCGCGAGAAGAGGATGCGCGATATAGTAATGAAAATAAAATCCACACTAAATAACAGAACTTCTAATTTAAAAGAAAGCAGTAAGGGCCAGTTAAAATTGGCATAATCAGCGCAAAGGATATATAATATTATTATGATAATTTGTTGGTATTAATGATAAGTGTAAATGCATCTTTCATATTCTTTTCAGCAATAGTGTTTCTTGGATTTATACTTAATGGCTTATTCTCTAAAACAAAAATAACCAATATAATACCTCTAATGATTATAGGTTATTTAATAGGACCTATATTCGGAATAATAAATACGGGATCTGGGAGTATTGTGGCTGCAGTAACACCATATTTTACTGCATTAGCAATATCGTTCATATTATTTGATGTCGGTCTTAGGATTGACTTCAATAAATTAAAAAAATTGCTCTTAATAAGCACCATATTTACATTGGTTATAACGCTGATAATGGGTGTAATATTTGCAATACTTGCATACTTCATATTTGGATGGAGTATAATAATATCGCTCATATTCGGGTTTGCAATAGCTGGCCCAAGTGCTATTGTCATACCAACTATAGTGAATATGCTAAATTTGTCTGATAACATAAAAACACTTTTGATATACGAATCCATTGCGTCAGATTCAGTTACATTAATATTCCCATTGCTTTTATTTGGCATATTATTTACCGGTTCATTAACATCATCGACAATAGTAAGCAATGTTGTTTACATACTTGTAGGTTCAATAGATATAGCTGTAGTATCCGCGCTTTTTTGGTTGTATATATTAAAGAAGTTTAAATCAGCAAGATTAGATTATGGTTGGATGCTGACAATAGCTATGGTTGTTGCGACTTATGGCATTTCGCAGCAAATAGGTGTTAGTGGTACAATAACTATATTCATATTTGGTCTTTTGGTGGCAAATTTGGGCGCTATAAGATCTGAAGCTAATGAAAGCTTTTTTTCGAAGAAATTTGGCATACCAGATACAATAGATCACATACGCGGCTATCAAAAGGAAATAGTATTTTTTGCTAGCACCTTCTTTTTTGTATATCTGGGTACGTTATTCAATATAACTGTACTAAATTATAGCAGTTTACTACTGATATTAATTGCAGCTATATTCTGTATGATAATGGTTCCATTAAGATACGTAGTAGCTCCAATAACAAATAGGATAATGTCTAAAGAGAAGGGCAAACATAAAACTGAAAAGAATGTCATATCATTTAGTGTCGCGCGCGGCCTTACCGTTGCTGTGATAGCAACGCTTACTGTGACCTATGGGCTTAACATACCAAATTTTGTCGATATGATGTTTCTTATAATATTTTTCAGTAATTTAATAGAATCAATAGGCGTTTTCTTTATATATAAAAAGGAGAGTAAGAACCAAAAAGATATAACACATGTACAAATAAGCAATACGTAATGTACTAAAAATGAATAGAATGCAATATGTGTTGTTTATTTGTACTACGTTTATGGTCGTTAAGATGCAAAATATTTTTAAATGTATCTAACGATTTAGCCTCAATGATAATATGGCAGGGAATGGACCAAGACCATTGGGGGTCGCGATTTTGGCAATTTTGCAGATACTTGCAGGTATAGTTTATCTTGTTGGTGGAGGGTTATTGTCCGCAGCTTTAGCTATTATCGGAACGGGATTTGCAAGTTTTCTAGGAGGCATATTTGTAATAATTGGTGTAATAGAAATAATAATAGGTCTGGCATTATTCACTGGAAAGAGCTGGGCAAGGATACTTATGCTGATTGGTGCTATAATAGATCTTATAGGTTTTCCAGTAGGAACAGTATTTGGCATAATACTACTAGTATACTTCACAAGACCGAAAGTTGTTGCATATTTTAAGTAATACACGAACGCATTTAGTGGTGGCATTTGCCACCATTTTTGTTTATATTAAGACGTGTTAGTACTGTACAATTTGATGCATACTAATTGTTATAAATAACAGTAAGGTATAAATATATAATGTATCAGTAATTTAGTATAAAAAAGTCTAAATTTTATGATATATGGAATAATTTATATAAAGCGACTTTTATATCGTTAAAAATTAATACTAAAAATGTTAAATAATGGTGAAAAATATGGCAGAAAAACCGCACTTGAATTTGATCTTCATTGGTCATGTAGACGCTGGAAAGTCAACATCAGTTGG
>JAJZJI010000116.1 GCA_021828345.1 Microcaldota archaeon
AAAATATTGGATCGGGCCCGGCGGGATTCGAACCCGCGACCTACTGGTTAAGAGCCAGCCGCTCTACCAAACTGAGCTACGAGCCCAAGAATACTAAATATTCTATATGAAAAGTATAAAAAGATGTGCAGCGAACTAATATAAGTGGTATAGTGCCAATAAAAAAAGAACACATGACATTTGATGACATATATGCAAAATATCAGGATAATCTTTTAGATTATATACTTTTAGGAGCGCTATTGTTGATATCTGTAATAATTGTAGATGCAATATTATCTTTTATCGCTGCAATACCAACGTTGATATTTTCAACTGTAAGTCCATTAAATACAACCGCTTCATTGTTTTCATATTTAATTAGTATATTAATACATATAATATCGCCATTAGTGCTTATACTATTAATTGCTTCATCTAAATATCTAAAAAAAGAAGGAAGTGACATAGTATTTGCGCTTTCTGATGGTTGGAAAGATTTAATTTCCTCGAAATTTATATACACAATAATATCTGCCGTTATTATTGCATCAATATTAAGTGTTATAGGTGGATTTTTTGGAGCTATAATCTATGGGGTTATAATAGCAATAATCATCGGAATGTCTATGGTAAAATACCTAACCAAAGAGAATCCAAACACATTCATAACAATATTTCATTCAATATATGATAAGGATAATACCTCTGGCATAATACTTTATTTGATAGTATTATTGCAGATAATACCTACTGTAAACATTATAAATTTCTTTTTGATACCTATAGGTGTTTTAGTTTTGATGTATACAAATTGATTTGTTATTTTTTTAATGAGTATACTGTTATTATAAAAACTATTACTAATGTGGCATCAAGCAGCGAGCAGTACTCACATATTTCTCCAAGGGCCGCCATAGCTGACACTGAGTATAATACTGCGACTATTGCTATTAAATACCAGAAATTTTTCACGGTTTCAAATTTTTTATCTTTTAAAAAGAATAGGATAATCGCAATTACTGACCATCCAAGAGCGTAATATGCTAGAGGTATACCAATTATGTTCGCATATTTGCTGGAGAGAACACCACCACAGTTTATTATTCCCGTGTGTGAACAATAAAGTGGCAGGCTATTTAGTTCAACTGATGTTAGATATATAGAATCGATGAGAGCTATAATTAGCACAAATAGTAATAACCTGTTTTTAAATTTATCATTAAATTTCATTTTAGCACTTTATAAACAAAAATAATACTAAAAAGTATTATATTAATTTAATTTAATAAATAGTATGTTAGCATTATTAATTATTCTCATTAAATCTCAATAATAAGAAGGTTTTTAATACTAAAATACGATACTAATATAGGAAAATTTATAGGCTTATTTTATGGAAAATAATGATTATTCTGCTAAGGATATAGTTGTGCTTTCTGGAACACAAGGCGTTAGGAAAAGGCCTGCGATGTATATAGGTTCCACAGGTATAGCTGGGTTTAATCATCTACTCTATGAGGTAATTGATAACTCTATAGATGAAGCAACAGCAGGATTTTGCAATACTATAAAAATAACACTCTATAATGAAGATGGTATTGATGTTGGAGAGGTATCTGATAATGGAAGAGGTATACCTATAGATATAATACCAAAGGCAAACAAACCAGCACTTGAGGTTATAATGACATCTCTTCATTCAGGAGCGAAATTTGAAAATAAAATATATAAGGTGTCTGGGGGTCTGCATGGTGTTGGGTTAACTGTAATAAATTCACTCTCAGAATATACGGTTGTTACGGTTAAGAAAAATGGGAAGATATACAGGCAGAGTTTTAGCAGAGGTATACCTACATCAGAGCTTCAAGTAATGGGCGATATAGACCCAAATGATAATGGTACTACAATAAAATTTAAACCGGACAAAGAGATATTTTCGGTAAGTCATTTTGATACAACTACTATAACAGAGCGGTTGGTTGATCTGTCATTTTTAAACCCCGGGCTTAAAATAGAATTTAGGGACAAACGTGGGATAACTGAGGATACTGAAAAGATATATCATTCAAATAATGGTCTTCCAGACTTTTTAGATTATATACGCTCTGATAAATTACCAATATCAAAGCCGATAATAATGATAAAAGATTATGAATCTATAAAAGTGGAGCTTGCTATACAGTACGTTGAGAGTTATAGCGAAGAGCTTATTTCATTTGTAAATAGAATAAAGACTGGAGAGGGCGGAACGCATGTAATAGGATTTCACACAGCGCTTACCCGTGCCATAACAAATTATATACAAAAAAATGTTAAAAGTAAGAACAAGACTGCCGCTATTGAAGGGGAGGATACACGGGAAGGTCTTATTGGTGTTATTTCCATACTGATGCAGAACCCTGAGTTTGAGGGGCAGACAAAGGAGAAATTGGGCAATTCAAATATAAAAAGTATGGTTGATAGCTTTGTTTATTCAACATTATCAACATATTTTGAGGAGAATCCGATAGAAATCGGAAAGATAATTGCAAAGGTTCAGGGTGCTGCTGAAGCGCGCGAATATGCAAGAAGGGCAAGGGAGCTTGCACGAAAGAAGGGAATGTTTGATGGTCCTGTGCTATCAGGAAAGCTCGCGGATTGTACAGAGGATGATCCTGAGAAAACAGAAATATTTATAGTTGAGGGGGATAGTGCTGCAGGATCAAGTAAGCAGGGCAGGGATAGGTTCTATCAGGCTATATTGCCTTTGCGCGGAAAAGTATTGAATGTAGAAAAGGCGACTGAGGATAAGATATTTGGGAATAAAGAGCTTCATATGATGGTAACAGCTTTTGGCACAGGTATAAAGGAGAGTTTTGATATAAGTAAGATAAGATATGGAAAAATAATACTGCTTACAGATGCTGATGTTGACGGAAGCCATATACGAACTCTGCTTTTAACATTTTTCTATAGATATCTTAAGCAATTGATAGAGAATGGTAATGTTTACATAGCACAGCCTCCATTGTATAAAATATCTAAAGGGCGAGAATCGCACTATGTTTATAGTGAGGAGGAGATGAATGAGAAATTAAAGCAATTTGAGGGCAATGCAAATATTCAAAGGTATAAGGGTCTTGGAGAGATGAATCCAGAGCAATTATGGGAGACAACAATGGATCCAAAAACTAGAGTGTTAAAGAAGATAATGATAAAAGATGTGGTCCATGCAAATAAGATATTCTCCATACTAATGGGTGTTGATGTGAGTGAGAGAAGAAAGTTCTTAGAGGAACATTCTAAGGATGTTAACTTTTTGGATGTATAGGTTATTTAGATGCCAGAAATTATAGAGACGCAAATAGAGAAGGAGATGCAGAGTAGCTACATAGATTATGCGATGAGCGTAATAGTAGGTAGGGCTCTGCCGGATGCGCGCGATGGACTAAAACCTGTTCAAAGAAGAATATTATACGCAATGTATAAGTTAAACAATGTACATTCACAACAGACAAAAAAAAGTGCCAGAATTGTTGGAGAAGTTATGGGTAAATATCATCCACATGGAGATATGGCCATATATGACGCCCTTGTTAGGATGGCGCAGCCATTTACTATGAAGCATACGCTTGTATCAGGACAAGGAAATATGGGCTCAATAGATGGCGATCCTCCAGCAGCGCAGAGATATACTGAGGTTAAACTTTCAAAAATAGCAGAGGAGATGTTAAATGATCTTGAAAAAGAGTCTGTAGCATTTACCCAGAATTTCGATAATACTGAAGTGGAGCCAGTTGTTCTTCCAGCAAAATTGCCAAATCTTTTGCTAAATGGCAGTTCTGGAATAGCTGTTGGAGTTGCAACAAACATATTACCTCATAATATAAATGAGGTCTGT
>JAJZJI010000117.1 GCA_021828345.1 Microcaldota archaeon
ATTATATAATGTAGCTGAAATATCTAACATATCATAAACCTCTCCAGAATGAACCGGCTCCATCTATTCCCGCATCTAACGCTTTTGATAAACTCATTGCGAACGCAACCGTTATACCCATATTAAGCGCAAATAAAAATACTCCGACAAACATAAATTGTGCCATTGTTGTTATTATAAAGTTTGCCTCCTGTGGTACATTAATTGGATTAAGAAAATGGGCAATGCCTAAAGTGCTCGCGCTATTTAATAGAGAGCTTATAGATTGCGTTGATAGACCAAATGCTGATGGTCCCGTCAATGTACTTGTTGTAGTTGATAAGAATGTTGATGGTATCTGGTTGAATTGCAATGTCTGCTGCAAATATACATAGGTAGGATTTGCTGGTGAGTATAACCAATTAACAATCAGACTATCAAGTCCTATTGTAAGAGGGTATATCAAGTAAAACGCTATCGCTATTGCAATCAATGCGTTGGCTGCAGTTCTAAGTCCACCACTTGTGCCTATATATGCAATAGATCGTACAATAAGCGCAACTGGAAGCACTATAGTAAATGCGGTATACTGTATAAGCGGCAGCAATATATACTGCAAAAGCAGCATGCCTATTACTATTATAAGAATTGGTGAGAGAACCGTAGTATATAAGGTGGCTAAAAAGTTATATGGAACGGCTAAATTAATGCCGAAGTTTATTGATGCGCCAAGAATAGCACGGGTCTGGAAGAAATCAAAGGAGTTGCCTATAACATATAATATTCGCGCATCTATACCATATACAATTGATGTTGTATATAGATAAGATAATAGTTTCAAACCCGTATTCATACTCAAATTACCTATATAATATTCTGAGTATTGTATTGGGTTTAAAGAGCTCTTTACAAGACTCTGGCTAATTGAAGATGAAATATTGCAGGCGGTTGCTGCGGATCCTAATAGTATTGCAATTATTACAACACTTATAACAAGCTGTACTATCTCAGATTTTACCATTTCACGTATTTTAGATCTAAGCGATGATGAGAAAAATCCTGATAGTATGTATAGTATTGCAACTATTAGAAATGCTGTTAGTATTATTAACAGCGATGGCTCTAACCAACTACTTACATATGTTGATCCGCCATATAATGCGCATGTATCTATCATATTATCATGCCAGCTTTAACCTACCTATTCCGAGCTTTACGTTGCCTCCAAGCATCTTTGCTATATTCTGCGTTATGGTAAATCCTATTATGATATCTAATATACTGAGTATAAATTGATATATTAAGTTTATATACATCTGAGAGGTTATGAAATTTAGCGCAGGATAGATACTAGTTAAACTTGATACACCCGCTACAAAACCACTCAGTGCATATTGAATATTATTTGTTAAGGGCTGACTATTAGGTATACTTGATAAATAGGACTGTGTTGTACTGACAGCGCTGTTTAAGAAGCCGCATGTTAAGCTTGCTGATGCAACCCCATTTGTTATCGTAGCGCAATTAAATGGTGGTGTAGTTCCTGTCTGCACTGGAGGTGCTATAAAGTTTGTAAGAGGCAGATTCATTAATAGTAACAATGCTGGATATACAATAGCTGTGCCAATACCCAAGGCTATAAGTGTACCACCTATTGAGCGTAGAAGAGGCACTGATCTAAGTATTATTCCGGCGGGAAGCAACACTGTAAGCCCCGCAATTATTACATATGGAAATACGTCAGCCTCCACCTGAAATAATATCAACATTGGCAGAACTACAACCTTTCCAATATCTGTAGTAAGCCCAGCATCTGGAATATTAGTTGAACCGAGTACACTGCTTGTATAGAGGTTCTCTTTTACCCCAAAATCTATAGATCCTATATAAAATTCTGGTAGTGGTAGCACAGGAATAGGCACATATATGGCCAGTGTTGTAGTCTTTAGAACGCCAAGACCATCATATAATCCAAACAGACCTATCAATGATGCGTTTACATCATTTAGCTCCGCACCAAGATACTGCACCTCTACAGCATTATACATTGCTTCTGTTGTAGTTGTGATTTGATTTATACCATTTAATGGAGCAATATTTCCTACAGAAAAATCACTTATAGCAATATTGCCCATTATTATAATTACGGAAAATATGACAACAACAATTATTATTGACTTTATCGTCTCACGTATCTCCCCTTTATACCAGCCCTTTAGGGATGGTATGTTGAATACAGAATCTAGTATATAAGATATTGCAATAAGAAGAAATGATAGTAATATGCCAAGTAATGACAGGGCAACTGCGCTGGTAAATGCGCCTAGAGCTATAGCCTGGGTTAGTGTTGTTGCTATATACTGAGTACCTGAGAGCGTTGAAGCAAATAGGTACTGCGCGTTCACCTGTGCGGCTGATGTCATGAATGGTATAAATGATATTATACCAAAAAGGAAGAGTAAAACAACATAAAAACGCAGCCGCATACTATCAGATATTACTTATATAATTAGATATAATAATATATCCCACATGGAAAAATTCGATCAGTGCCTCATTATAGCAAATCGCTTCATGTACATCTGACTTTGGAGCACAACAAGAAATGGTAGTATTATAAATGCATTAAATATGAGCATCGCATACCTTGAAATTGTAGTGCCTGTTAATACAATGAATATGAAATCAAATACTGTTAATGCAAGTATCGCAACAGTGAGCCATAACAGCACATAATCAAATCGCTTAAAGAAGAAATATACACCAGACTTTATGGCCGGAAGCACCCTATGCTCGTCTATTACAATTGCGCTTGGAGCATAGAAAAATATTGGAAGCAATAATATACCAGCTATTGCGGTCGCAATGCCCGATATTCCATAGTTATATGTTGCTATATTAATTAACATTATTATGGCAGAGTATATTAACAGAACAACAAACACCCTACTAGTATAATGTTCTATGCCCTTAATTACCTCCTCTTTTATCTTCGTGTGCGTTCTCGTATGCCTTACAAGTATGTTTATTGCAACTATTGCAAAACTAAGAAATAGCAATGAGAAGAAGAGCGCGACAATTATCACCGATGTGCTAATTACGTTAAGATTTGTAAATATGCTTGACGTTCTTATAAATATCGCCCCTGCATCATTAAATGTTGGAAGGGATGCAAATACAGGTATTAGAAATGCGATTATAAATGCCACTGAAAATAAAAATATAAGTTCTAGATTCTTTATATAAAAATCTATTGAATGTTTTATTACATTTACCAAAATATCACAACAGTTACACTAAGATAGATTCAATCTAAAGATATAAAAAGAATATTAAAAATAAAAAATTAAAAAAAGAGCCCATCAGATGCCAAGTGGACTAAATTCCACCTAGCAATCCTCCGATATTACCACATTGCGCCGTTATCTGCAATGCTGTCTGCCCTGTTATCAACTGTAGTATGTATGGAGCCAAGAGAGCTATTATAACTCCGACTACGCCTCCTAATATCATACCCATTCCATAACCTTGCAGGGAACCTTTTGACTGGCTAGGCATCACATGAGAGCCTGCATACAGTGCTGCACCCAGTATCATCAGAGTCAATCCCAATATGAATATTACAGTCTCAACATCTGAGTATACTGTACATATTGCATTTACCGCTCCTCCAACACCCGATGACGTTCCTGTAATACCACCTAATGTTATCTGTGACATACCAATACCAGAGATGTATCCAAAAAGGATCATCATTGATATTAGAATCTTGCCATATTTCGAACTAATAACTGCAAATTTTGCAGTTAAACTTTTCTTGGAGTTCATTTTTAACACCGT
>JAJZJI010000118.1 GCA_021828345.1 Microcaldota archaeon
AAATGCAGCAATTGCAGGCACAAGCAAGGTCAGATACGTGTTATACATTTTTTCACATAGCGCAGCGACGCCATACGTGTATCAAAATTATATAGATTAAATTTAATGTTAATGAATTTTAAATAACAACACAAAAATAATAAAATTCATTGAAAGCAATAAATAAATAATGAATAGCAATATTAAGTTTTTGGATAAATCTTTTATTGAAGAGAGCAGCAGCATAAGCTCCCATAGTATAACTTGGATAGAACGCGGGCTTGCGGAGCCTGTGATCCGGGTTCAAATCCCGGTGGGAGCGAATCAGATTTTCGACGACAAACTCATGTTCAGTTCCCAAGCCAAGGAAAAGGAATTTAGCGCAGCACGGTTCGGTTCAATCACGGAGACCGAATCCGCACTGCTTTAGATCAATCCAGCAGTTTTGAAGCACGCCAGAAGATATGCATTTACCTTATTGTATTTGATAAACTCGTTTTCTGGCAGTAATCTTCCCAATTCCTTGTTCCATATAGAACTCAACTGTTCCATCCTGTCAAGCAATCGCTCTTTTGTAAATGTATGACCATATTCTTTCATTTTTTGATCTATCATACTGACTTCAATATTCACACCGCTTTTTACAAGATAATAAAGGTCATACAAGTCCCGTGCCTTAGCATTATGTCTGAAAAGCAATGCCACGATTTTTTCAGATAATATTTCTTTTCTACTCATTACTACGGCAGTGTATGGTTTAAGATCCATGTACAGAGGGTCCTTTCTAAATATATCTGGTCTCGAAAGGATAGAAGCGTTCTTGTCCACCTCTATCTTAAGATGCTGATACTTATTCAACATCGCAAATAATGGCCCTCTAATACTAAGCTCGTACACTATCATGTCCGCGCTGTTTTTCTTTCTCATAATCTTCAGCGCATATTCCACTGAAATTTCAGCTATTACTTTATCAAGTAACACAGACAATTTATTTTCATAATCCCTATGCAATAATGAAAAATCAAGATCATCAGAGAATCTATTAGAGCCATAAAACTTGGATAGTGCTGTACCGCCTTTAAATACTAATTCACCAGTTGCGGCGTATATCTCATCGAGAAACAACTCCTCTATGTAGTCCTTTTCCTTCTGGTATGGTTGCTCATAAATATTAATTTTTAGAAGTTCATCTCTCTCAATCATGTATCACACCTTGCTCTTTTGCACTAAAGCTACTAGTTTCCGAGCCTGCACCATGTATCCATACTCCTTTAGCAGTATTGTGATTCCGGCAATTACTGATTTCTTCTTACTTCTTGCTGCATAAGATACAAGCTTATTAATGTCTATTCTAGACGGTCTTTCAAGCACTGAAGAATCCATGTCATTAATATCATTGAAGTAATAGATGTCAACTAGTGCCTTTTCAGGTTCGGCTATGAATATGTTCCCATCATCTTCTTTTCTATATCCGAACAGCATCTCTTTTTTTATCTTTCTGAAAACGATGTCAAAACCTGCAACTCCTTTTATGGTTTTATGCCGCTTTGTAGAGATTACATAGACTATCCTCGGTATCTGTGTAGTTAGACCATAATAAGCCAGCGCAGACACCATACTCACATATGACGGACTCACTATGTGCGATGCTATTTCATATTCATTGTGCCTCTCCTTTACATAGTACAAACCTCGTTCAACCCTGCCTATGTACCCTTTATTTATGCATCTATGGATGAAGAGGGTGGAATAACCTCTCTTCTTACGCAGTATTTTTTCTGCATCGACCAGGCTAAATACTGGCATATGCTTTTCGATTAGAAAATTTACAAAGTCTACTGTCTGCATATTAATAATTTGTACTAAAAGATATTTAAATATATGTGTCAAATTAATTATCAAATGATAATTAATAGCACACTATATATCTAACTCATTTTCCCAAAAAGTTTTGCTTGCTTCAAAAAAATCTTTATGTCTCGCAGGTGTATTTCCAAAAATCCCTGATATGAGCCTATATTCATTTTCCATCTTTTCCAAAATTCAATATTGCCTACCGAAAAACTCATTTCTATTCTCCAATATATTATTTATATTTGATGTTGTCATGTTTATCAATAATAATTGACACACCATAAAAATTAATAATCTTATAGATGCATGTAATCCTTATGATTCTGAGATTCCTTTATTAAATACATATGATTTTAAAAAATGTACTGCAGGTCTACTAAGAGCAGGTGTTCTTTCAAATGGGGTGGTTACACCATGTCTTAACATACGTGATGAACATCTTGGAAATTTATATAAAGAATCATGGAAAAAATATGGAACCAGGCAAAAGAAAGATATTTGAAATCAAATTGTATAGGAAAACAATGTCAATTAAATCTTTTAAGGAAAGAACATATTAAAGTTAAAATTTAAGGTATGTATCTATGGATATTGTATTTATTAAAGATAAAAATTTGCATAATGCAGCAAGATAAGGCACTTTTTTTCCATCTAATGCATTCTAATCCAGAGTTTTTTGAGTTTCCTGAATTATTTGGTGAAAAATTTGTTAAAGCCACTCAAATATATTTGAAAATATTTGGGAATGACAAGCAATCTGGCAGATCTGTTTTTAATCTGTCTGCAAAAAATAAATCCAATAACTTAATAAATATTTTAAAAACATGGAATATATCTAAAAGAAATTTGAAAATAGAGAACGAAATTGAATTAAAATTATATAATAATTATTTACTATATTCTAAAAAAATAGAGGATGGCATTAAAAATTTTTTTGGGTTTAAGCTTCCAAAAAAAGTATATATTTTAATTAATCATACGCAGTTTTCTGGAGGTAGTGGATTTTGGTTTAAAGATAAAAATATAGTCATTATTCTAAATATTGATTTTTATAGAACTCATTATGTATCAGTTATGATCCATGAAATATTACACGCATTATTAGATGAGCATAAACTAAATTTATTAAGCAACTCTTTTGATAAAACTAAAGAAGAGGCTCTTCTTGATTACTTTTCACCAGATGGGGTATTAGACTATTATTGTGGGATATTAAAAAATTTTGATCTTAAGAAGCATTATGAAAACCAAATATTTCTAAGACCAGATTCAAAAAAAGCTGCAAAAGAGTTATTTCCATATATTCAAAATTATATTAAATATAATTTTGGTAAGAAAACAGTATTACAAGTTTTAAGAGAAAATAAAGTTATTGAGTAAAATATAGAAATTGATCTAGTTCATAGCTTAGCCTGGTTAGAGCACCGGTCTTATAAGCCGGGGTCGTGAGTTCAAATCTTGACAGCCCCATGTAAATAAAGGGGTTATAGATAACTCAACGAAATGTTACCTTGTTTTCTTCGACGACAGCGATTTTTGTCGTCGGTAAATTCTGTGTTTCTTAGAGGTATGATTCTAACATAACTAAATTTTATACCTATTTCTAATTTTACCATTTTTCATTCTGTAAAATTTCATAAAAATGAAGTATAATATAGCTATGAATATTACTATTCCTAATACTTCTAAAGAAACATAAAGCGGTTTTGTAGCAATAAGTATTGCTGTAAATATAATCAAAATCATTGTCAATATTTCTAGTCTTTTTGACGATATCAATAAATCTTTTGAATGTCTGGAATTTCTTAGATGATTTAGTACTTCAATACCCTTTATCGTAATCATATAACAATTCTCCTTATTTATTTCGTAGGGGAATTGCATGTCAATAAGCTTGGTCTGCCATATTTGAGCTATAGCTGCTAGGTATTCTGGTGTGTCAATCAACGGACGACCAACTTTATCATTAATTCCC
>JAJZJI010000119.1 GCA_021828345.1 Microcaldota archaeon
TTTGAATAATCACGCTTTATGATTTCAATTACCTTCTCCAATCCAATTCCACTTCCGGTACTCACTGATGATTTCGTTACACAACCATCTTCTTCATCAGGATCACTTTCATTTGTATATACTCCGTTAGTACATATGATGACATTTTTATTTTGCGGCTTAATACCTTTTTTAGTATCACCATTTAATTTTATTGTTACCTTTGAATCTCCATTCTCATCTGTACTCACTTCTGCTGTACCCTCTTCATCATCTGAAAACCCATCTGGAAATAGATTACTAAATTCCTCTTCGCTCATATCCATATATCGAAGTGATGCGAATGATTCTACCATAGTAGCGAATCTATAATATGCTTCTATTTCATCATTGCTTTTAGGTGTATGTTTACTATAATACTTTATCTTCTTTATTATAGCATTTGATATTTCTATTTCCTTTTTACTCATATCATAGTAATCAGATTTTTCACCGAAATACGTGAGAAGATAATTATGTAATATGTTTGCAGTTCTAACAGATGATTTATATCTCATAATAAATGCTTTATCTGCATCTTTAGGAAGTGAATAACTTTTGTTCGCTACGGTTACTTCTTTATCCATATCGCTTCTAGCAACATAATAACCCGGAAGTTCTTTACTAAACTCTGTATCTATTATTGCATCCTCAATTATGTTAATACCAAATGCAAATTTCTTACCCCCAAGCTTTTCAGGTTTAGGAAGTCGCATTGCGATATGCCCTGTTTCGTGAAATAGGAGTACAGTTTCAACAAACTCTTCTTCAAGATAACTATCCTTTTCTTGATTCTTAATTAAGATATCACATCTATCAGATGCTATATGAGTTTGTGCGGGGTATCTAATTTCTTTACCCTCGCGTACTGTTATATTCTTTCCGAATGCATTACTAAAATCTGCCGCCCATTCTTCCGATATCAATAACCCCATCAATATCACTCCTTATCTTTTGCTTGCAATACTCCCAATAGTAACATATTCTCTTTAATCTTCTTACCAAGCTCTTCTGGATATGTGTTTAATATCTCATACAATGCATCCTGTTGATTCATTCCGAATACACTTACGAATAACCATTGCTTTTCTATCTCCCTAATAGAGAATGCTCCCTCTGTTTTCGTTATCAACTTCGCAAATGTATCAAACATTTTCTTATGTTCAGTTACATATTTCTCCAGATCAAATCTCGGAATGATTGCTCTTGAACGAAGCTGTGGATCAAGATCGTAACCCGCTGAATCATACTCACTATTCATCGTTCCCGCAAGTATAAGGTTATCCCCTGCGCTAAATCTACCCATCGGTGAATCTATATACTTTCTATCATCCATTACTGAATTGATTGATTTCAATACTTCCTGACGCAGTAGATTAATCTCATCGAATATGAGCATTACTCTCTCCCCCTCTGATGCCGCCTTGAATGCTGATGTGATTGATGATGCTACAAAATCAGTATCCCCGCCGCGGAGAATATAACTCCCGATTAAATCAGATGGCATTTGATCTGTTGCACATTCGTGAACGAATACTTTATATTTTCCGGTTACAGGTTTTCCATTCTTCTTCATTATACCATTCTCATCGAAGTATGGCATTTCCCCGTTTAACCCCCGATATAGCAATGCCATTGTTTTCCCCACTCCAGATGGTGCGCGCAATATAGTTATATACTGCGGATTTAAAAACTTCACTCCATCGATGAGTGGTTCTCGTATCTCGTTCAATGTAACTGGTTGCTTCCATATTACATTAATCCCATTCGCTTGCTTTTCACTCTGGTTGTTTTCAACTCCTTTGCTTTTCATTTCATTACCCCAATCTCTCATTTTAAGATTGTAATAGGATATCCCATAAGAGTATATAAATTATTGGTGATATTCATATACATTATATCCATCGGTACTATAGATTTTCTTATATGATTGAAGAAATTTTACATATAACCCCCTATTAAGTTCTTCTTTTCTAATTATATAATACCTATATTTCATTGCATCTCTCATATAATCAATATATATAGTTCCACTACTTAAAATTGCCGAAACATTATACTCCTCTGCAATCAATACAATATCATCAAGCTTTAATTTATTTGGATCAACTTGTTCTTCTACTACCAACCTATCAAAAAATTTCTGATACTTCGTTGGATAATATTTCATTTCAATTACTTGCGGTTTCATTTTATCACCATATATAATATAGCTATACGATCATCCTCATCTAATTTATAAGGATATTTCTTAACCACAACTAATACATTGTTATCATAATATTCCATATAATGATCAGGTAACTCAATTAAATCAAGCACATATTTAACTTTATTACCCGATTTAAATTCAATTACAAAATGATACATTTTATCTCTATCACTTACCTCATGCATATTAATTTTATAATCCACCAATTTATCATTAAAATACTCTGCTATCACTATATCACTATTATACCAAACCTTACTATCAACAAATGGTTCTAACAAATCTTCAATCGGAACATAATCAACATCATAATGCTCTAATTTAACTACCCTCGATTTCATTCTATTCCACCCACTGTTATCTTTATATCACGTATATATCTCATACTCCTATCCCGCAGTTCAAAGAAGATGGCATCCGCACTCCCGATATCCCGCGTTTTACTTCCCCCCACCGTGGCGTACTTATATACCAATATAAACTCCGGCAGATATATTTTACTCTTCACCCGGCGGGTTGGTTTAATATACCCCTTCAACATCGCGAATGTAATCTCATTCATTTATAATCCCATCCACAATAAACTTATCATTAACATATATAACCCAATTATATTTTCTATCATATCGATATACCTTTCCAGCTTTACCAGTGTACATATATTCAGGAGCATCTGCACGATTATCATAATTAATATACAATAAATATTCACCATTCATTCTTTTAAACACATAAAATCCAGAATCGCCATCTCGATATGTTTCAATACTTCCTCCATCAACATCATGCAAGTATTTAACATTTATAAATCCATTATTAAGTTGCTCCTTAATACAATTTATTCTATTGGTTAATGTTGCTGGTATTACTTCAATTTTAATATTATCCAAATTAACCTTCACAATACATCCAACTCCTTGTTGTTAAAATAATACCTCCAATCTCCGCCGTTGTATCTCTTCTCAATGTATATCTTATCATACTTACTAATCATATTTATTAACATCTCCCCCTCCCTCGCGGGTACTTTAATTACAAAATCATTACCATCAAAAAATCTTACAGAATTATTATCGCATGAATAATTATTAATTCTCAACCTTATCATACTCATTTTTAATCATCTCTATATTTCAAATTCTTATTTAAATATCCTGATTCTACATATACATAATAAATTATTACTCCACCCTTACTTCTATTAAATTTTAATTTAAATCCTTTAAATACTTGATCATATGCTGAAATTATATATTTATTTTCATATATACCAACCTTAACCCACTCAACGGGTTTAGAATCATATCCACCTAATGAACCATCTTTATAAGAATCATATCCACCTAATATATGAACTACATTATTCCTAATACTAAAATCATCAATTAAAGCTGATAAACTATATACATTAGAATATGTATCATAAACATGGTTCAGCAATACCTCAAATATAGTATCGGCATCCTCCCCATAATCCAATTTAATAACCCCTGTTTTCATATATCCCTCCTATACAATTCAAAATTATTAGAGTATACACATACTAAATTATCTTCGATTTCATCCTCC
>JAJZJI010000015.1 GCA_021828345.1 Microcaldota archaeon
TTAAGTTACTAGGAATCCTTAAATAATTTCTATCTTTATCAGAATTGGGATTAAATGTCTAATAGAAAAAAAGTTATAATAATCGGGGCGGCTGGTAGAGATTTCCATAATTTCAACGTTCTTTTTAGGGACAATAACGATTACGAGGTAGTGGCATTTACTGCAAATCAAATTCCATACATATCAGATAGAATATATCCAAAAGAATTGAGCGGCAGTCTATATAAAAATGGCATTAAGATTTATGATGAATCTAAACTACAGGATCTAATAATAAAAAATCATATAGATATATCAATAATGTCATATAGTGATCTCCCATATAATGAAGTAATGAAAAAATGCAGTATTGTAAATGCAGCAGGTTCGGACTTTTGGCTTATTGCACCAGAAAAGACCATGTTAAAATCCAAAAAGCCAGTAATTGCAATATGTGCAGTTAGAACAGGTTGTGGAAAAAGCCAAACATCAAGATATGTTGCAAAAAAACTAAGAGATATGGGAAAACGTGTTATATTAATCAGACATCCCATGCCATATGGTGTATTAAAAGATCAGATAAATGAAAGATTTGAAAAATTAAGTGACCTGGATAAATATAAAACAACTATAGAAGAAAGAGAGGATTATGAGCCACATATAAAAAACAATTTTGTGATATATGCAGGAGTTGACTATGAAAAGATACTTAGATCTGCAGAAAAAGAGGCAGATATCATAATATGGGATGGTGGAAATAATGATGCTCCATTTATAAAACCAAATCTTTTTATAACTGTTGCAGACCCATTAAGGGCCGGAAATGAACTCACTTATTATCCTGGTGAAATCGTTGCCCGTATGGCTGATGTTATAATAATAAATAAGGTCAATTCAGCGACAAAAAAAGAACTATCTGTATTAGAATATGATATTAAGACCATAAATAAAACTGCAAATATTATATATGCCAACTCTTTAGTTATACCAGATAGACCTGAAATGATAAACGGAAAAACAGCGCTTGTAATAGAGGATGGCCCAACAATAACGCACGGCGGCATGAGATTTGGAGCTGGAATGATTGCTGCAAAAAATAATAATGCAAAAGTAATACCTGCAAAAAAATATGCCGTTGGAGAGATAAAAAAGACATTTGAGAAATACACACAGTTGAAATTTGAACTACCTGCAATGGGATATAGTCAAGAGCAGATAAGAGACCTTAAAACTACGATAAATAACGCAAAGTGCGATATTGTAATCTCTGCAACACCTACACGCCTTGATAACATTATAAAAATAAATAAACCGTTCATTCAAGTAAATTACGAATTGCAGCCTAAAGACAATAGATTAGATAAGATATTAGAAAATTTTGCAAAAAAAAGTTGATTATATGAATATTATAACACACAAAGATTTGAAAGTAAATAATATCAAAAGAATTTTTGAGATATCAGATAACATCACTTCTGGAAAAATTAGAAAGTTGAAGAATGATCCCACAATTGCCCTATTTTTTGCTGAAGCATCCACAAGAACAAGAGTGTCATTTGAAGTTGCCGCAGCAAAACTTGGTTGTAAATCTATTTACATTGATGCACATACCTCACAAACATCAAGAGGAGAGGAGCTTGCGGACACCGCTAAAATACTTAGTTTATACTGTGATTTTATTGCTGTAAGAATAAACGAACATGATAAATTAGAGGCCATGGCAAATGCGGCAAGCATACCAATCATAAATGCACTAACACACTTAGAACATCCTACACAAGCATTGGCAGACTGTTATACTATAAAAACAATAAAAAAGAGCCTAAAGGGACTTAAGATTTCATTAATTGGGGACATTGCTCAAAATACATTTAATTCTTTGATGGTAACAGCGGCAAAGCTTGGAGCAGACATCTCTTTAATAGGTCCAAAAAACATACAACCAAATAACATTTATGTAAATGAAGCAAGAAAGTACTCAAACGTTTATATTAGCTCTGATATAAAAAAGGGTGTTGAAAATTCAGATATCATATATACAGACACATTTGTTAGTATGGGAGATGAAAAGGAAGCAAAAAAAAGAAGAGCACTCTTCGCACCATACCAGTTAAATTCAAAGGTTTTATCATATGCCAAAAAAAGCTGCAATGTAATGCACCCCCTTCCAGCACATAGAGGTGAGGAGGTAACTGCAAAGGTAATAGATGGGGATAGAAGCATAATATGGCAGCAAGCAAAAAACAAACAGATTATTGAGATGGCTATAATTGACTATTTATCCCAAAATAAATAATCAATATATCATTGTTCCAGATTTGCCTTTTAATATTTCATTGAGCTTAAATATATTACCTATATATGCCGCACTCCCACCATTTGCTATGAAATTTATGCATGATTCTATTTTTGGTTTTATAGTGCCGTTCTCAAAATTATCCAAATTTTTCGCGATATCTGATGCCTTTATTGATTTTATCGCACTTTTCTTATCTTTATAATTTGAATAAACAAATTCTGCATTTGTTAATATTATAAGCTTATTAGCACCTATTGAATTTGCGAGCAACTGGCTTGTCCTATCCTTATCTATAACTGCCGAAATACCATTAAATGATTTATTTTTAGAAACTATTGGTATTCCGCCTCCGCCGCACGTTATGATAATATTCTTTCCAATTAGACTGTTTATGGCATTAATCTCAAGTATGCCATTTGGCTTAGGTGATGGAACTACCATTCTATATTTACCATTTAATTTTATATAATCAAATTTTGCCGTTTTTAATTCATTATACAATTCCTTTTTTGTATAAAATGGCCCCACTTGTTTTAGAGGATTTTTAAAAGCATCATCATTTTTATTAACGTATACATGCGCTAAAATTACTGAAATATTGGATTTTATTCTTAATTTATTTGCCGCATTTTTTAGTGATAATTCTATAATAGAACCAATGGATGCTTGCGTTTCTGCATTTAGTAGATATAATGGTAATTTTGGAACTTCTGATTTTGAGTGCTCGTTTCTATTTATCTCATCACCCACCTGCGTACCATTTCCATGCGTTATTGCCATTTCATATGATCTTGATAATCTTATTAGATCTAAAGCTATTCTATCCATGTTCAATTTCTCTTTAGAGACATCCTGATTGCCAAAAGGGTTCATAAGGGCGTTGCCGCCAAGTGCAACAACAATTCTATCCATATTATAAAAATGATAGGGAACATATAATAAATATGTACAAACCTGTTGTTGCAAAAGAATATTATATTTTAATATCAATAGTATTTGTGTGAAAGTCCAATATAAAAATAACAGGTTAGATACGCGTACATTACTAAGAAGACTGGATAGCATCGATATACAAGATTATGAATCATTGCACAAAGCCGGAATACAGATGCTTAAGGATTTTCTTTATGAAGACGCAATAGAGTTGTATACAAAATTAATAGATTTTAATGCAAAGGATAAGCGCCTTTATTATTATATAAGCATCGCTTTTGCTTCAAGAAACAATATAGATAGCGCGATTAGATCATTAGATAGCGCAATAGAGATTGATAAGGGATTTAAAGAGGCATATCTTTACAGGGGCATACTACATGCTATTTGTGGAAAACTAAATCGCGCCGCGGACGATTTTGAGAGTGCAAATGGCGATGAGAAATTATCTGATCTTATAACTTTATTAAATTACAATAAGGAACTTGGAAATGGAAGAAAAAAAGATGCACAAACAATTGCAAATGCATTCTTATCAAAACAAGATGAATTCTCTTTGGATATGGAATTGTCGCACATTATTTAAACATAAGCGCGTGTTTTGATGGACTATATATTGATCGGAAGCAAAAGCTTAACAAAACAAATGATAAAAGAGCACAATAATGGAAACATACTTGGAGATGGTATATTACGCGTTAACGATCTATCTAATACAAACGATATTTTTTCACATGAAGTATATAAAATAGATATTGAAACAGATATAGATTACTTATCTATTGCAAATGCAATTAAAAAAATAATAGAGAGTAGCTGCTTTTTTAAGATAAAATGTTTTATTCGCGGCAGCAATAACTTTAATAAAAACAGCATTGGTTACAACAGTAGAGATATTGAAGTAAACGCTGGTAGAATCTTAGAGGATAATGGTTTTAAGGTGGATCTTGAAAAGCCATCTGTTACTGTTATAGTAAATGTGATCAATAATAAAAGTTATATAACTAAAATCTTTGGAAATTACTTGATTCATGAAAAAAATCATATAAATAGAGCGGGATTTAAATTAATGGAAGCATTTGATTATTTTAAAATAGATATCGAAAGACTTGGTATTAAAAAAGCTTTAGATATTGGAGCTGCGCCTGGAGGTTTTAGTTATGAAATGGCAAAAAAAGGCATATTAGTTGATGCAGTTGATCCTGGATTACTTAATAATAAACTAATTGATATGCACATAAACCATATAAAAAAAAGAATAGAGGATTTTTCCACAAATACCATATATGATATCATAACAAATGACATGAACATATTCCCATTGGAATCTGCAAGGATTATACTTAAATTAAAAGAAAACCTAAGGAAAAAGGGACTTGTAATAATGACCATAAAGTGCATTAACAAAAGAAGTTATTCTTATTATATGAAACAGGCGCAAATGGAACTAAAAGATTCATTTGAAGGCTTTGAGTTCAAGCATCTCCCTCACAATAGAGCGGAGCTTACAATGCTATGCATAAAAAAATAATTTATGGAAATAGAGTTTTTGGATCCCTTGGTATAAATGTTGATTCTCTAACATTTTTTAGGTCCAAAAGCTGCATTATCATCCTTGATAATCCAAATCCAAACCCTCCATGTGAAGGCGCACCATATTTGAAAAAATTCAAATAGAACTCTATATTATGTAAATGCAATCCTTTCGCCTTTGCTTGCTCAACTAATTTTTCATATCTATGTTCGCGTTGTGCAAGCGTTGTTATCTCCAATCCATTATATATAAGATCTGCGCTATAAGTAGTATTTGGGTTATTTTCAGGTTTCATATGGTAGAATGGGCGGACACTCTCTGGAAATTCAGTTAAAAATACAAACTCGCTCTTTAGTTTCTCTTTTACATATTTCCCCAGCTCTTTTTCACCATCAGAATTAAGATCTGATGTTCTGTCCACCTTTGCACCACTCGCGCCCTCAACTATATCATAAGCTTCAGTCATTGTTATTTGAGGGAAGGGTATTTTTGGCACTATAACTTCTGTTCCAAAGTTTTCCATTATCTCCTTGCCATATTGACTTTTAATTTTTTTAATGATATAAACAAGCCAATCCTGCTCAAATGAAATAATATCCTCAAATGAATTTATATATCCTATTTCAACATCAAGCGATGTAAATTCAGTTGAATGTCTATATGTAAATGACTGCTCAGCCCTAAATACTGGCCCTATCTCAAAAACCCTATTAAATCCTGAACAGATAGCCATTTGTTTATAGAACTGTGGTGACTGCGCCAAAAATGCTTCCCTGCCAAAATATGGAAGAGAGAATACCTCAGCACCGCTTTCTGATGGTGCTCCGATTAATTTTGGAGAATGTATCTCTATGAATCCGTTTTCTATAAAATACTCACGCGCATAACGCTCAAATGCAGTCTGCACCTTAAATATCATGCGATGCTTATCACTTCTTAAATCAAGAAAACGCCATTCAAATCTTGTATCTACTTCCGCAGGTGTTTTGCCTGAAGGCTCAAGAGGCAATGGACTTGATGCAATGCTATATATCTTTATTGAACTAGGATGTATCTCAGTGCCGCTGTTATCCTTGCCTGGAATAAATTTTTCTTCCCCTACCACTCTAATAGAGGATTGCCTTGTTAATTTATCGAATTCTGCCAAAAGCGATTGGTCTATTTTCTTCTTATTTATTGTTACTTGCTTATACCCGTTTGTCGTATATACTTTAATGAAGCGTATTCCGCCCAAATCACGTATTTCCTCAACGAAGCCTTCTATAGATACCTCTACCAAATAAACACCTTGAATAAGACAATACAATTCTATTGGAAATATTAATAACACTATTCCATAGAATAATTATTTTTAAAGTTTATCTATTAGGTATAAATTATTGATTGTGTAATTATACTCTGTGATTATATGATGCCAAATATGGACCCAAGAGCATTAAAAAGCATGATGGCTAGAATGGGTATAAAGTCAACAGACATTAAGGCTGATAGAGTTATAATAGAATCTGGTCTTTCGAATATTGTTATTGAAAACCCAAGCATAACAAAAATAGAGGCGCAGGGCACTATTAGTTTTCAGATAAGCGGGGATATCTCAGAAGAAAAAAAGAGTATTGAGGCACAGATTAGCAATGAAGATATCGAGATGGTTATGCAGAAAACTGGAGTAAAAGATAGGGAGCGCGTCGAATTGGCATTAGAGGAGTCTAATGGGGACATAGCCGAAGCGATAATAAAGCTCACTGAATAATTTTATACGCATGTGCATACATAAGTCCAGATTTAAGCCTTTTAACTCCGCTCTTCTTTATTATTTTTGAGTCGATTGCAGCAGAAACAGATTCTTCACCAACGATATTTGCGGAGTATATATCCTGCAATGATATCTTTTTTTGAAGCTCATTAGTATTAATCAAATCCCCCATATAAAAATCAGCATAGTTTTTCAGATCTATAAATATATCTCCCTCCTCTATGATACTACCTATCAGAGATTTATCACATAGCGCAAGTAGTTTGCCATTTTCAGTATCATGTAGTTTTATATATATCATATATTCATCCATATTTGTAAAATAATACAGTAGTCACCATATACAGCGTCGCATACCACATAAGCCATATGCCGCCAAATATATTTTTATTGTACGCAGCAACTATGCCTAAAAGAACCAACCCTATTGATATAGATAATTCTATTTTAGTGTTGGATATCGCAAATATTATATTATTTCTATTTACTTTTTTCTGCCTATTCCACTTGCTCGCAGGGCTGCTATTTAATATAGCTGCAACTGCCGCTTTTGTCCTAATTATAGCTAAGCTGAAATTAAGCAAGAATATCATTATACCCTTTCTTATTGAATTGAAGTAAATTTTTGTTATTATTATTGGGGCGACCAATGATAAAATAAATGCGATACTACCAAAAACCTCCAAATCAAGCCCTATATATGAAGGACTAAAAAACTGGGCGGATGTTAAGCTAATAAAATGTATTGGTGAAAAAACAATTAATACAGACACAAGGGTAAATAGTACAAGTATAACAGAGATATAATTTAGACCAAATCCGTGTGTTATATAATCCATGTGTGAAAAAAATGATAGTCGCTTTTTCTCCTTATTTTTGTAGAAGAACCCAAGAAACTGTGTGTCACCATAGTTATAACGCCATTGCTGCCTTGCAAGCTCAGTAAATGATCGTACTGGTTTGCCCCTAGCATATACCTTTGGGATATAGATGCTCTTATACCCCTCAACATCTGATAGAAAACTAAAAAACGTATCTTCAATCACATATTCAGGAAACCCGCCGTTTCTATCTATAACGCTTTTTCTTATAAGACCGCAGGATCCGGCAAATATTGCAGTATTGTTCAACGCGCGTGATGGCTGTATAAAGTTAAAGAAGAACTTATCGAATAGTGACACAGACTGACCAAAGAGCGTTTTACTGTTAAAATAGGTCTTTTCTGTTTGTATATAAGCAAGCTTCTCATCGCTAAAATATGGCACTAAATCATTTAAGAAATTAAGATCTGTAATATATTCATCATAATCAAATATCGCTATAAGTTCATCATTACAATGCTTTAATGCATTGTTTAGCGTACCAGCCTTGAACCCTTTTCTCTCAGTTCTATGCACGTATATTATGCCATTCTTTTTGCAAAAAGAAGCTAACGTTGAATATATACGTTCATCTGTTGAGTTATCTGAAAGATATATTTTAAGTTTATCCTTGTTATATTTTAACTCCTTTAACCTTAATAGATTTTTTTCTACAATGCTTGGATCCTCATTATAAACAGGCATTATTATGCCTACAGTTGGCAGCACTTTTGGCATCTTTGCCTTAGAGCGTATTTTATTCAAATGCTCATTGTAAAAATAAGACCTATAATATGATGTAGATGCAAATATGTTGAATACACCTGCAACCACAGCAAGTATTGTAAAGGCTACTGACAGGATATACATATATAGGGTATTTGATATGTATATTAGATACATTGAAAATCCTATTCCTGCAATAGCTAACACTAGGAACAATACCACAGTAATTATTCTTATACTAAATATCTTCTCCGGGTTCTTTATCATTAATACGCACTTTTACACGCATAATTGAATTAATTAAATAATGCTTCACATTATTATTAATAGAATTGGTATGCGAATAAATTTAAAGCTGTACCATTACATATCTTAATTGAAGAATACTTATTAAAGCCTTAAAGAAAGGGTTATAGATTTAATATCTTCTAATGTATACATTGTTTAATACCTGCCAGGGTGGCAGAATCCGGTAACGCGCCGGTCTCGAGATTTGCATTTCGAGAGCTGATCAGTGATGCAAACAAGGCAACCGGTTTCCGCAAGGAAGTTAGGGTTCAAATCCCTACCCTGGCGTATATAATTTACGGATTATTGATAGTGTTCATAAAACGTATTACTAGCATCAAATAAATAAAATCTAAATTAATTTTACAATTATTACAACTTAAACGCAGCTGCAATAAGCAATGGGAATATGATGGTTGCCTCCCCCCACACCTTTACATTATTTTTATCTAGTGCCGCTTTTCCCCAGCTCTTTGCCTCCTCAATATTTGCTCCAGCATTGCTACCCTCATGCTCAAACCCTGTATTTATATATACAGTATAATCAGCACCATCACGAAGCATAAGTGCATTCATTATATGATGCTTTGGTACAGAGCCACCAATTAATATTGCTCCTGTACTTTCAGCGTTTAATACAGTATCATATAAAAGCTCAACCTCTTTGGATAAATCTATATTAAAGTCATGATGCTCTTTTTTGAAAAAGTATATATGGTCACCTATTGCACCATCCGCCAGTGGTGTGCATATTATAGGTATATTGTTTTTATATGCCCAATAAGTAAAGCTATCCTCATGATTTTTAATGCCTTCCATAGATGCGCCAAGCTCTTTTACAAACAGAACACTATCTAAGCCTTTTTTATATCTCTTATCAGTATACAAGGAGCTAAGAAATTTCTTCATAAAACTCTCAAACCATATGTAGCGCTCATTTGGGACAAATATGTTTCCCGACCTATTTACCCCATTTTTTCTAAGATAGGCACCATCCGCATCAAACGAACCATGCAAAAATGGGCCATGAGTTTTTATTATATCCTCTTCAATTCCGCCAGTTGTTGTTACAATAAAATGAACAAGCTTATTTTTAACCAAATATGTTATTATATCCCGCAACCCACTAGTTGTTATATTTGAAGTGAATCCCAAAAAAATTGTAGATTTTGATTTGCGCATCTCTTTAGTGAGCATTATAGCTTTATTTAGATTGGTAGCCTGAAACCCTGTTTCTCCATAAGCATCAAAAAACTTTTTAATATCAAATGGACCATCAAAATCATATCCTTTTACCACACCATAGCCTATCTCTTTACTACGTTTAAACAATGCTTTTTTTGGATCTATTCTGCTTATTTAATCACTTTAATATATTTTTAGCACATTAACATATTGATTAACATGAAAATTAATAATAATGTTATACTAATAACTGGAGGGGCAACAGGTATAGGATTTGCGCTTACAAAAACATTGTGTGAAAATAATAAAGTAATTATATGTGGAAGACGGGAGGATAAATTAATTGAGGCTAAAAATATTCTGCCTAAAATTAACATCAAAAAATGTGATATAACCTCAAAAACTGAACGAGATGAACTTCTAAAGTATATATCGAATACCTTTGGTGGACTTGACATTCTAATAAATAACGCTGGGGTTCAAAAACCGATAGATTTTACTTTGGGCAATAATGAATTTGAAGATAGTGATATTGAAATTGACATAAACTTCAAGGCACAGATACATATGATATCAACGTTTATGCCGCTACTGCTAAAAAGCACTAACCCAAGCATAATAAATGTCTCCTCCGGACTAGCGTTTGTGCCTTTATCAAACTTCCCAATTTATTGTGCAACAAAAGCGGCATTACATTCCTTCTCAATATCTCTAAGACATCAATTGCGCAACACCAATATTAAAGTGTTTGAGGTTATGCCGCCATATATCTATGATACGGAACTAAAAGATGGCAAAGTCAGTTTAGAGAGACCACCATTTGGCATGTCGTCTGAAGAATTTGCTAGAATTGTAATTAATGGTCTAAATAATGATAAATATGAAATTAGCCAAGGAGGCACAAATGACCTTTCAAGTATAATCAAGGAGGATTTTTACAAACGATTTAACATGATGAATAAATAATTATTTTCTGGCAATTGATTTTATATCTGAAGAGAGCCTTATTATTTTTTTCAGATCATCACTATTTAATGTCTTGTCCCTACTTTTGACATGCTGCTCTATTGCATTTAGCATCTCTATCCATTCATCAGACTCCTCCTTTATCAAATTTAAAACAGCCTGATCCTTAGATAATAGTTCAAGCAATTTTATCAATTTTTTATTTTCAGCCTCCTCATCTCCTTTTAAAAGGCGTGCCTTTAAATGATCTCTTATAATGTTTATCTCATCAACCGATGCGGTAGACTTATTTATATTTATTACATTTTGTAAGCTATTAGAAAAAGACTGTAATGACTCGTGAAATTTACTGATTATATTATTTAATGGAATATTGTTTAACACCATATAAGCACAATAGTATAATTATAAAAAGTTATTTAATTACTATAGAGTCTGTTCAATATTTGAATTCTCCAGAAATTCATTAAGCATAGATGTTGCATATACACCCGATGGTAATGAGAACTCAAGCTGCAAAGATTCATTAATTATATCTACGTTGAAATCTTTATAAGGTGCAAAAAGGACGCGGTGCTTTCCTTTACAGTTTAATTCTGGCATGCGCTTTATTTTAAAATCTTCTATAGATATGCCGAGCGTTTCCATTATTGATTTTTCATGTTCATTTATTTTTATAGAATCATGGCCTACAAGCGACCCCACTATAAAATTATTACCCTCTTTAGATAAATCAGGAAATCCATATTTGTTTATACCACACATCAAGTCATCATTTTCCGATAATATTCGCCCTTCAGATATGCGCTTATATATTTCAAGGTTGAATATGTGCGATTGCACAGAATGGACGAACATTAGTGATATCTGCCTTGGTATTTTTCTTAACGCATTTGCATAATCCGTTGGATACATTGAAAGGTATTCAATCATCATTCTTTCGTATTTTAGATATTTAGGAAAGTAGTTCAAAGCGCTCTTATAATCCTTCTCCTCTTTAAGCCTTATTCTTGCCTCTATTGCCTCAGTATTTGTCTCGTTTGATGTGTCTGTAAGAAAATGCATCGCAGCCTCTTCAAAATTGCCTAACATTATATTTATCCCAACATCAACATTATTGTTTCTATTACCAAATCGCTGCGACCCGAAAAAATTTGGAAACAGTCCATTAAGCTCTTTTTCTATTATATTTATTTTATTAATATCCCCACTCTGCGAATTTGAAATTGATATTATAAAATGATTGCCAAGCAGACTACCCAATTTTATTGGAGTATCACTTTGCCAGTGTCCATTTATTTTTATGTCTTTTATGTGCATTGAACTGAGCTGTTCTGATTTAATGCCATATATAGCACACATTTGCGTTGAAATCGACGATCTATCCTTTGTTCCTGCAAAGCTTACTGATTTTATACCTCTACCAACCTTTTTTGTTATTTCACGGAGCGCCTGAAGGGTATTCCAATTTTCTTTCTGCATTATAAAGGCTGCAAATTTTCCTGCATCATTATTTTTAAAACCGAGCGTTTCTGGCGCATAAATACTGTCCAATTTAAGTATTGTGCCATTTTCCGATATTTCCTCCACAATAAAATCTGACGGCTGTGATTTTATATTACCAATTATCCGTTTGGATTTTGAAAGACGATCCATTAAAACTACCAATTAATCAAATAGAATAAACTTTGAAAGTGTTCTATTAAATAGGTATTTGATTAAAAGCAAAAACATCACAGATGCGACTATTAGCACTATTCCAAGTATTCCGATTTTAAACATTACAAATACTAATACAATCCCAACAGCTGGAGGGTGCTCAGCTTTTAATAGGTACATTAAAATAGACATTATAAACACCCCAATAAAGAATCCTATATATACTCCCATATATGCTGCAATTAAATAGCTAATGTATCCTATAATACCCGCAAGCAGATAGCTTTTTGCAAATTTTGAGCTCTTTGCAGCTTTGGATTTTGGAGTCATAAACATAATGAATGCGCTAGAACCCAAAGACGCAAATACTATAAGCGATGATCCCGAACCATATTTAATATCAAATCCAAATGATACTAAAAGATACACCACTATCGCTACACTCAATGCAGTTAAAAATGCCGGAATTATTACGCGTTTGACTTCTATCTCAAAACCAGATTTTTTCACGCGTTTGTTAACAACCTTTTTTACAGATATGTAAGCCACCCATTATATGCAATCTCTTTCCCATGAACAATCGCGTCATATTTATTTGATAGCGCCGTTGCAATAGGACCTGGCTTTTTTGATATTTTGATTTTATCTACAGATAGTATAGGTGTTATTTCTGCGGCAGTACCGGTAAAGAATAATTCATCTGCAGTATATAATTCATCCCTCCTCACAAAACGCTGCTCAACAATAAACCCCATATCCTCCGCAATTTCTATTATTGTATTTCTTGTTATACCTAGTAGGATATCAGATCCTTCATTTGGCGTTATAAGCCTGCCATCTTTAACTAAGAATATATTCTCACCAGGCCCTTCTGCCACATAACCGCTATCCGAAATCAATATAGCCTCATCAAATCCCATGTTTTTAGCTTCGCTGCTTGCAATTATCGAATTTAAATAATTACCGCTCGCCTTTGCTTTTATAGGAAGTATCTTTGAATTGATTCTATGCCATGACGATACCTTGCAATTTATACCCTTTATCTTGCTATCACCAAAATATGCCCCAAATTCCACAGCCGCTATATATGTGCTAATTTTTTTATTTTCTATTGCAAGTCCTATTTTATCGTCATCATAGAAAGCATACGGCCTTATATAACAGGATTTTAGATTATTTTTCCTTATTACATTTATTATGGCAAACTTAAGCTCTTTGTGTGAATATCCAAGATCCATACGATATATTTTTGCGCTGTTTAGAAATCTATTAATGTGCTCATCAAGCCTAAAAATTGCAGTACCCTCTTTTGCCTCGTATGCGCGTATTCCCTCAAAAATTCCGCTGCCATACTGCAGCGAATGCGTAAGTATCGAAACGTTTGCATTCTTATAACCAAGCATTCGACCATTGTACCATACACTTAATTTGTCATTAACATTAGGCATAAAGAGCACCTATTCTATATCAAAGACAAAATTTTTAAGGATAAAGCTTGCATGGAGATGGTTTGGGGTCCACCCAACCCTAAACCTTCCATAACAACCTTCATGTCAGTACAGTATTAAAGCGCTCCATGTATACCTGAGCAAAACGTTCTTTTACGGTGTTTTTCTCATATTTTAGTGCCGCTAGCTCTTCCATACCAATTTTTGTCAACGCAAGCGGCCTACCAGGATCATCTTTTGTTGCAAAATCTAAGATATTCTTTTCCCTTAGCCTGTTAAGATTATACCAAATAGAGCTCTTAGAAAACCCATATGAATTACAAAGATAATCCACAAACGATGACGCACTGTATATAGCATCGCTGTTTATCTCAAGAACTATTAAGCGCTCACGCTCTATTAATTTTGTTCTCTTGCAACCTACACTAGTGTATACCATTCGACCCACATAAACCACCTGAAAAATAGAGCGAGTTTATGCGACCGAATGGTTAAAAGGTGCTGCTATAAACTTAAGTGTCTTATTGCAGACGCTATAGTTGACTTTTGAATTAGACCATAGCTGTAATCTCTGCAACATTTATCGCACCAAACCATTTCGCATTAAAGATACACGTAATGTATCGTTAATATAGTAAAAAGTATACTATTTAAAGCTTGTGTGTTAAGTTCGTCATTATCAAATGTCTAGGTATAATTTCAGATAAATAGTCATATCGAGGCAATATCTTTAAAGTTACTAAGTTGCATACCAACCTCATCTGTCGAATTGAATACCTCAACAACAAGCTTCTTTTTTTCCGCTTCAGATAAAAGTTTTTGTATTAAATCATTGCCAAGAACGCTATCATTTACCAGTATCGAATGTGCTTCATATTCATCCATCGCTTTTTTTACATTATCAATACCATATCTTGACTGACCTGTTGAGAGACCTTTTAAAAATTGCTCCATTAATATGAATTCTTCGCGTATGCGCTCCTTATCTAAAATCTTTGATACCATATCGCTGCGTATAAGCTCATAGATTCCTGAACGCTCAGTATTGCTTGTGTTAATATAAAATAAGCGCTTTGATATCTTACCTGTTAATCCGCTATCATCCATGTATTTTTTCAGATCATCCTTCGTAAACCCAGGACCCGCTATTATTATTGATTCAACTTCCATATTTTTTATTAACGCCACAGCTTCATCATAAAATTTTTTCTCTAACTCATTGAATTCTTTTGGAGTAAGCCGCTTGCTCAAATGACTATATATCTCATTTCTAAATGAAATACCATATCCCAAAAGATATGCAGATAATATCTTCTCATCATCTATTGCTATTATGCCAAGCCTTGGTTTTTTAGTCAATACAACCGCATTCTTTATGACATCTAATATATATGAGGTCCATTTATCCTTCTCTATCTCAAGCATGTCAGATATTGCAATGTTTAGCGTGTGATAACTATTGAGTTTTATATATTCCAATGGATAGCCCTCTATTATCTTGCCTGCAATTCTAAGCCGCTCAGAGCTCTTATCTAATTCCACCTTTTCAACGCTGAGCTTCACCATTACCTCTTTCATATCTCCGCTCTTTCCATCCTCCGTTTTGAATTTGCGCAATGTTTTTGATTTTGCTCTATCTCCTTTAAAGAGTATACGCTGTATGGTCCAAAGATCCTCAAGCGTTTCAAGTTTTACAAACATCGTACCCGATTCGCCATTGAATTTTATAATTTTCACTTTAAATGACCCTGATTTATTTTAATATTATCTTCTGATATTATATAATTTTTGCTTTGATATTATAACATCATTTATAATGCATTACATTTATATTATAATTTGCATCGTATATAATATTTAAACAACATTAAGATTGATTTGATGATAGAATTTGTGATAATTTCATCGATTATACAGATAATAACTGGCTCGAGCGCAATTCTTTATAGTTTTATAAAGAGCTTTGGTTATATTGCTATATTTGTATTAATGATGCTTGAAGGCATATCACTGCCAGTACCTAGTGAGGTCATAATGCCGCTAGCAGGGTATTTTTCGGCAACTGGACTACTCTTTTTACCATTTGCAATAATTGCCGGAAGCATAGGAAACCTCTTTGGCATACTAATAGATTATTACATAGCATATTATCTTGGAAAAGATATCATTTACAATAACATTGAAAAAATACACATAAAACGGACAACATTAAATGCTTTTGATCGATGGTTTGAGAGAAATGGCAATATAGTTGTATTTACCACAAGAATGGTACCAGTAATAAGAACAATTGTTAGCTTCCCTGCAGGATTTGCGCGTATGGATATCAAAAAGTTTATTTTATATTCATTCGCTGGAAGCCTTATCTGGGACATTATTCTTGCACTTTTTGGATACTATGCACTCCCTTCAAATAATGCAATTTTGATACTGCTTTCTACAGGAATTTTTATAATAACGTTATATATTATTTATAAACTGCATAGTAAAAGCATGAAAAAAAGTTTATAACGCCTTTTCTATTTGCACTATAGCAAATACCGCAATCGCTTCTCCGTTTCCAGTTGGCCCTATATCATGGTTGGTCTTATCCTTTATATTTATTTTTGATATAGTGATATTCATTGCGCTTGCAAGCATTCTTCGTATATCATTAGAATATTCTATTATGCGCGGCTCTTTTGCAACATAAGTGATATCCACATTTGTTATCGTCCAAGCATAGCCATAAATCAAATCTACAGTATATCTTAGAAGATCAACGCTCCTAAGTCCATTATAATTAGGATCAGATTTTGGAAAATATCTATCTATATCACCAAAGCCTGCCGCTCCAAGTATTGCATCTATTATTGGATGAATAAGAACATCTGCGTCATTATCCCCAATTAGGCCTTTTGGAAAATTTATATCTACGCCACCTAGTATAAGTTTCTTATTTTCCACGAGTTTATGTATATCATAACCAAGACCAACAGGCATCAAACCACTTAAGCTGAAAATTCTCCAAACGCTCTAATCTAAGTCACTGCGAATAATTATATTGTTATCCTTTAAATCTGATACATTGCAATCTTTATTCAAATCAAAAAATTCAGACATGTCAAAAAGATTCCTCTCTGATAATTTTTTGCTTGCAATTATGCTATTTAAAGTAGCATATGCAAACACCTGAGGAGTAACAGCCATAAGTACATTGCCTTTTTTAACAACAGAAATAGCATAACTAAACGCCTTTGCTTTTCTGATTAGCTCTTTTGCAACCTCTGCATTCACAAATAGCTCTGAGCAGTCATGCAGCATGATAATATCACATTCCTTTGCATATAATAGTGCATTTCTAAAAAGTTCATTTGTATTTGGTTCTTTAATAATTATTTTTTTAATATTTGTTAGTCGCATGCGCCTTATTATTCCGCTACAACGTTCAACACACGCATTATCTAACAATATTATAATATTTGACAATTCTTTAACTAGCGAAATCTGCTCCAAAGTTGCCTCAAATATAGACCGCCCATTTGAATTTAAGAGTATATTTGAATTGCAGGATAATATCAACCCCACAGTCTCACTTTTACGTATATTAAATAGCACATTTCCATCAGTCTTGACTATATTATTCTTTAATTTTTCTCTTGTATCTACGTTCTTTAGCATACAAACAATACCTTCAGCGCATCATCTAAGTATATACCTCAAATTATTTATAAATGGTTTTTTGACAAATTTTGATATTTTTGCATAAAGCCGCAAAAACAGAAAGATTTTTAAGTTTAAAAGATTGAATATTAATAAATACGGAGTAAAGCAGTAAAGCTAATTCTACGTATTGGAAGAGATTAAATGAACGAAGAAGACGAAGGAATGGAAAATAGAGGAGAACGTAGAGGCAATAGAG
Organism: Microcaldota archaeon; assembly: GCA_021828345.1. The sequence goes on from JAJZJI010000015.1 coordinate 17,532, forward strand.
GCGGAGACCACTCTGGAAGAGGGGGTATGAGAATAAAGCCTGACTATTTTATGCCAAAACCAGTTAAAGTAGGTGACGAAGTTAGCGTGAAGATTGAGGCAGTAGCATCCAAAGGGGATGGAATAGCCAAGGTTGATGGATTCGTAATCTTCGTTAAGGGCGCAAAGGAGGGAGATGAACTAAAGATAAAAATAACAGAAGTAAAAGCAAGACACGCAAACGGAGAGATAATACAGTAATTATCTATATTCATTTTGGGTCGTTTAGACCCTCTTTTTATTTTTAATTTTAAAATTACACTAATATAGAGCAATTATTTAACGCTATTTTTATATTAATTATACTAAAAACTATTCAAATCATTTCTTATTAATTTTATAATTTTGTCATTCTGCTTGCTTATCTTATTTAACGACGTTTCCTGCCTTAACATAGCTGTATGGAGATTATTTATTTTCTTTTCGACACTATTACATTCTACATATGCACCAGATAAAAGTGCTGCGCTTAAAACCAAAGAAACACCAACTAATTTTGCATTTTCCATAAAATCATCAATTCAAAATCTGTTCACGGAAATATATATAGGTAATGTTTGTAAATAATGTTTGCCAACTAAGCAAAAATATTTTAATTACACAAACAATATTGATTTATGGAATATGTATTAAAGAAAAATATGGATGGCATAACTGCAATAATAATAAACAAAAAAAGCAATAAAATATTATTTTTAAAGCGGCGTTTTTTGCCGTTCATAGTAAATCCTGGCGTGTTTTCTTTCGTAAGTGGAAAAAGAAAATATGGGGAGCGTTACATAAACACGGCGTATAGAGAGATATATGAGGAGACAAAACTACCTAAAAATGAGCTTGAACTTATATATGATGGAAAAATATTTGTGTATTATAAAAAATATTTCTGGACGAATAAAATTTACGTATTTGCCACAAATAAAAATTATATTAAGCTGAATATAGAGAATAGCGATTATAAATGGGTATACTATAAAAAGATACCAGATGAATATCTTAAAATGTTTATTGATAAAAAAATGATACGCAGCATCATAAAGAAAGCGGCATTTTAAGATAATCTTTATATTTTTGTTCAAGCTTAACTATCGTGTTGAATTTTATGGAAATTGATAATAATAAATGGATTACACTTTGGAATGAATTAAATCTTTTTAAATTTGATGAGTTTGATACAAAAAGGCGTATGTATATAATAGACCCGCCGCCACCATTTACAAGCGGCGAAATGCACATGGGCCAAGTATTCTGGGTTACATACATAGATTCAATAGCAAGATATATGCGAATGAATGATTACAACGTATTATATCCATTAGGATGGGATACCCAAGGGTTTCCTACTGAAATAAAGGTAGAAAAAAAATATGGTAAGGGAATTGGTAGAGAGGAATTTTACCGCAGATGTGTAGAAGTTGCCACAGAAAATATGAAAATAATGAAAAGGCAGATGCTTACAATCGGAGCATCTTTTGATGATAAATATGAGTATATAACATTTACTGAGGATTATAGAAGAAAAGTTCAACTCTCAATAATTGATATGTTTGAAAAGGGTTTTGTTTATCGCGGAAAGCATCCAGTAGAGTGGTGCAGTCACTGCAGTAGCGGAATAGCAAGAGAGGAGACTGTTGAATTAGAAAGAGATTCGGCATTAAATTATATTGTATTTAAAACAGATTATAAGGATAAGACAATAGATATAGCAACTACGCGCCCTGAATTATTACATGCATGTGTTGCAATTGCAATAAATCCGGAAAATAAATTATATCGTGACCTCATAGGAAAAAATGCTATCACGCCAATATTTAACAAACAGGTTCCAATAATTGCAGAAGAGTCTGTTGATTTAGAATTTGGTACAGGAGCAGAGATGATCTGCACATTTGGAGATAAAAATGATGTTATCTTATATTACAAACATAAATTGGCACATATTAGTGCCATGGATAAGCGAGGCCGCCTGTTAGATGCAGAAAAATATACTGGAATGAAAGCTGAGGAAGCGCGTATAGCCATAATAAATGACCTAAAATTATTGAATATATTCAAAAAGGCAGAACCAATAAAACAGTCGATAAAGTTACATGATAGATGCAATACGCCAATAGAATTATTGTCTTCAATACAATGGTTTATGAGAACAAAGGAACACGCAAAAAAAATACGGGAGATAGCAGATCAAATTAAATGGACACCAGAAACCGCAAAACAGATATTATATAACTGGACTGATTATATAGAATGGGACTGGAACATATCAAGGAGTAGAGTATTTGGGACACCTATACCATTTTGGTATTGCAACAAATGTGAATATATAATTGCAGCAGATAAAAATAAGCTCCCAGTAAATCCCGCGCTTATACAACCTGAAATTAAAAAATGCCCGAAGTGTGGATCTGAGGATATTTCAGGAGAGACTGATACATGTGATTGCTGGATAGACTCGTCAATAACACCATTGGTAGTTGCAGGCTGGCCAGATAATATGGAATTATTTAAAAGAGCATTTCCAACCACAATAAGAATACTTGGAACCGAAATAGTTAGGACATGGGCATTCTACACCATATATAGGACATGGGCATTAAAAAATGACAAACCATTTGATAATCTCATAGTTCATGGGCTGGTTTTAGGAACTGACGGAAGAGAGATGCACAAGAGTTTTGGCAATGGAGTAAGCCCAGATGAGCTACTAAAAAAATACAGCGTTGATAACATAAGGTTATGGGTAACGGCCTCTGGTAGAACAGAGAAAAACAGGCCTTTCTCATATGAGGAAATAAACCACGGAAAGGCATTTATAACAAAATTATACAACTCTGCACTTTTCATTAAGCAGGCACTTGCAGAAATAAAAATCGATGATATACCATCAAAAGATATGGGCGTGTTCGACCTTTGGATATTAAGCAGAACAAATGAGATTATAAAAATTGCAAGAGAAGGATATGAAAGCTACGACTTATACTTAGCCACATCCAAAATAGTAGAATTTTATTGGCATGAGTTCTGCGATTATTATATAGAAAACGTCAAATATAGGTTATATTCTGAAAACAAGGACATGGAGGGCAGCAAGAAAGCCGCAGCATATACATTATTTAATGTACTATCTAACATAATGAAATTGCTAGCTCCAGTAATGCCATTTACTATAGAAGAAATAAATAGCATGTTCTCGAATAAGAGCATATTCCTAGAACGTATGCCAAAATATATTGAACCACCATCAAAAAATGATTATGTGATTAATGGTATAATCTTTAGCAGTGTGATACTAAACATTAATGAACCAGATTCAATAGGTGCCTTGTTAAATGATATTATAGCGGAGGTTAGAAAGGCCAAGGCATCTATGCGTATAGCATTAAACAAAGAAATAACAGCTATTAATATAAATGTTGCTGAGGCATATTATAGTGCTGTTTCTAGTTCCAAAACGGAGCTAGAAGGCATATGCAAGGCTAAGAAGGTTAATGTTTCTATTGAGCATTCGAAAGGTACATCTAAACACAAGCCTAAAAAGGGCGCCGAAACGGGCTTTTCCGTTAAAATAGAGATATGATATTATACCTTTGTATGACAAACTACTATAATTACGTATGTTAGTTATAGCTAAAAGAGAGTGAA